>DATCDC010000112.1:0-98180 GCA_036510915.1 Solirubrobacteraceae bacterium | reverse complement strand
CGACCCGGTCGAGGATGCGCCAGTCGGGCGTTGCGCGCTCGTCGACGACCAGCGGCGGGACGGCGACGACGAGGTCGGGTCCCGCGGCGACCGCGGCCGTCGTGTCCGCCTGGGCGCGCAGGCGCCCGTCGCCGACGACCTCGTGCCCGGCGCGTGCCATCTGCGCGGCGAGCGGCAGCCCGATCTTGCCGAGCGCGACGACGACGGCGCGCATCAGGCGGCTGCGGCCTCGCGGATCTCCACCGTGCGCCCGTCAGCGGCGCTCGTCAGGACGGCTTCGGCGCAGATGACCGTCTCCAGGCCCTCCTGGAGCGTCACGAGGCCCGGGTCGGCGGCGCCCGCGAGCAGATCGAGGAACGCGTCGAGCTCGGCCAGCAGCGGCTCGCGTCGTGCCAGCGCGTAGCGCGTCATGTCACCCTCGCTGACGCCGCGCAGCGCCTGGCTGCTGCTCCACTCCGATGCCACGGCGCCGTTCGCGTAGAACGTCAGGTCGGCGGTCAGCGTGTCGGCGACGAGCATCCCGCGCTCGCCGAGGATCCGCGTGCGCCGGACCTTCATCGGCGAGAGCCAGTCGACGATGACGTTGAAGCTCACGTCGCTCTCCAGCGCGCCCGTCACCAGGACGAGGTCCTCGTGCGGGCGGCCCATGCGGTGCTGCGTCTGGGCGGCGACGCGCTCGACCGGTGCGCCGCCGAGCCAGCGAACGAGGTCAAGGTCGTGCGTGGCGAGATCCTTGACGACACCGACGTCGCGCACGCGGTCGGGGAACGGGCCGACGCGCTCGGTCGCGATCAGGAAGACGTCGCCGAGCTGGCCGTCGCGCACGCGCCGGCGCAGCTCCAGCAGGGCGGGGTTGAAGCGTTCGACGTGGCCCACGGCACCGGCGACGCCGGCGCGCTCGCAGGCCTCGATGATCTGGCGCGCCTCGGCGGAGGTCGCCGCAAGCGGCTTCTCGACGAGCACCGCGACGCCGTGCGCCGCGAGCGCCGAGGCGGCGACCACGTGATCCTCGGTCGGGACGGCGACGATCGCGAAGTCCAGCTGCTCGCGATCGAGCAGCTCATCGATCGAGGCGAAGACGCGCGCGGGGTCTCGCACGCAGCCGTAGCGGTCGCCGCCGGGGTCCACCGCGCCGACGAACGTGGCGCGCTCGGAACCCTGCAGCAGGCGCGCGTGGTGGCGGCCGATCATGCCCAGGCCGAGGATCGCCCCGCGTGGGCTGGCGTTTGCTGTCGTCACCGCCGCGTTAGGGTACCCCGGATGTCCGCCCACACCGCACCAGGCCTCGTCCTCAGCCCGAGCGCCGTGGTCGGGCGCGACGTCACGTTCGGCGCCCACGTCGTGGTCCACGACGACGTGCAGATCGGCGACGGGGTCCGGATCCAGGACGGCGCCGTGCTCGGCAAGCCCGCGGTGCTCTCGCCTCGCTCGACGGCCGGCGGCGCGACGGGCGTACCACTGATCATCGGCGCGGGCGCGGCGATCTGCGCGCACGCGATCGTCTTCGCCGGCACGACGATCGGCGAGGGGACGATCATCGGGGACCAGTCGTGCATCCGCGAGCGCTCCACGATCGGGGCCCGCACGGTGATCGGGCGCGGGTCCCTGGTCGACAACGAGGTCACCGTCGGTGACCGTGTCCGCGTCCAGTCGAACGTCTACCTGACGGGGTACTCGGTCGTCGAGGACGACGTCTTCGTCGGCCCCTGCGCGATGACGACGAACGATCAGACGATGGCCCGGCCGGGGGACGACCTGCGCGGCGCGACGCTGCGGCGGGCGTGCCGCGTCGGCGGCGGTGTCGTGGTGCTGCCGGGCGTGGAGATCGGCGAGGAGGCGTTCGTGGCCGCCGGGGCGCTCGTCACCCGCGACGTGGCGCCGCGGGCGCTCGTGATGGGCGTCCCCGCGCGCTTCGTGCGCGAGGTTCCCGAGAGCGAGCTGCTCGAGCGCCGCTGAGGGCTACGCGGCGTCGGCGAGCACCGCCGGGCGCACGCCGCGCCAGACGATCTCGTCCTGCGCCGGCCCGACGCCGACCATGATGATCGGGACGCCGACGGCGTCCTCGATGTAGCGCAGGTAGTCGCGTGCGGCCTGCGGCAGCTCCTCCTCCGCGCGGCAGCCGCTGATGTCCTCGCCCCACCCGGGCAGCTCGTCGTACTCCGCGGACACGTGGTGCAGCACCGTCTGGTGGTAGGGGAACGTCTCGAAGCGCGCGCCGTCCTCGCCGATGTAGGCGGTGCAGACCTTGATCGTGTCGAAGCCGCCGAGCACGTCGAGCTTCGTCATGACGAGCGCGGTCAGGCCGTTGATGCGCGCCGCGTAGCGCAGCGCGATCAGGTCGATCCAGCCGGTCCGCCGGGGGCGCCCGGTCGTGGTGCCGAACTCGTGCCCGTTCGCGCGCAGCTGTTCGCCGGTCGCGTCGTCGAGCTCGCTCGGGAAGGGCCCCGCGCCGACGCGCGTGGCGTACGCCTTGACGACGCCCCAGACCTCGTCGATGTCGCGCGGGCCGACGCCGGTGCCGACGCAGGCGGCGCCCGCCACCGGGTTCGAGGAGGTGACGAACGGGTAGGTGCCGTGGTCGATGTCGAGCATCGCCGCCTGCGCGCCCTCGAAGATCACGAGCTGGTCCTCATCGATCGCGCGGTGCAGGATCGCCGCGGTGTCGGCGATGTGCTGCTCGAGGCGGTGCCCATGGGTGAGGTACTGCTCGGTGATCGTCTGCAGGTCCAGCGCCGGGTCGCGCTCGAACGGGCGCAGCATGAGCTTCTTGGGCTCGAGCGCGGCCATGATCTTCTGCTTGAGGATCTTCTCGTCGAGCATGTCCTGCACGCGGATGCCCAGGCGCAGCGCCTTGTCGGCGTAGCAGGGCCCGATCCCGCGCTTGGTGGTCCCGATCTCGAGCTTGCCCAGGCGCGCCTCGCCCGCCCGGTCGAGCATCAGGTGGTAGGGCATGATCACATGTGCGTTGGCGCTGATCTTGAGGTTGCTGACGTCGACGCCGCGCTCGCGCAGCCGGTCGATCTCGCCGGTGAGGACCGCGGGGTCGACGACGACGCCGTTCCCGATCACGCAGGTCGTGCCCGGGTAGAGGATCCCCGACGGGATCAGGTGGAACTTCCAGACGTCGTCGCCGTGGACGATCGTGTGGCCGGCGTTGTTGCCGCCCTGGAAGCGCGCGACGACGCCTGCCCGCTCGGCGAGCAGGTCGACGACCTTGCCCTTCCCCTCGTCGCCCCACTGGGCGCCAACGACAACGATGCTCGGCATGACGGGGCTGAGTGTACGGGCGTCAGGCGAGCCGCAGGTCGGCGGCGGGCCCCTCGCGGCGATCGCCGATGACGACCTTGCGCCGGTCCGCGCCGGTCAGCGGCAGGATCTCGCACATCTCCTCCAGGCGCGAGACCGTGCGCTCGCCGATCTGCTCGGAGAGCGCGTCGCGCTGGAGGTTCGTCGTGATGATCACCGACTTCTCCGCCTCGTAGCGCGCGTTGATGATCGAGTAGAGCTGCTCGAGGACCCACGCGCTCGTCTTCTCGGCGCCGAGGTCGTCGAGGTGGAGCAGGTCGACCTCGGTCAGGCGGTCGAGCAGCGCGGTGTAGGCGCCCTGCGTGTCGCTGTCGAACGTCCCGCGGATCTCGGCGAGCAGGCGCGGCAGCGAGTAGATCGCGACAGTGTGCCCGGCGTCGAGCGCCGCGCTCGAGATGAGCATCGCGAGCGTCGTCTTGCCGGTGCCGACGCTGCCGTGGAACCACAGGCCGCGGCCGCCCGCCAGCTGCTCGTCGAGATGTCGCACGTAGGCGCGGACCTGGCGCGTGATCGGCTCCGGCATCTCGGTCACCGGCGGGCGGTCGAACGAGACGCCGCGATAGCGCTTGGGGATGACCGCGGACAGCGAGCGCGAGCGCCGGCTCGCGATGATCTGCGCGCGGCAGCGGCACTCGCGCACCGTGCGGGTCGCCTCGTCCTCGATCCACCCGGACCCGTCGCAGACGCCCAGCGCGCAGCGCCGCTCGGCCATCGCTATGCCGCCTCGCGGGCGAGGTTGAGGAAGCGCGGGAACTCGTTCTGGAAGTTCAGCTCGACGCGTCCGAGGCCGCCGTTGCGGTGCTTGGCGATGATGATCTCGCTGACACCGGGGTTCTCGGACTCCTCGCGCGTGTAGTACTCGTCGCGGTAGATGAACATCACGAGGTCGGCGTCCTGCTCGATCTGGCCGGATTCGCGCAGGTCGGAGAGCATCGGCTCCGGCGGCTTGCGCTGCTCGACGTTGCGTGAGAGCTGGGAGAGGGCGATGACCGGGACGCTGAGCTCACGCGCGAGGATCTTCAGCCCGCGGCTCATCTCGCCGACCTGCTGCACGCGGCTGTCATAGCGCGCGTCGGCCCGCATCAGCTGGAGGTAGTCGATGATGATCAGGCCCAGGCCGCCGTCGTCGCGCAGGCTCTGGTGCAGGCGGCGCGCCTTGGCGCGGATGTCGAGCAGCCCGATGTCCGACGAGTCGTCGACGAACAGCTTGGAGCGCTCGAACTCGCCGGCGGAGCGCAGCACCCGCTGCCACTTCTCGTCGCGCACGCGACCCTTGCGCAGGTCGTCGCCCTTGATCCCCGCGTGCGAGGCGATGAAGCGCTGGGCGAGCTCCCCCTCGGACATCTCCAGCGAGAACAGCGCGACGGCGCGCGGGCGCGTCCTGTCGAGCGCGACGTTCTCGGCGATGTTCGTCACGAGCGCCGACTTGCCCATCGAGGGGCGCGCGGCGATGATGATGAGGTTGCCCGGCTGGAAGCCTCCGGTGATCGCGTCGAGGTCGGAGAAGCCCGAGCGGATGCCGGTGATCGACGTGCCGTCCTTGGACAGCTGGTCCCAGCGCGGGAGCTCCTGGTGGAGCACGTCGCCGACCGGCCGGAAGTCCTGGCCCTCGCCCCCCATGCGGATGTCGAGGATCGTGCGCTCGGCCGCGTCGACGATGTCGCGCGGCTCGCCCTCACGCGCGTAGACGCTCGACTGGATCTGGTAGCTGGCGTCGAGCAGCCGGCGCAGGTGCGCGAGCTCCTTGACGATCTCCGCGTAGCGGCGCAGGTTGCCGACGGCGGGGACGGCGGCGACGAGCGCGCCGACCTCGTCCTGCCCGCCGGCCTCCTCGAGCTTCCCGAGCGACTTGAGCTCCTCGACGACGCTGAGCACGTCGATCTCGCCGCCGCGGTCGAACAGGCCCAGCATCGCGTCGTACACGATGCGATGGCGCGCGCGGTAGAAGTCGGCGGCCTTCAGGTCCTCCTCGACGACGAACGTGTAGTGCGCCTTCTCGGAGAGGAGGATCGCCCCGAGGACAGCCTGCTCGGCCTCGATCGAGTGCGGCGGGGCCGCCCCCGCGGGAGGCGTCGGCGCGGTGGCGGCGGGCTGGACGGGGAGGCTCGTCACGGGCATCTCGAAGCTAGCAACGGGCCCGGCCGCGACGCACGAGGCTTCCCGCTACGAGGGCGAAGTTGTTGCCGAGGTGTTGCGGGTCGCGTGAGCGGCGGGCGCGACTACTGCTCGACGACCATGGTCTTGACGGACGCCTTGACCCCACCGTCGAGCTCGAGCTCGACGACGTAGGTGCCGACGTGCTTGATCGGCTCCTCGAGGTCGATCTTGCGGCGATCGACGTCGACGCCGCGCGCCTCCTTGATGGCATCGGCGATGTCCTGGTTCGTGACCGAACCGAACAGGCGGCCGTCGTCGCCGGCCTGGCGCGAGATCGTGAGGACCGTGTTGCCCAGCGCGGTCGCGAGCTCCTCGGACTGCGCGGCGATGGCCTTGCGAGCCTTCTCCTGCGCGGCGATCATGTCCTGGGCGGCCGCGAGCGCGGACTTCGTCGCCGGCTGCGCGAGCTTGCGCGGGATCAGGAAGTTGCGCAGGTAGCCCTTCGAGACGTCGACGACGGTTCCCCGCTCGCCGAGGTGCTCGACGTCCTGCAGGAGGATCGCCTCAGGCATCAGTCGCGGTCCCGATCACGGTCGCGGCGCCCGCCACGGCCGACGCCCTCGTTGGCGGGCTCGGCGGCGTAGGGGACGAGGGCCAGCTCGCGGGCGCGCTTGACCGCGTTGGCGACCTGGCTCTGGTGGCGACGGCAGAGGCCCGTGATGCGGCGCGAGCGGATCTTCCCGCGCTCGGAGGTGAAGCGACGCAGCGTCGTCACGTCCTTGTAATCGACGTGATCGATCTTGTCCTTGCAGAACAGGCAGGGCTTGCGCCGGCCGCTGCCGGGCCCGCCCTTCTTGTCCCGACGTGGTTTGGTCGGCTTCTGACGACGTGCCTTTGCCACTTCAGTCCTCGGATCTTCCGTCTTCGCACGAACGCGCGCCACCCGGCGCGCGAACGGACAGTCTGACACAACCGCGCCTAGCACGGTGCGTGGACAGACCAGGGTAGCGCCCGGGCATCCCGCCCGCGCCCGGGCCCTCAGGGCACCTCGGGAGCGCGCCCCGCTGCCGCGGGGCGCGCCAACTGTCTAGAAGGGAATGTCCTCGTCGGACGTCGCGACGTTGCCGGCCGGGGCGCTGGCGAAGTCGCTGGTGTCGACCGGCACGTCGGAGCGCGGGGTGAACCCGCCCCCGCCGCCCCCGCCGCCCGCGTCATCGCGGCCGCCGAGGAACTGCACCGTGTCGGCGACGATGTCGACCGCCTGACGCTTCTGGCCCTCCGGGGTCTCCCACTCGCGCCACTCGAGGCGGCCGTCGATGGCGACCGGCCGGCCCTTGGAGAGGTAGCGGGCGCTGTTCTCGCCCTGGGCGCCCCAGACCGTCACGTCGAAGTAGTTGGGCTTGTCGATCCACTCGCCGGACGCGCCGTCCTTCTTGCGCGTGTTGCAGGCGACGCGGAGCTTGCACACCGATGTGCCGCTCGGCAGCGAGCGCAGCTCGGGATCGGACGTGAGGTTCCCGGTGATGATCACGCGGTTGATGTTCGAGGCCGCCATGGGGCGTGCTCCTTTCGGGGGCGAACGACGTCGCCGTGATGCGGATGATCTGTGCTCGCGGCGAGTCTAGACGCGCCCGCGGAGGGGACGGGCGAAGACCCCGCAATTTGCGCGGCCTGTGCGCTGCTGCGCAGCAGACCGACGGTCTTCCGGCGTGGTTCGGCGCAGCGTAGGAGCTAGTCGCGATCGCGCGAGTGCTCGCGCGAGTCGGACGACTCCTGTGCCTCGGCCTCTGCGGCCGAGGTCGTCGCCTGGCGCAGATCCGGGGCGGCGGGCGTGCCGGGGCGGACCTTGATGATCCGGAAGCGCGTCACGCCGTCCGTGATGCTGAGCGTCCGCTGCAGCTGCTGGAGCAGCTCCTTCGGGCCTTCGAACTGGACGAGGTCGTACTCGGCCTCGGTCGCGTGGTCGATCTCGAAGGCGAGCTTGCGCGCGCCGTACTCCTGCGAGCCGACGACCGTGCCGGCCCCCTCGATCATCGTCCGCACGTCGGTGCGGATCTTCTCGCGGATGCGGTCCTCGGCCTTCGGGTCGAGGAGCAGCATGAGGTCGTATGTCGGGATCGTCGCGGGCATGATGCGACGGGCGACGATAGCAGGGGGTGATCGGCCCGGGACCGGCGGCTAGGGCGGACATGCGCCTCCCACGCTCCGCGCAGCTCGCCGTCGTCGTCGCCCTCGTGCTGCTGGTCGCGTTGTGGCCGCGGCTGCGCTCCGCGCCCCCACAGGTGCCCGACGCGCGCCCGCGGCCCGTGGTCGCTCCCGTACGGAGCGCCCCGCGGCCGGCCCCGCAGCGGACGGCCCCGCGGCCACGTGCCCGGCCCCACCTGCGCCATCGCGTGCGGCGCGGCCGTCCACGTCCGCGGTCCACCCGGCCGCCACCCGCGCCGCCGCCACCCGCGGCCCGTCCGGCAGCCGGCCCGCCGCCCGGGCCCGCGGAGTTCGGCCTCGGCTGACGCGCCGCCGCGCGGCGTCACTTCGCGTTCGCGGCGGCCTTCTCGCGGATGTCGGCGAGCTGGTCATCGATCCAGTCGCCCGGCGTGCGCGCCGTGACGATCGACTTCAGCCCGTCGCTGCGGCGCTTGCGCTCAGCGGGGCTCATCGTCAGCGCCGCGTGGATCGAGTCGGCCAGCTCCTGGATGTCGAACGGGTTGACGCTCAACGCGAACTCGCCGAGCTCCTCGTGGGCGCCGGTGTTCTCCGACAGGATCGAGACGCCTGCGTGCTCGTTGACGAGCGGCCCCTCCTTCGCGACGAGGTTCATGCCGTCGAACATCGCGTTCACGAGCAGCACGTCGTAGTGCTTGTAGGAGGCGATCGCCTCCTCGAGGTCGTCGCGCAGCTTCAGGTGGATCGGCATCCAGTCCGGCGTCCCGTGCCGGTGGTTGACCACCGCGACGAGCGCCTCGATGCGCTCCAGGTACTCGGCGTACTCCGGGACGTCCGTGCGCGAGGGCATCAGCTGCGCGACGAAGGTGACGCGCTCGCGGAACTCGGGATGCTGCTCGAGGAAGAGGTCGAACGAGGTGAAGCCGCGCAGGACGTTCTTCGAGAGGTCCGCGCGGTCGACGCGCAGGATCATGAAGTCGCGCCGCCGGCGCAGGATCTCGGACTCGAACTCCTGCGTGCGCTCGGAGGCCGCCACGTTCAGCGTCGCGCCGGCGTCGATCGGCAGCGGGTAGCTGCGCACCCACACCTCGCGGTCCTCGTGGTGGACGACGCCGCGCTCGAAGTCGACGTCGAGGTCCAGCAGGTCGCGGCAGCACTGCAGGAAGTTGCGGCGGTAGGCCTGCGTGTGGAACCCGACGATGTCGTTGGCGAGCAGCCCGTGGAAGAGCTCTTCGCGGATGAGGCTCGGCAGGACGCGCCAGGCATCCGACTGCGGCCACGGGATGTGGACGAAGTGGTGCAGGAACGCGTCGGGGCGCGCGCGCCGCACGAGCGCCGGCAGCGTGTAGAGGTGGTAGTCGTGGACCATCACGACCGGTTCGGGGTGCCCCTCGGTCTCCTCGATGACGGCGTGCGCGAGGTCCTCGTTGACGACGTTGTAGCCGTACTCGAACGCCTCGACCTCGTTGCGCCGGATGTCCGGCGCGTTCGAGAGATCCCACAGGTAGTGCTGGATGAACCACAGCATCGGGTTCGCGAAGACGTTGTAGAACGCGTCGTAGGCGACCGGGTCGCTGGCGACGAGCCGGACCTCGTATTCCCCGCCGGTCGGCGAGCGCACGGAG
This sequence comes from Solirubrobacteraceae bacterium, assembly GCA_036510915.1. GTDB lineage: Bacteria > Actinomycetota > Thermoleophilia > Solirubrobacterales > Solirubrobacteraceae > F1-60-MAGs163. The sequence goes on along the minus strand of DATCDC010000112.1, from coordinate 88,989 downwards.
AACGGCCGCTCGCCGGCCTCCCTTGCCCGCAGCGCGTCGCGCTCGGTCATCGCGCTGGCGACCCAGACGGCCCGCCGGTGGGACGCCAGGCCGGTGAGGGCGGTGACGAGGCCGCCGGTGCCGCGGCGGATCGACCCGTCGTCCTCGAAGGTCACGGGTCCGCGGTTGGATACGAGGATCAGGGGGGTGACGGCGTCGCTCATGCTGTGTCCACGATCGTCGAGAAGATCCGCAGATCGTCGCGCAGATGGCGCGGCGAGAGGACATGGCGTCGCGCGTGGACGATGTCGCGGCCGACGACATGCGTGTCGTCGGCGAGCGAGTTGTGGCCTGCGTGGACGGCCTGGAGCACTGCGCCAGCGTACCTTCCGGCTCCGGTGGCTCGGTCAGCCGCCCGGCGGGCCGCCGAGCGGGCGTTCGCCGAGCGTCATGCTGAGCGTCCTCGGCGAGCCCGCGCGGACGATGCGCACCCGCGCCCTCGCGCCCGGCCTGAGCGATCCGATGACCTTCGAGAGGTCCGCCTCGTCGCGCACCGGGCGCCCGTCGAGGGCGACGATCACGTCGCCGCCGGGAACGTAGTCGCGCGCCTGGAAGCGGACCGTGCCGTTGCCCGCGCGCAGCCCGGCGGCGGCGGCCGGGCCACCGGGGATCACCGTCTGGACCCACGCCCCCGAGCGCGTCTTCAGGCCGAACTGGCGCGCGAGCTGTGGGTAGACCGGTGCGGTCGCCAGGCCGAGGTAGGCGTACTTCGGGCGCCCCTGCAGCCGCAGCTGGCTGAGCGAGCGCCGCACGGCGTCGACGGGGACCGCGAAGCCCACACCGCTCCCGCCCCCGCTGGAGCTCGCGATCTGCGAGTTGATGCCGAGCACGCGGCCGTCGGCGTCGAGCAGCGGGCCGCCCGAGTTGCCCTGGTTGACGGCGGCATCGGTCTGGATCGCGCCCGTCGTGGCGAAGCCGGTCAGCGACTGGATCGCCCGGCCGGTCGCGGAGATGATGCCCGCCGACAGCGAGCGGTCCTCGCCGAACGGGCTGCCGATGGCGACGACCGGCGCCCCGATCCGCAGCCCCGTCGAGGAGCCGAGCCGCAGCGGACGCAGACGCAGGCCCTGCGGGTCGACCTTCAGCAGCGCGACGTCGGTGAAGGGGTCGAAGCCGACGATCCGGGCCGGGACCTGGTTGTGGTCGCCGAAGCCGACGAACACCTCGCCGGCGGGCCTGATCGCCGCGCCGGTCCCGCTCGTGACGACGTGTGCGTTCGTCGCGATCTCGCCGCCGGGGCTGACGACGAAGCCCGAGCCGACGCCCTCGCCGGTCGGCCCGCCGATGCCCGTCGCGGTGATCGTGACGACGCCGGGCGAGTCGCGCGCGTAGATCGCCTCCGGGCTGAACGCCCCGGCGACCGCGGCCGGGGCCGGGGCGGATGCGGCGCTCGTCCGCGCCGGCGCCACGGTCCGCACGATCGTCGTGGTCACCGAGGTCGAGCCGCCGCCCGCGCGCCCGCATGCCGTGAGGGCGAGCGCCGCGGCCGGGAGGGCGAGCAGGACGCCCGGCCGGATGAACGACGTCACGGAAGCTCCAGCGAGAACGTCGTGCGGCCGGGCAGGCTCTCGACGGCCACCTCGCCGCCCATGCGCTCGGCGAGCTCGTGGGCGATCGCCAGGCCCAGGCCGGAGCCGCGCGTGCCGTCGGACGTGTAGAAGGGCTCGAACACGCGGCCCAGCTCCTGGCGCGGGATGCCCGGCCCGAAGTCCGTCACCGCGACGCGCGGTCGCGCGTCGCGCATCGACGTGGCGACGATCACGTCGGTTCCGGGTTCGGTGTGATTGAGGGCGTTGTCGATGAGGATGCGCATGATCTGGGCGAGGCGCTCAGGGTCGCACACGGCCACGACCGGTTCGCCGGTGAGGCGGACCTCGAGCCTGGACTCGTGCGCCGCGAGCGCCGGGACGAACTCGTCGGCGACCGTGTGCGCGAGCGTCGAGACGTCCGTCTCCTCGGCGCGCAGCTCGACCGCCCCGGCGTCCAGGCGCGAGAGGTCCAGCAGGTCGGTCGCGAGCTTCCCGAGCCGATCGACCTGCTCGCGCAGCTGACCGAGGAACTTCGCCCTGGTCTCCTCGTCGAGGTCCTCGTCCTCGATCAGCTCGAGGAAGCCGCCGAGCGAGAAGATCGGCGTGCGCAGCTCGTGCGAGGCGGTCGCGATGAACCGCCGGCGGGCGGTGTCGAGCTCGGCGAGCTGGCGCTGCATCGCGTCCAGCGCGCGCGCGAGCTGCCCGAGCTCGTCGTCCTGGTCGACCGGGAAGCGGGCGGAGAAGTCACCGCGCGCGACGCGGCGCGCCACGCCCTCGAGGCGCTCCACGCGGCGCCCCAGCGACTGCGCGACCAGGAACCCGGCGAGCACGGCGGCAGCCAGCGCCAGGATGGCGGCGATGACGATGCGGTTGCGCACGAGTGCGACGTCGTGCTCGACGTCGCCCAGCGGCGCGGAGTAGACGAGCACGTCGCCGAGCAGCGGCTTGCCGGTGTCGGGGTCAGGGAACGCGATCGGCACGGCGGCCTCGACGACGCGCCCGCTGCTCGCCGACTCGGTCGCCGTCTCGGTGCGCCGCGACTGCACCGCCGTGTCGGCGGCCGGGAACTGCAGGTCCCCGATGTCGGTGCGCAGGTTCGAGTCGGACTTCACGTAGGGCTGCGCGCCGAACGTGCCGCGGTTGACGCCCAGCAGCGTGACGCGCGCGTTGGACTGGTCGGCGGCGTCGCGCACGGCCTGGTCGATCGCGGTCACGGGCACGGCGTTGGAGAGCGCCGAGCGGATCGGGCCGGTGAAGCGCTCGGCGTCGCTGCGCAGCGTCTGCGAGCGCTCGGAGACGAGACTCGACTCGAGCGTCGGCACGACGCCCACGTAGACGATCGCGATCGCCCCGAGCGTGATCGCGAAGAAGACGAGCGCCAGCCGGTTCGCGAGCGAGGTCACGCGTCTTCGGCGTCGCGGAAGCGGTAGCCCACGCCGCGCACGGTGAGCAGGTACTCCGGGGTCCGCGGATCGGCCTCGAGCTTCTCGCGCAGGTGGCGGATGTGGACGTCCACGGTCCGCGGGTCGCGGTACGAGCTGTCGCCCCAGACCCGCGTGAGGAGCTGTTCGCGGCCCCAGACGCGGCCCGGGCTGTTCGCCATGGCCAGCAGCATCTCGAACTCGACGAACGTCAGCGCCACCTCGTCGCCGCGCACCCGCACGCTGCGCTTGGCGGCGTCGATGCGCAGGCCGTGGACCTCGACCGGCGCCTCCCCGCCATCGGTCAGCTCGCGCGTCATCGACGCCCGGCGCAGCGCGGCCTTCACGCGGCTGCGGAACTCCCGGACCGAGAACGGCTTCGTGATGTAGTCGTCCGCGCCGAGTTCGAGGCCGACGATCTTGTCGACCTCGTCGGCCTTCGCGGTGAGCATGATGATCGGCACGGAGCTGCGTGCCCGCAGGCGCCGGCAGGCCTCCAGCCCGTCCATACGCGGCATCATCACGTCGAGCACGACGAGATCGAAGGTCGACTCGCTGAAGCGGTCGAGCGCCTCGCGGCCGTCGGAGGCCTGCACGACCTCGTAGCCGTCCTTGCGCAGCGGGTAGGACAGCAGCGTCTGGATCGAGTGCTCGTCGTCCACGAGAAGGATGCGGGGCGCCCGATCGGCCATGACTCGCTGTCAAGGGTATGCGCTCTACCCTCCGGTGGGCGATGCTCGATCCGCGGATCTACCGGGCGGCGCTGCTGCCGGTGCTGCTCGTGCTCATCGTCGTCGCGTTCTCGCTCGAGGACGGCCCGGCGCCGCTGACCACCACCTTCGCCCCCGTGGCGTTCGACGGCGCACGCGCATCGCGGCTGCTCGACGACCTCGCGAACCGCTTCCCGGATCGCCGGCCCGGGAGCGACGGCGACAGCGCCCTGGCACGCCGCGTCGGCGCCGAGCTGCACGCCGCGCTGCCCGCCGTCTCCGTGCACGCGCGGACCTTCAGCGCCGGGACGATCGACGGGCGCCGCGACCTGAGCACGGTCTGGGCCGAGCAGCCCGGCAGCGGCGGGGGCGCACAGCTCGTCGTCGTCGCCCACCGCGACGCCGCCGCCCGCGGCGCGAAGGCGGAGCTCTCGGGCACCGCGGCGATGCTGGAGCTCGCACGCGTGCTGGGCACCGCGCGCCCTGCGCGGACGGTCACCTTCGCCTCCATCAGCGGTGGCAGCGGCGGGCAGGCCGGGATGGCCGACCTCGTCGCGCACCTGCAGCGCCCGGTCGACGCGGTGCTCGAGCTCGGCGACGTGGCCGGCCCCGTGGCGCGCGCGCCGCTGGTCGTCTCCTGGTCGCAGTCGGCGGGGACGGCGCCGCTGACGCTCGAGCGCACGGTGGCCACCGCGCTGCGCCAGGAGACGGGGCTCGTCAGCCCGGACCCGCACGCGCGGACCGCGCTGGCGCGCTTCACGTTCCCGCTGACGGTCAGCGGGCAGGGGGTCGCCGACGCGGCGGGCCTGCCGGCGGTGCGCCTGTCGGCCAGCGGGGAACTTCCCCCCGCCGGGAGCGCTCCGACGCTGCCCGCGCGCCTGGACGGGTTCGGCCGCGCCACCCTGCGCGCGCTGACGGCGCTCGACGGCGGCCCGCAGATCGGTTCCGCGCCCGATCGCGACCTGCTGATCTCGCGCAAGCTGCTGCCCGGCTGGTCGCTGCGCCTGCTGGTGTTCGCGCTCCTGCTGCCGGCACTGGTCACGCTGATCGACGGAGCCGCGCGCATGCGCCGGCGCGGCGAGCCGTTCGCTCGGCGCGTCGGCTGGGTGCTCGCGCTCGGCGTCCCGTTCGCGCTGGCCGCCCTGTTCACGCGCGCGCTCGGGCTGACCGATGCCGTCGTGGCGCTCTCGCCGCCGGCGCCTCCGGGCGCCGTGCCGCTGCACGGCAGCGGCTGGGCGGCGATGGCGTGCGCGCTCGTGGTCCTGGCGCTCGGCTTCCTCGTCGTGCGGCCCCTGCTCGTGCGCGCGCTCGGCGTCGCCGGTGCGCGCGAGGACCCCGCAGCGGGGCTCGCCCCTGCGCTCGTCGTCTGCCTCTGCGGGCTGGGCGCGTGGGCACTGAACCCCTATGCCGCGCTGCTGTTCGTGCTGCCCGCGAACCTCTGGCTGGTGGTCGGCGCGCGCGAGGTGCGGCTGCGCCGCCCGCTGAACATCCTCGTCGTGCTCGTCAGCCTGGTGCCGGTCGTCGGCGTGGCCGCCGTGTACGCCGCGCAGCTCGACATGGGCGTCGGGCAGATCGCCTGGTTCTGGTTCCTGACCCTCGCCGGCGGCCAGGGCGGCGCGGCGGCGCTGGTCGGCTGGAGCGTCGCGGCCGGATCGGCCGCCGCGGCGCTGCGCGTCGCCTGCCTGCCCGACACCGATGCGGCCGACCTGCCGGTGACCGTGCGCGGCCCACGCAGCTACGCGGGACCGGGGTCGCTGGGCGGCACGGACTCCGCGATGCGCCGGTGAGCGAGGGCTGCCGGGATCCGCGCAAACCGCCTGCACAGGGGGCAGACCGCTGCCGGACGTCCGTCGAGAACGCTCAAGGGGGGAGCGCCGCGGAGCCGATTCACCGGGGGACAGGCACGGAGGCCGGGTCGCTGACGGGGCGAGGACTGCCGGGACGTCAACTGAGGCCGCCGCCTGCCCACCCCACCGTGATCCAGGACGCTGACCGCATGCTGCACCTCAACAGGCTCCGCACCCGCATCGAGGAGGGCCGCTACGCCGTCGATCCGACCGTGGTCGCCGACGCCGTCCTGCGGCGACTGGCCACGCTGCGCCGGGACGCGTCCGCCGCCGCCCTGTGCGGGCCGGTCAGCCCACCCGATGCTCGTATCCCGCGAGCGTGCGGTGGGGGCCTCCCGGCCGGCTGAAGACCGCGCCCGGTGGCCCGTCGGCCACCGACCCGACGCGCACCAGCCCGGCGACCGACGCTGCGGCCGCGTCCGGCAGGCAGGCGCACAACTCGAAGTCCTCGCCGCCGCAGGCGCCGAGCTCGGCCGCATCGGCGCCGACCTGTGCCGCGACCTGCGCGACGCCCACGGCGAGCGGCAGCGCGTCGAGGTCCAGCTGGAGCTGCACGCCACTGCGGCGCCCGATGTGCGCGGCGTCGGTCGCGAGCCCGTCGGAGAGGTCGATCAGCGCGTGGGCCCCGGCCCGCGCGAGCGAGCGCCCCGCCTGCAGCCTGGGCTGCGGGCGCAGGTGGGCGGCGATCAGCTCGGCCGCGCCGGCGGCCTGCGCGCGGCCCTCCAGCACGGCGAGCCCCGCGGCCGCCCCACCCAGCGGGCCGGTGACGTAGACGCCGTCCCCGGGCTTCGCGCCGTCGCGGCCGACGAGGTCCTCGGCCCTGTCCGCCCAGCCGACGACGGTCACGGCGAGCATCAGCGCGGGCGCGCGCACGAGATCGCCGCCGGCGATGGTCGTCCCGGTCGCGGCGGCGAGCGCCTCCATCGCGCGCGCGACGTCGAGCACGGCGTGCTGCCCCAGGCCGTCGGGGACGCCGAGCGCGACGTACGCCTCGCCGGCATCGGCGCCCATCGCGGCGAGATCCGACAGGGCGGCCGCGAGCGCGCGATGCCCGGCGTCGGCGGGTGTCACGCCGGGGAGGTCGAGGCGGAAGTGCACGCCGTCGACCATCGCGTCGACGCTCGTGACCGCGAACGGCCGGGCGCGGACGACGGCTGCGTCGTCACCGACCCAGCGCACGATGCGCTCGGAGCGCGGCTCCATCAGCTCGGCGAAGGCCGCGATCAGCGACAGCTCCATGCGGCGATTGTGGCCCGTGGCCGGGCGCGGTGCTACCGGTGGCGGTAGACGATCCGGGCGCGATCCAGATCGTAGGGCGACAGCTCGCAGCGCACACGGTCACCCGGCAGGATCCGGATCCGGTACCGGCGCATCTTGCCGGCGACGTGGCCGAGCACCATGTGGTCGTTGTCGAGCTTCACGCGGAACATCGCGTTGGGCAGGGCCTCGACGACCTCGCCCTCGAACTCGACCTTTTCTTCCTTCGCCATCGACGCTGGACGGTAGCAGCCGGGCGCCGATCCGACCGGTGGATGTGCCGTGCCGGGCGGTCCGCTGCGCGTCAACCGCTCGAGCCCGGGGGCGCGAACCCGCCGGTCTGCGGCTTGGCGCCGCCGCCGTTCCCGGTCCCGTTCCCCGTGCCGTTCCCCGTCCCGGTGCCGGCGCCCGGGGCCTGCTGCGGGGGCGACTCGTACTGGCCGGGCGGGAACTTCTTGTTGCCGGTCTTCTTCTTGCCGCGCTTGTCCTTCGTGGCGGGCGCCGTCGTCGTGGCGAGCGGGTCGACCGCACTGCCCGGCGCCCCGGTCGTCGCGTACTTGCCGAAGAACGGCTGCGCGACGAACGGCACCTTGGGCTGCGGGAAGGGCTCGCAGGTGCGCCCGGCCATCGCCGTGGTCATGAAGTCGTGCCAGATGCTCGCGGGCGCCAGGCCGCCGAACATCGTGCCCCAGCCGGGGACGTTCGTCATTGAGGTGTTGACGTCCGGATAGCCGACCCAGACCGCTGTGTTCAGCTGCCTGGTGAAGCCGTCGAACCAGGCGTCGGTGAAGTTGCTGGTGGTGCCGGTCTTGCCGGCCGCCGGGCAGGTGATCTGGGCGCCGGTGCCGGTGCCGCGCTGGACGTTGGCCTCCATCGCGAGCGTCGCCTCGTGGGTTTCGCCGTCGGTGAAGACCTTGACCTTCTTCGTGGTGCCGAGCGAGCGGTCGACGTGCCCGTCGGGGAACTCGACCTTCGTGATCGCGATCGGCTTGACGCGCCAGCCGCCGTCGTTGACGGTCACGTACGCGCGCGTCATCTCCAGCGGGGAGACGCCGTGCGTCAGCCCGCCCAGGCCCTCGGCCGGGTAGGCGTCGAGGTGGCTCGTGATGCCCATGTCGTACGCGGTCTGGCGCACGTTCTCGGGGCCCATGTCGAGGTCGAGTTGCTGGAAGACGGTGTTGTCCGACTTCACGAGGCCCTCGAAGATGCTCGTGTTGCCGCTGTAGGAGTGATCGTCGGTCTGGACGTCGATCTTCGTGCCGGTCGCCTGGTCGAAGAAGTTCAGCGGCTTGGAGACGTAGGTCGTCTTGTTGATGTCGACGCCCTTGCGCAGCGCCGTCATCAGGACCATGACCTTGAAGGCCGAGCCGGGCTGGCGCTTGGCCTGCGCGGCGAGGTTGAACTTCGAGGCCGCGTAGTCGCCCGAGGAGGCCATCGCCTTGATGTAGCCGTTCGTCGGGTCGATGCTGACGAGCGCCGCCGAGGGGTCGCCGGGGTTCGGGAGCCGCGTGGCGATCGCGCGCCGCGCGGCCTGCTGGAGCTTGAGGTCGACCGTGGTGAACACCCGCAGGCCGCCCTCGCGCACGCGCGCGGCGCCATAGGTGTCGATCAGCTCCTGCTTGACGTAGTCGAAGAAGTAGCTCTCGCGGCGCTTGGCGTAGTAGGCGTTCTCGCGCACGCCGAGCGGGGCGCGCTGGGCGGCGATCGCGGCGGCGGGCGTGATGTAGCCCTCCTTGCGCATCTGGTCGAGCACCTCGTTGCGGCGCGTGATCGCGGCCTTCGGATCGCTGAACGGGTTGTACTGCGAGGGGGCCTGCGGCAGGCCGGCGAGCAGCGCGGCCTCGGGGAGCTTCAGCTGGGACGCCGGCTTGTCGAAGAAGACGCGCGCGGCGGCCTCGATGCCGACCGCCGTCTGGCCCCCGACCGTGCCGTACGGCACGTTGTTGAGGTACTGGGTGAGGATCCACTCCTTGCCGCGACGGCCCGGATGCTTGTTCTCCAGATCGCTGGCGAGCTTCGCTTCGCGGATCTTGCGCTTGTAGCCCGCGAGCCCCGCGCGCGCCCGCTCCCCCTGGTAGAGGTTGCGGATCAGCTGCATCGTCAGCGTCGAGCCGCCCTGCACGGTCTGGCCGGTCGAGACGTTCTTGATCGCGGCGCGCACGACGCCCTCGAAGTCGACGCCGCCGTGCTTGTAGAAGCGCCGGTCCTCGATCGCCACCGTCGCGTTGCGGACGTTCTGGGGCATGTACGCGGAGATGACCGGCGTGCGCAGCGTGTTGCCCTGGATGAAGCCCAGGCGGGTGCCGTCGGCCGCGTAGACGACGGAGGTCGCGCCGGGGTTGATGGGCTTGAGCTTCGAGAGCTCGGGGGCGCTCGCAGCGATGCTGTAGACGTAGGCGGCGCCGGCGCAGGCGGCGATCAGCAGCGTGCCGACGAGCAGTCCGAGCACGATGAACGCCGCGCGGCCAGGGCCGCCCCGTGTGCGTCGGATGTGTCGTGCGCGACGGGACATCTGGTCGGTGTTCCAGCCGCAGGCCCACGGTCCTGCGAAGCGGGTCCGAGGCGTGCGGTCGGAGAGGCGATTGTAGCCGTGGGGTCCGCGCTGACACGCCGGTTGCAGCGGCCCCGGCGGGCGGTCGCGGAGGCGTCAGCCGTCGTGCTCGCTGCCCGCGCGCGGGATGCCGGCGGCACGCAGCGCCTCGAGCGCTCCGGCGCGCAGCTGCGCCTCGGCGCCCGCCCGCTCACCGGCGGGGACGACCGGGCCGGCGAGGCGCAGGCGGATCCCCTCCGGCGTGATGTCATCGATCGTCGTCGCGCTCGTCCCCGGCACCGCCGCCAGGACGCTCAGCGCGCGCGTCTCGTCGGCGTCGCCCCGCACCCAGACCGCGGCCGTCGTGGCGACCTCCTGCTCGCGGATCGAGTCATTGCGGACCGGCTCGGCGGTGAGGAGGCTGTTGGGCACGATGATCCGGCCGGCGTCCGCCGTGCGCACCCAGGTGTAGGTCAGCGTCAGGTCCTCGATGACGCCGCGGATCGCGCCGATCTCGACGTGGTCGCCGACGCGCACGGGCTGCGTGATGGCGATCGTGATGCCCGAGATGACGTTCGAGAGCGGCTCGCGTGCGGCGAAGCCGAGGATCGCGGTGACCAGCGCGCCCGATGCCAGCGCGGCGCTCGCGAGCCGGTCGAACGAGTCGAACTGGAGCAAGGCGAAGAACAGCCCGATCGCGATGATCAGCGCGAAGAGCATCCGGCGCAGGAAGCGCAGGCGCGTCTCGCCCGCGGGGTCCAGGCCGGTGGCGTCGCGCCGCTCGCGCAGGCGGTCCTCGGCCGCGCGCATGACGCGCCCGACGAGCCACGCCGCCAGCAGGGCGACGAGGATCGTCGCCCCCGCGGCCGCGAACGGCTGCCGGCCGCTCGCGGCATACGGGAGGATCAGGCCCATGGCAGCGGACGGTAGCCCCGGTCCCGGTCGCCTCGGCGCCGTGCTGCTCGACGCGCTCGGGACGCTCGTCGAGCTCGTCGACCCGTGGGCGGCGCTGGCGCGCGAGCTGGCGGCGCGCGGCGCTGCGGTGGGGGAGGACGCGGCGCGCGCTGCGCTGCTGACCGAGATGGCCTACTACCGCGCCCATCACGACGAAGCGGTCGACGAGGCCGCGCTCGACGGCCTGCGCGACCGCTGTGCGGCGGTGCTGCGCGCGGCGCTGCCCGAGCCGGCGGCGTCGCTGCCCGCACCCGACGTCCGCGCCGCGCTGCTGGCGGCGCTGCGCTTCCGCGCGTTCGACGACGCGGCGCCCGCGCTCGCGGCACTACGCGCGGGCGGGGTGCGGCTCGTCGTCGTCAGCAACTGGGACGTCTCGCTGCACGCTGTTCTGCGCGACACCGGCCTCGCGCCGTACCTCGACGGGGTGCTGACCTCCGCGCAGGAGGGCCTCGCCAAGCCGGCCCCGGAGCTCTTCGCCCGCGCGCTGGCGCGCGCGGGCGACGTCGCGCCGCATGCGGCGCTCCACGTCGGCGACAGCGTCGAGACGGACGTCGCGGGCGCGCGTGCCGCCGGAATCGCGGCCGTCCTGATCGACCGCGACGGCTCATACGGGCGTCCAGGCGCCGTTCCCGCCGGCGTGCCGGTGATCGGATCGTTGTCCGAGGTGCTCCCCGGCGGCCCCCCGACCTTCTAAGGTCCCGCGCGAATGTCGACGGCCCCGCCCGCCTTCTCCGCCCCGCTGGGGGGCCACCCGAGCCCGCCGCTGGAGCGCCCGGAGCTGCCCGACGGGGTCACGCCGACCACGGTCGGGCCGCGCTGGCGTGCCTGGACGGCGTGGGTTGCGCTCGTGGCCGGGTTCGCCGGCGCGATCGCCGGCGCGATCGCGCTGGCGATCGTCGCGGCGGCCTTCGGGGCCTCGCTCGACTCGCCGCCGCCGTCGGTGAACATCCTCGGCACCGTGATCCAGGACCTGTGCCTCGTCGGCGCCGCCGTCTTCATGGCGCGCCTGGGCGGACGCCCGCGGCCGTGGGACTTCGGCCTGCGGCCGACCCGCCTGTGGCCGGCCGTCGGCTGGGGGCTGGCGGTGTGGGTCTCCTTCTTCCTCTTCACCGCGGCATGGGTCGCGCTGCTGGGCCAGAAGAGCTCCGACGACTCGCTGCCCAAGTCGCTCGGCGTCGACCGCAGCGACGTCGCGCTGATCTCGGTGGCGCTGCTCGTCTGCGTCGTCGCGCCGATCTGCGAGGAGTTCTTCTTCCGCGGCTACTTCTTCACGGCGCTGCGCTCGTGGAAGGGGATCTGGCCCGCCGCGGTCATCACGGGCCTGGTCTTCGGTGCGATCCACGCCTTGTCGGCCGAGCCGGTCTTCCTCGTGCCGCTCGCGTTCTTCGGGTCCATGCTCTGCCTGCTCTACGTGCGCACGGGGTCGCTCTACCCGGGCGTGGCCGTCCACGCGCTGAACAACTGCACGGCGTTCGGCGTCTCGCAGCACTGGAACTTCGGGGAGATCGCGCTCGCCGTCGCGTGCTCCTACGCGCTGATCGCGGCGATCTTCCTGCTGATCCGCGCGCTGTCGCCGCCACCGCCGGGGCTCGCGCCGCTCCCGGCCGCCCGCGCCGCCATTTAGGATCACGCGCCATGACGCGCCGCCTCGCACCGCTGATCATCCTGGGCGTGCTGGCGCTCGCGCCGGCGGCGGCCTCCGCGCAGGACCCGCAGCCCGCGCCCACGACGCCGCAGACGACGCCCGCGCCCGCCCCCGCGCCGGTGCCCGCCCCGCCCGCCGCGACGATGCGCCTGCAGCTCGTCCACGTCGGCTCGGGCGGCGTGCTCGCCGGCCGGCGCTGGGTCGTGCGCGGCACGGTCAGGCCGTACGTCGCCGGCCAGCAGGCAAGCGTGCGCTTCTACCGCAGCGGCAGGAAGATCGCCGTCAAGGGCGTCGCCATCCAGCCGCGGTCCGGGGCGGGCCACTTCCAGCTCGGCTTCACGTCGAGCACGCCCGGCCGGATCACCGTCCGCGCGAGCCACCGTGCGACGGCGCAGCTCGGCTCGGCCGTGGCGAAGGCCGTGCGCGTGAACGTCCTGCCGCTGGCCGCGAGCCCGGGCGCGCGCGGCCTCGCCGTGCGGGTGCTCCAGGCCCAGCTCACGCAGCTCGGATACGTCGTCGGCCGGCGCGGCCTGTACGACGACCGCACGGCGCGCGCGGTGCTCGCCTTCCGCAAGCTCACCGGGATGGCGCGCACGACCGTCGCCGGCAACGACGTGTTCCGCAAGCTGGCCGCCGGTGGCGGGCGCTTCAAGGTCCGCTACCCCGGGCACGGGCGCCACGTCGAGGCCGACCTCACCCACCAGGTCCTCGGGCTGATCGGCGCGGGCGGGCACGTCGAGCGGATCTACCCGCTGAGCTCCGGCAAGCCGTCGACGCCGACGGTGCTCGGCTCGTTCCGCGTCTACTCCAAGACGCCGGGGACGAACGCCCACGGGATGATCTACTCGAGCTACTTCATCCGCGGCTATGCGATCCACGGCTACTCCGAGGTGCCGGTCTACGCGGCGAGTCACGGATGCCTGCGCGTCCCGCCGCCGGATGCGGTGCGGATCTACAACTGGGTCCGGCTGGGAACCACCGTGGACGTCTTCTACCGGTAGGTCAGACGTCACCCTCCACAGCCCGAGCCCGCGCCGGGACGCGCCCTACATGGCCCGCGCCCGCGCGCAGTCGTGTAGGGCGCGCAGCTTGCTTGGGCTCGGGGAGAATGCTTTCGCAGCTCCGCTGACGGCTGCGTCGTCAGCTGCGCGCGACGTTACCGCCGCGGCCCGGCTCAGACCCCTGCGCGTCGTGGGGGCCGCCTGGAGTGCGGCGTGCCCTTCGCGTATCTGGCGAGGAACCCGAAGCCGAGGCCGAAGAAGATCAGTGCGAGCAGTGCCGGAACGCCGCGGCGGACCCAGAGGCTCGGGGACTGGGCGACGAGGCCGTTGAACGGCGCGGTCGCCACGTCGTCGAGGTCGTCGATCGCCTCGCGCACCGTCGTGTGACGCTGCTCGCGCAGGCGCTCGCTCGTGACGGCGGCGCTCGTCGTCACCGGCGCGGCGTGGACGGCCTCCTGTGAGGCGATCGCGGTCTGCGTCTCGGTCGAGGCGCCGCGGAACTGGTCGACGGCGAACATCGCGAAGCTCGCGACCACGACGGCGCTGATGAGCACGGCGAGATAGCGCAGGGGCCGTTCGAACACGGGGATAGGATCGGCAGAATCATGGATTCCCGTGAGCGTCTGGTCAACGAACTGCGTACGCACGCCCTCATCCTCGGAGAGGTCACCCTCACGAGCGGCGCGGTCGCGCAGTACTACGTCGACGCCAAGCGGGCGATCCTGCTGCCCGCCGGCTTCAGCGCGCTGGGCGAGCTCGTCGCCGGGTACGCGCGCACGTGGGGAGCCACGGCGGTCGGCGGGATGACGATGGGCGCCGACCCCGTCGCCTGCGCGGCGCTCGCCGGCGGCGCCGACGTCAAGGTCTTCTTCGTCCGCAAGGAGGTCAAGCAGCATGGCCTCGCCCGCCGCATCGAGGGTCCGCCCCTGACGGCCGACGACCGCTGCATGATCGTCGAGGACGTCGTCACCACGGGCGGCTCGACACTGCGCGCGATCGGGGCGGTGCAGGATGCCGGTCACGAGATCGTCGGCGTGATGTCCGTGCTCGACCGCCTGGCGGGCGGCGGCGCGGCGATCGAGGCCGCGGCCGGGGCGCCGTATGTGGCGCTGGCGACGATCGAGGATCTCGGCGTCGTGCCGTGATGCCCCGACCTGGATTCGAACCAGGGGCCTTCCCCTTAGGAGGGGGACGCTCTATCCAGCTGAGCTACCGGGGCCGCGGCCCGGAAGCGTAGACGCGGGCGGGCCTGGCGCGTCGCACGTCCGCGCCGAACGGTCGTTCCTGCGCGCCGGGCGGTCGTCGGCAGGCATCGGAGCCTGGGCGGCGAACCTCAGGCTGCGCCCGAGTGCGACGAGCGCCTGGGAACGGTAGTAGCGTTGCGCGTCGCGTTCGTCCCCCCGGCCGGGCGCATCTGGGAGCGGCACGATCACCATCAGCAAGAGCTATCGCGAGCAGGGCGGCCGATGAGCACGGGTGCCCCTGAGCTCATTCAGGAGACCGGCGGCGGCATCGCCCCCGGTGAATTCGAGGCGCCGTCGGAGATCGCGGCGCGTTCGCCGTTCCAGCTCTTCTGGCGGCGCATCCGCCAGGACAAGGTGACGCTCGCCTCGGTGATCTTCATCGTGCTGCTGATCTTCTGCGCGGTCTTCGCCAAGCAGATCATCGAGATCCTCGGCGTCCGCAGCCCGAACGAGCAGTCGACGAAGTTCCTCGACTCGTTCGGGTCGGCCTCGGGCCCGAACTTCTCGACCCGCACCTTCTTCGGCACCGACGGCCTCGGTCGCGACGTCTTCGCCCGGACGCTCTACGGCGCGCGCATCTCGCTCGCGGTGGCGTTCGTGAGCACGTTCTTCGTCGTCGTGATCGGCGTGACCGTCGGGATCATCGCCGGCTACTACCGCGGCTGGGCCGACACGCTGCTCTCCCGCCTGATGGACGTCATGCTCGCCTTCCCGGTCCTGCTGCTGGCGCTCGGCCTCGGCGCCGCCTGCTCCTACGGCCACGGCTGCACGATCGCGAAGTACAGCTGGTTCGGCCACGCGCTCGTCGTCGTCGGGCTGATCGGCGCGCTGCTCGTCCCGCTCTTCCGGCGCAGCCGCAAGCCGCGCGACTACCTGCTCAGCCTCGCCGCCTGGTGCGTCGTGATCGTCCCGGGCCTGATCCTGATGCTGACCAACGCGCGCGGCGGCCTGTATCTGAGCCCCGGCCTGCCGGTCGTGCTGTTCGTGATCGTGCTCGCGGGCTGGCCGTACATCGCACGCATCATCCGCGGCCAGGTCCTCTCGATGCGCGAGAAGGAGTTCGTCGAGGCGGCGATCGCGATGGGCGCGAGCGACCGGCGGATCATGTTCCGCCACATCCTGCCCAACCTCGTCGCGCCGATCATCGTCTACACGACGCTGATCATCCCGACGAACATCCTGTTCGAGGCGGCGCTCTCGTTCCTCGGCGTCGGCGTCCAGCCGCCGACCGCCAGCTGGGGCGCGATGATCTCCGACGCCACCGACATCTTCGACACCGCGTGGTGGTACATGACGTTCCCCGGCGTCGCCCTCGTCCTGACCGTGCTCGCCTTCAACCTCGTCGGCGACGGCATGCAGGACGCGCTCAACCCCAAGGCTTCGGGCCGCTAGGACGCGCCCAAGAGGAGGAGTACCCGTGCACAACGATTCGAAAGGACGACTTATGAGCAGGAGGAGCCTGCGCTATGCGCTCGTGGCCTGCATGATGGTCGCGCTCTCGCTCGCCGTCGCAGCCTGCGGCAGCAGCAACAGCAGCAGCACCAGCGGTTCTTCGGGCGGCGGTTCGAAGACCGTCCCGACCGGCAAGAAGGGCGGCTCCGTGACGGTGCTGTCGGCGGGTGACGTCGACTACATGGATCCGGGCCAGATGTACTACACGTTCGGCTACCAGGTCGGCTACTCGGTCCAGCGCTCGCTGTACTTCTTCTCGCCCAAGGACAGCACCAAGGAGATCCCCGACATCGCCGCCGCCGCGCCGCAGATCTCGGGCGACTTCAAGACGATCACGATCAAGATCAAGCCGAACATCAAGTACTCGCCGCCGGTGAACCGCGCGGTGACCTCGGCCGACGTGAAGTACGCGATCGAGCGCGCCTTCAGCGCGAACGTCCCGAACGCCTACGCCGTCGGCTACTTCGGCGACATCGTCGGCGCTCCGAAGACCCCGACCAACGGCGTCAAGCAGATCTCGGGCATCACGACGCCGGATCCCCAGACGCTCGTGATCAAGCTCTCCAAGCCGAGCGCGGGCACCGTCTACGCCGCGATGGTCATGCCGATCACCATGCCGGTGCCGAAGGAGTACGCCTCGCGCTTCGACGCGAAGAACCCCTCGACGTACAACCAGAACGTCGTCTTCACGGGTCCGTACATGGTGAAGAACAACTCCGGCGGCCAGCTGACCGGCTGGAAGCCCGGCAAGTCGATCTCCGTCATCCGCAACCCCAACTGGGACGCCTCGACGGACTTCCGCCCGGCGTACCTCGACTCCTGGGAGGTCCAGGAGGGCAACAACGACGCGGCAGTGGCGAGCAAGCGCATCCTCCAGGGCCAGAGCCTGGTCCAGGGCGACGGCGCCCCGCCGGCCCAGGTCCTGCAGCAGGCGGTGAACTCGTACAAGAGCCAGCTCTCGTTCTCGCCGTCGGGCGGGACGCGCTACATCGCGCTGAACACGAAGCTGCCGCCGTTCAACAACATCAACGTCCGCAAGGCCGTGATCGCGTCGTTCGATCGCAACGCGCTGCGGCTCACCCGCGGCGGGGCCATCGTCGGCCCGATCGCCTGGGGCTACCTGCCGCCGAACTTCCCCGGCTTCAAGGAGTCCGGTGGGCTCAAGGCGCCGTCGCAGTTCGACTACCTGCAGAGCGACACCGGCAACGCGCAGCTCGCCGCCTCGTACATGAAGAAGGCGGGCTACCCGTCGGGCAAGTACACGGGCAGCGAGAAGCTGCTGACGATCGCGACGAACGCCGACCCGGGCAAGAAGACCGCCGAGGTCGCCCAGGCCCAGTTCGAGAAGCTCGGCTTCAAGCTGAACTTCCGCGAGGTCCCGCAGGACACGCTCTACACGAAGTTCTGCGGCGTGCCGAAGTCGGACTACATCGTGTGCCCCAACGTCGGGTTCTTCAAGGACTTCGTCGACGGGTCATCGCTGCTGGTGCCGACGTTCTACGGTCCGTCGATCATCCCGGCGAACAACACGAACTGGCCGCTGCTGAACGACCCCAAGGTCAACCAGCTGGTGCAGACGGCCCAGGGGACGCCCCCCGGCCCGAAGCGCGACCAGGCGTGGGCGAACGTGAACCTCGCGGTCACCGCCGACGCGCCGGCCGTCCCGTTCGTCTGGGACAACCAGCCGATCGTGGTCAGCAAGAACGTCAACGACGTCAACGACGACTACTCGAACGGGCCGTTCATGGCGTTCCTGTCGCTCAAGTAGGCGACCGGACCGAATGACCGGCGCGTGACGCGAAGCCCCGCCGCCCCATCCGGGCGGCGGGGCGCGCGTTCACCGCACCACCTCACCCGCCCATGCTCGCCTTCGTCATCCGCCGCATCCTCTGGATGATCGTGCTGCTGATCATCATCAGCTTCGTGACGTTCATGATCTTCTCGGTGCTGCCGTCGGCGGATCCCGTGCTGCTGCGGGCCGGGCGCAACGCGAGCCCCGAGCTCGTCAAGTCGATCACGAAGACCCTCGGGCTCGACAAGCCGTGGTACGTGCAGTACGGCAAGTACATGCAGAACCTGGTCCTGCATTTCGACTTCGGCTACAGCTACCAGAACAACATCTCGGTCCGCGCGCAGATCATGGACCGGATGCCCGCCACGGCCACGCTCGCCTTCGGCGCGATGATCATCTGGCTGCTGATCGGCATCCCGATCGGCATCTTCTCCGCCGTGCGCCGCGGAACGTGGGCCGACAAGAGTGCGATGGGCACCGCCCTGGTCTTCATCTCCGCGCCGGTCTACTGGCTCGGCCTCGTCTCGCTCTACCTCTTCTCCAAGGACATCGGCGTCTGGCCGATCTTCGACGGCGCGGGCACCTACCCGACGAGCGGCAACATCTTCACGAACCCCGTCGCGGTGATCCAGTCGCTGATCCTGCCGTGGCTCGTGCTCGCCGCATCGTTCGCCGCGATCTATGCGCGGTTCCTGCGCGGCAACCTGACCGAGGTCCTGGGCGAGGACTACATCCGCACCGCGCGCTCGAAGGGCCTCGGCGAGCGCCGCGTGATCTACAAGCACGGCGTGCGCTCGGCGATCACGCCGATCGTCACGATCCTCGGCCTCGACCTCGGCATCCTGCTCGGCGGCGCGATCCTCACGGAGACCGTGTTCAACATCCCCGGCATCGGACGCCTCGCCTTCGACTCGATCCAGAAGAGCGACCTGCCGACCGTGCAGGGCACCGTCCTGATCGGCGCGTTCTTCATCATCTTCCTGAACCTCGTCGTGGACATCGTCTACGCCTTCCTCGACCCGCGGGTGCGCTACTGATGGCTCCGCTCCTGGAGGTCAAGGACCTCAGCGTCACGTTCGACACCGAGGACGGCCGTGTCCAGGCGGTCGACAAGGTCTCCTACACGGTCGAGAGCGGCAAGGCGCTCGGCATCGTCGGCGAGTCGGGCTCGGGCAAGAGCGTCTCGTCGCTGACCGTCATGGGTCTGACGCGCTTCTTCTCGAACGCGATCATCTCCGGTGAGGTGCTGTTCGAGGGCCGTGACCTGCTGAAGGCCAGCGACGACGAGATCCGCAACCTGCGCGGCAACGAGATCTCGATGATCTTCCAGGACCCGCTGTCCTCGCTGCATCCCTTCTACACGATCGGCGACCAGCTGACCGAGGCGATCCGTGCGCACCGCAAGGTGAGCCGCGCGCAGGCGATGGACCGCGCCGTCGAGATGCTCGGCCTGGTCGGGATCCCCGAGCCGCGCAAGCGCGTCGCGGGCTACCCGCACGAGTTCTCGGGCGGCATGCGCCAGCGCGTGATGATCGCGATGGGCCTCATCAACGACCCCAAGCTGCTGATCGCCGACGAGCCGACGACCGCGCTCGACGTGACGGTGCAGGCGCAGATCCTCGATCTGCTCGAGCGCCTGCAGCGCGAGCTCGACACGGCGATCGTCCTGATCACGCACGACCTCGGGGTCGTCGCGGAGGTCGCCGACGAGATCGCCGTGATGTACGCCGGGCGCGTCGTCGAGCGCGGGCAGAAGGATGCGATCTTCGCCAAGCCGCGCCACCCCTACACGTGGGGGCTGCTGCGCTCGATCCCGCGGCTGGACCAGGCGAGGGGCGACGAGCTCGTCCCGATCCCCGGCCGCCCGCCGTCGCTCATCAACCGCCCGCACGGCTGCGCCTTCCACCCGCGCTGCCCCTACGTGCAGCCCGATCACATGCGCGTCGTCCCGCCGCTCGAGCCGCTCGCGGACGACGCCGCCCACCTCGTCGCCTGCCTGCTCCCGGAGGCCCAGCGCACGGCGCTGTGGAACGAGCTGAAGGCCGGCGGGACGCCCGAGGAGGCGCGCGCCAGGGCCGGCGTGACGAGCGCCGGGCCGCCGGTCGTCGCCGAGGGGAGCCAGGCCGGATGACCACGCACCTGACGGGCGACAACCTGCTCGAGGCCCGCGACCTCGAGATGCACTTCCCGCTGAAGAAGGGCATCCTGCTCCAGCGGCAGGTCGGCGCGGTGCGCGCGGTCGACGGCGTGAGCTTCGACGTGCGCGAGGGCGAGACGCTCGGCATCGTCGGCGAGTCGGGCTGCGGCAAGTCGACGACGGCGCGCCTCATCACGCGCCTGCTCGAGCCGACCGGCGGCACGGTCACCTACCGGGGCCGGGACGTCACGCACCTCACGCGCCGCGAGCTGCTGCCGCTGCGCCGCGAGATGCAGATGATCTTCCAGGACCCGTACTCCTCGCTGAACCCGCGTCAGACCGTCGGGTCGGTGATCGGCGAGCCGTTCGTGATCCACGGCATCGAGAAGAACGACGCCAAGCGCAAGGTGCTCGTCCAGGAGCTGATGGAGCAGGTCGGGCTCAACCCCGAGCACTACAACCGCCTCCCGCATCAGTTCTCCGGCGGCCAGCGCCAGCGCATCGGCGTGGCGCGCGCGATCGCGCTGAAGCCGAAGCTCGTGATCGCCGACGAGCCGGTCTCCGCCCTCGACGTCTCGATCCAGGCGCAGATCATCAACCTGCTGCGCGACCTGCAGCGCGAGCTGGGCCTGACGATCGTCTTCATCGCCCACGACCTCAGCGTCGTGCGGCACATGTGCAATCGCGTCGCCGTGATGTACCTGGGCAAGATCGTCGAGCTCGCCGAGGCCGACGACGTCTTCGCCCATCCGCGCCACCCGTACACCGGCGCGCTGCTGAGCGCCGTCCCGGTGCCGGACCCGCAGCTCGCCAAGGCCAAGCGGCGCCAGGTGCTGACCGGCGACGTGCCGTCGCCGACGGCGCCGCCGCCGGGCTGCCGCTTCCACACGCGCTGCCCGAAGGCGCAGGGCCGCTGCGCGCACGAGGAGCCGCTGCTCGAGGTCAAGGACGGCGGCAACCTCGCCGCCTGCCACTTCCCGCTGAAGGCCGCGGACGTGGCGGACACCGTCCCCACCGCCGGCGGGTGAGCGCGACCGATCGCGTCGCCGCCGCGCTCGCCGCGGCCGGGATCCAGCCGGCGCTGCGCGCGTTCGCGACGGTCAGTCCAGCCGGATGACGACGTCCGCCGCCGGCGCGCGCGCCGGCACGCGCTGCTCCTGGCGCGCGGAGCCGAGGTGCAGCAGGGCGACGGCGTCCTCGTCGTCCGGGATGCCGAGCGCGGCGCGGCCGGCCGCGGTGCGCAGGATCTCCGGCGTGCGCCAGTAGCCCGCAAGGCCGCGTCCGTGCGCGGCGAGCAGGACGATGTACGCGGCGACCGCCGCGGCGTCGCGATCCTCCGCGGCCTCGACCGGGTCGTCGGCGCGGCGCACGGACACCGCGACGAGTGTCGGCGCGCGGTCGAGCTTCGCGGCCGCGTCGGGGCCCGCGGCCTGCTTGAGCCGTGCCAGCGCGGCCGGCCCCAGCACGCGAAAGCGCCAGGGGTTCGTCAGGTGGTGGTTCGGCGCCCAGCGGGCGAGATCGAGCAGCTCGTCGAGCAGCTCCGCGGCGACCGGCTCCGCCCCGTAGGCCTTGTGCGTTCTCCGGGTGCGGATCGCCTGCTCGAGCTCCATCAGTCCTCGCCGTCCTCCTCGTACAGCGATTCGCGCGCGAGCTCCGCGCCCCTCGCATCGAAGAGGGCGACGTCGAGCGTGTCGCCGCGGTAGTCGTCGGGCGCCAGCAGCGTGAAGCGCCCGTCGGCGAGCTCGCACTGGTCGACGCACAGGCGCGCGAGCTCGGCCGTCGCGATCGCCCCGCCGGCGACGAGCGGGCGGCCCCAGACGAGCGTCATCGTCGCGACGTTCCCGGCCTCGCCGCGCCACGCGCCGATCTCCTCGTCGCACAGGTCGATCGCCCAGTCCGGGTTCAGCGCCGCGGTCTCGGCCGTCGCGTCGGCGCGCGCGTCGAACGCCGCCGGCTCGCCGTCCTCGGCGGTGCCGCGGATGAAGCTCACATAGCCGAAGAGCTCGAGGCCGGTGCTCGTCGGCGCGGACGCCGGGATGTACGTCCGGCCATGCCACGTGCGGTCCGGGAACCAGGCGATGTCGTCGACCTCGCCGATCGGCCCCGACTCCGCGGTGTCGATGCGCAGGCACGCCGCGAGGAACTCCTCCTGCAGGCGCTCGGCCCAGCGGCCGTAGGGCAGGTGCTCCTGCGGTGGCTCGGCGGCGAAGCGGGGGACGAAGCGGGGCTCAGGCGGCATCGGGCGCAGGGTAGTCGAGCCAGAGCGTCACCGGCCCGTCGCCCACGAGCTCCACCTCCATGTGTGCGCCGAAGACGCCGCGGGCGGCCCCCAGGCGCGCGCAGAAGCGCTCGTAGAGGGGCTCGGCGAGCTCCGGCGCGGCCGCGGCGACGAACCCCGGGCGATTGCCCTTGCGCGCGTCGCCGTACAGCGTGAACTGGCTCACGCAGAGCACCTCGCGCTCGCCGAGCGCCTCGTTCATCCTCCCCTCGGCGTCCTCGAAGATGCGCAGCGCCGCGACCTTGTCGGCGACGCGGTCGCAGATCGCAGCGTCGTCCGCGTGCGTGACGCCGAGCAGCACGAGCAGGCCGGGGCCGATCGCCGAGATCTCCGCGCCGTCGACCCGTACCGCGGCGCGGCTCACGCGCTGGACGAGGGCTCGCATCGGCGCAACCTACAGCCCGCCGGCCAGCGCGACGGCGGCCGCGGCGCTCAGCACGATCGCCGTGCTCCAGGCGATCGCGGCGGCGACGATCCGCAGGTTCAGCCCGTACAGGTGCGCGACGGCGAGGCCGTTGATGCCGCACGCCATCGCGGCCTGCACCCGGAACGCCGTCGGCACGGCGACGACCAGCGCCGACAGCGCGAGCATCACCCCCGGGGCGACGAGCAGCCGCAGGCCGAGCACCCATGCGACGGGCGCCGTCAGCGGCGGCGGGAAGACGCGCACGCCCTCCTCCTGCTCCTGCATGAGGTTCACGCCGAGCGCGAAGAACCCCAGCGGCGCGAGCGCGAGCACCGCCCCCTGTGCCGCCGAGCGCGCCCAGTCCGGGCTCAGCCAGCGCGGCGCCAGCAACGCGAGCACGAACGCCACGAGCGGCGGGTTGCGGACGAGGAACGCGCGCAGGCGCTCGCGCGGCGTCTCGCCGGCCCGCGTGCCGAAGGCCGCGCCGATCCCGAAGCCGACCAGCAGCAGGACCGGCGCGCTGACGGCGACGTCGTAGGTCACCGCCTCGCCGACGGCGTGCCCGCCGAGCAGCGCCGAGATCAGCGGGATGCCGAGGTAGCCGGTGTTCACGACGCCGACGCAGACCATCATCGCCCCGACCGCGGGGCGCGGCAGGCGCAGGAGGCGCGTCCCGACCAGCCAGGCGAGGGCGATCACCGTCAGGCGCTCGGCCCAGCCGAACGCGAGCCCGGCGCCGACGCCGGCGGTGATCTTCACGTGCGAGACGGTGAAGAACGTCACGACCGGCATCAGCCCGTAGATGAGGACGTCGAGTGCTCCGCGCGCGGCGCGCCTGGCGCCGTCGCCCCAGCGGCGCTCGGAGGCCGTGCCGACGGCGATCGAGGCGAGGATGACGAGCGTGACCGCGAGCACGGGCGCGCGTCAGGCGTCGCGCAGCTCGCGCGCGGCCGTCTCGGGGGCGACGGGGTTGAGGTCGAGCCCCGTGCCCAGCTCGAGCCCCGCGGGCTGCGCGAACCGCGGCAGCAGGTCGATCCGCCAGCAGAAGTGCTCGGCCCCGCGCGGCGCCGTGCGCACCCAGAGGTTCAGCGGGGGGACGGTGACGAAGCGCCGCCGCAGCCGCGCGAGCGCGTCGTGCAGCGCCCCGGCGAGCAGCGGCCCGCCGTCCTCGAAGCGCATCCGCGGGGTGCGCGGCGCGAGCAGCAGCTGGTAGGCGCACGCGGAGGCGTACGGCGCCAGCACGACGGCCTCGTCGTCGATCGCGACGACGCGCTGGTCGAGCTTGACCTCGGCCTGCACGAGGTCCTGGAGCAGGTTCCCGCCCATCGTCGTCGTCGCGTAGGCGCCGAAGCGCTCGCGCTCGCGCGCGATCAGCGCGGGCACGAAGTCGAGCGCGACGAGCTGGGCGTGGGTGTGCGGCTGCGAGGCGCCGGCGCTGCGCCCCTCGTTGACGAACAGGTGCACGCACGCGGCGCCGTGGGCGGCATGGTGGGCGGCGCGCGTGCGCCACATCTCCATCGCGAGCGTGAGCTGCTCGGCCGAGAGGTCGCCGAGCGAGGGCACCGGCTCCGGGCTGTTGACGATGACCTCGTGCGTCCCGCGCGCTCCGCTGACGGCGAACAGGTCGACGCGCGCCTCGCGCGGCGGGGCGGGCGCCTGCGGCGTGAGCGCCGGGTAGAGGTTGGGCACGACCCGCACGCGCCAGCCGGGCGTGTCGGGCGCCGACCCGTCGGGGCGGACCGCGTCGACCTCGGGCGGGGTCTGCGCCTCGTGGCCCGCGGCGAACGCGTCGTGCTCCGGGTCGATCGGCGGGTGGGGCTCGGCCTGCGCGATCCCCGAGCCGGGCCTGCCCGAGCGCGCGTCGGCGATGATCGCCTTCAGGCCGCTCAGCGGGTCGACGCGGATCTCAGGCAACCCGCTTCTCCATCCAGCGGTGCTCGATCCCGGCGTCGGGAAAGACGTCCCCGTACGGCGTGTAGCCCGCGCGCTCATAGAGGGTCATCGCGTAGGTCTGCGCCGCGAGCACGATCCGCCGGCCGCCGAGCGCGACGGCCTGCGCGTCGGCGGCGTCCAGCAGCGCGGCGGCGATCCCGCGCCTGCGCGCGGCCGGCGCGACCGCCATGCGCCCGAGCTTGATCTTCTCGCCGGCGGCCAGCAGGCGGCAGGTCCCGATCACGCCCCCATCGTGGTCGATCGCGACGAGGTGCACGGCCTCGCCGTCGCGGCCGTCGAGGTCCTCGGCGAGCGTCACGCCCTGCTCCTCGACGAACACCGCCCGCCGCAGCTCGAGCGCCGCGGCGATCTCGCCCGGTCCGGCCGCCGGGCGCACGGTGAGGACCCCGGCCGTCACGAGGCCTGGGTGACGTTGCGCCCGAGCGCGTAGCGGTCGATGTCGTTCTGCAGGTCCTTCTCGTTGAGGTACGGGCCCTGATGGACGTACTGCTGCCTGCCGTTGCGGTCGTAGAAGGCCGTCGAGGGCACGCCGAGCACCTTGTAGGAGTCGAAGATCAGGCCGTTGGGGTCGGCGTAGCTCGGGTAGGTGTTGGGATAGCGCGTCAGGAAGCGTTTCGCGCCGGACGCGCTGTCCTTGAGGTCGACGCCGATGAACGCGACCTCGCGGCCGCGGTCGAGCGTGACCCGCTGCAGCGTCGGCGCCTCGAGGTTGCACGGTCCGCACCACGAACCCCAGACGTTGACGACGGCGGGATGGCCCTTCACCGTCGCCAGGCGCGCCTTCAGCGCCTTGCGCCCGCCGCCCAGCACCTGGTCGGCCTGGGCGTGCAGCGCGGCGAGTGCCGGGGGCGAGCCGGCGAGCTTGGCGCGCACGTCGCCGGCGCTCGCCTTCAGCGCGGTCTGCGCCGTGTTGGTGTTCCTGTCGGATGCCTGTTTGAGGCCGACGCCGACGGCGATGCCGACCACGACCACCGTCGCGAAGATGAGGACCTTCCGCATGGGGTGAGGATCGCACAGGAGTGCGGTATCCTCTCCGGTACGTCGCGCGGCTGCCCTTGGGAGGACACCGAGCGACCCCCGGCCCTGCCGGGCCCCGGGCGAGTGCCGCAGGTCTCGGGCACCGCGCCCTCTGCTGAGAGTTTCTGGCCACCATGGCTGAACAGACGACGGCCGTCGAGGCCGCAACCATCCCGTCCGCCGAGGACGTCACGCGCGCCGAGGCGTTCACGCGCGAGCGCTTTGTGCATGACGGCGAGAGCGCCGCCGACGCGCTCGCGGTCGGCGCGCCGCGCCGGCGCGCGCTCGAGGCCGCGCTGGCCGAGATCGACGCCGGCCACGAGGTGCCCTCGACGCAGTGGCGCCGCGACTGGTCGCTGCTGCTCGGGCTCGAGCGCCTGCTCAGCCAGGAGGAGCCGCACCTGGCCGACGGCACGACGCTGAACCCCCACCAGGTCGACGCGCTCTCGGGCACGCTGACCGCGCTGCTCGCGGAGCGCCTGCGCAACGGCGATGCGCCGGCGCCACCCGTCGCCGCCCCGGTCCTGGCGGTCGAGGACGAGCCCGAGGACGTCGACGTCGACGTCGACGCCGAGGTCGCGGCCGAGCTCGCGGCGCTCGACGAGGAGCACGCGGAGGACGAGGAGGACGACGAGGACGAGGAGGACGACGGCGAGGAGGCAGCCGAGGAGGACGACGAGGACGCGCTCGAGGCCCCGGACGAGACCGACGCGGACATCGACGCCGCGGCGCTCAACGACCCCAACGCGCACAAGCGCTTCTGGTTCGAGCACGCGACCGGCGCCGGCAAGACGGTCGCCGCGATGGGCTTCGTCGACGCTTCGCGCACCGGCGGCGTCCTGATCCTCACCCACCGGCGCAACCTCGTCGACCAGTTCAACGACGAGCTGCGCACGCGCGGCTACGAGGACCGCATCTCGCCGGCGCTGCTCGGGCACGACACCGGGCACGGCGATGGCCCGGTGACCGTCGAGACCTACCAGTGGTTCGTGCGCAACGCGGGCAAGATCTCGAGCGCGTACACGATCGTCATCTGCGACGAGGCGCATACCGCGCTCGGCGAGAAGACCTCCGCGGCGATCCGCGAGTGGACCGGCCCGATCTTCATCGGCATGACCGCGACGGGCGCGCTGATCGCCCGCCACGTCACCGACCTCTTCCCGACGCAGACCTCGCGCTTCGATCTCGCGCAGGCCGCGCGGCGCGGCGTGATCGCGCCGCTGCGCTCGATCCGCATCCCGCCGGGTCCGGGCGTGCGCACGATCGCCAAGGTGCCGCTGCGCAAGGGCGAGGTCGACATGGAGTTCGACCAGGAGATGCTGGCCGAACTGCTCGACCAGACGCCGTTCAACATGGCGATCGCCGATCTCTACAAGACGCGCTTCAACGGCGTCCCGGGCGTCATCTACACCGCGGGCGTGCGCCACGCCTACAACGTCGCCCAGGCGTTCCGCGACCTGAACATCAAGGCCGAGGCCGTCTCGGGCGAGACGCCCAAGCGCGAGCTCGCCGAGATCCTGGCGCGCTACGAGGCGGGCGACATCGACGTGCTCGTCAACGCGCAGCTGCTCGCCGAGGGCTGGAACTCCCCGCGCGCGACCGTCTGCATGCACCTCGCGCCGACCGCCTCCAAGCGCATCTACCAGCAGCGCGTCGGCCGCGTCACGCGCCGCCACCAGGGCAAGGAGGCCGGCGTCGTCGTCGACTTCGTGCACCCGGCGACCAAGCACGACGACCCGGTCGTGACGCTGCACTCGCTGCTCGACCGCGACGTCTACCGTGGCGGCGCGATCGTCGTGGGCCCGGTCCGCCGCGGGCGCGGGCGCCGCGTGCGCGTCGAGCGCCGCGTCATCCCGGTGACGGCGGACGAGGACCGCCGCCACGAGGTCTTCGAGCGCGAGCTGTGGCGCATCGCGGTCGAGCACCTGGACTACGGCGAGCAGCACATGTGGGCGGCGCTGGCCGGCGCGCGCGTGCAGCCCAGCGGCTGGCGCCGCGCTCGCGCGATGCTGCACTTCGATCGCACGGGCGAGCTCAAGCGCCGCTTCCTGCTGACGGCGGTCGAGCGCAACAAGAACTCGCAGCTGCGGATCCGCGCGCTGCAGGAGATCGCCGCGCTGAAGGACCCCGAGGCGTTCGACCTCGCGGTCGACCTGGTCGGCACCTGGGCCCGCGACGAGCGCCGCGAGGGCACCAAGGTCCTCTTCCAGGCGCTCGCCGAGAAGCGCATCGGGCGCCGCGACCAGGCCAACGCCTGGATCTGGCGCCTGGCCGAGTACACGCGCGAGGTCCACGAGGAGTACGCGGTCCAGCGCTGGCCGGAGACCAAGCGCCTGCTCGGGCTGCTCGTGAACTCCGCCGGCGGCGCTCACGCGCGCAATGCGCGGCGCCTCGTCCAGGCCACGCGCAACCAGGACCGCCGCCTGCAGGCGGCGATCCTCGCCGCGGCGGTCGCCCACTCGCCCGAGGCCGAGGAGGTGCTGCGCGGCGCGCGCACGCGCCTGTCGCGCAAGCCCGGCGCGCTGTCGCGCGAGCTGCTGCGCAACTTTCCCAAGGGCAAGGGCCGCCGCGGGCGCAGGCGCCGCACCAAGAAGGGCGCCGGAGGCGGCGAGGCCGGCGCGAACGTCCCCGTCGAGGGTCAGGCGGTGGCGCTCGTCGACACGGGGGAGCCCCAGCCGGGTGGTCGCGCCGGGGGCGACGGCGGCGAGGCCGAAGCGGCCTGAGAACCTCTAACGCGGCATCCGCCGCATGCCCCATCCGCGCGGCACGTCGCCGCGCGAGCCGTCCGAGACGACCTCGAAGCCGAGCGTGCGGTACCAGGCGACGTTCTCGATCCGGTAGGTCTGCAGGTAGACCGGCACGCCGCCCTGGTCTGCGCGCTCCAGCCCTCCCTGCACGAGCCGGCGCCCGAGACCGGTGCCCTGGCGGGCAGGGTCGACGCCCAGGAGGTCGAGCACCCACTCGGGCTGCTCGAGGTCACGGCGGTAGCGCTCCTCCGCATCGGCGTCGCGGCGCAGCACCGCGGGCAGCGCTCGCGGGCAGCGCCAGAACACGCCGTAGCCGCCGAGGCGCATGTGGCGCCAGAACGACGGGATCGGGTCGCAGCCCGGCGGGATCCAGGTCGCGACTCCCGCGATCGGATCGCCGACGAGGCTGATGTGCCCGCCGCCGGCCTCCGCGTCCGAGGCGCGCATGCCCTGCCGCAACAGCCACGTCGTCCGGCGCAGCGGCGGAGCAGTCCCGAGCATGTACTCGACCGCCGGGTCGCGCGCGAAGGCCCTGCCGAGGACGGCTGCCGCCCGTGTCTCGTCGCGGCGCCGGTCGTAGACGCGCAGCGCGCTCACGGCGCCACCGCGTGACCCAGGTGGACCTCGCCGGCGTCGAGTGCCGCGTGGCCGCCCGCCGGCAGGTCGACGACGAGCCGCCCGGCCCCGTCGACGCCGGCCGCTGTGCCCGTTCCGCCCGCCCACGCGACCTGGCGTCCCAGCAGCGCGTCGCGCTCGCGCCACGCGCGCAGCAGCGTCGTCGTGTCGAGCGCCAGGGCGCGCTCGAGCTCGGTCAGCACGCGGTCGCGCACGGCCGGCAGGTCGCGCGGCGCGAGCCCCAATGACGCCGCCGTGTCGTGCAGCTCCGTGGGCAGCTCGGCGATCTGCACCGCGACGTTGACGCCGATCCCGACGATCGCCCAGCCCTCCTGCGGTCGGCCCTCGGCGAGGATCCCCGCGACCTTGCGCGGCGCGGCGCCCTCAGCGCCTGCGAACACGATGTCGTTGGGCCACTTGATCAGCGCCTGCGGTCCGCAGGCGCGCGCGACCGCGACGCCCGCCGCGAGCGGGACGAGGTCCGGCGGGTCGCGCAGCAGGACCGACATCAGCAGCGCCCGGCCCGGCGGCGCGACCCACGCGCGACCCTGGCGCCCGCGCCCGGCGGACTGCTCGCCGGCCGTGACGAGCGTGCCGTGCGGGGCGCCGGCGGCGGCCAGCACGCGCGCCCGGTCGCTCGTGGACGCGGTCAGGCGCAGGTGCAGGTGCGGGCTGCCGAGGGCTGCGGTCATCGGCTCATGCCGGGCGGATGCGGACCTCGGCGTCGAGCTCCAGCTGGAGCTGCTCGGCGGCCGATCCCCGGTTCACCGCGAGCGCCAGCGTCCGGTAGGCGTCCTCGTAGACGAGCAGGCGGCCCTTCGGGACGTCGGCGAAGGTCGTCGCGTAGACCGCGTGCACCCCGTTGACCGAGATGGGGTGCCCGAGCTTCAGCCCGAACATCGAGAGCTCCTCATGCTCGACGTCGAGCGTCACGTTGCCGAAGCGGTCGAAGGTGATGGCGTGCGCGACGAGCTCGTCGCCCTCGGCGTGCGCAAGCGGCATGTCGAGGCTGATGATCTCGTCCGGGTCGATCGGGTCGCCCGCCGTCGCCAGCGGCGCGCCCGCGGCGAGGTGCGCGGTGATCGGGGCGAAGATGTCGCGGCCGTGGAAGGTGGCCGACGTGGGCTCCAGGCGATAGCGCGAGCGCGTCAGGTCGACCGCCTCGACGGCGCCGCCGAAGCGGCGCGCGGCGAGCGACAGCAGGCCGTTGTCGGGCCCCACGAGGATCCGGTCCTCTTCGCCGGTGCGCAGCGCGATCGCACCCCGGTCGCCGCCCACCTCCGGGTCGACGACCGCCAGGTGGACCCCCGGCGGGAAGTAGGGGAGCGCGCGGCGCAGGATCATCGCCCCGGAGCGCACGTCGTGGCGGGGGACGCCGTGGGAGACGTCGAGGATCCGCGCGTCGGGCGCGATCCGCGCCATCACGCCGTGGCAGACGCCGACGAAGTCGTCGGCGTGTCCGTAGTCCGACAGGAACGTGATCGGGATGCTCGGCACGGTGCGCTCAGGAGGGGCGGCTCACGCCTCCGCGAGCGGGACCTGCGGGTTCTGCGGGTCGCGCTCGCTGATCCCGTGCGGCGAGCCGTACTCGGCCAGCAGATCCAGGAACGGGACGGCGTCGAACGCCTCGGGCCCGAGCACGCCCGCCCCCGACCAGGCGCCGCTCGCGAGCAGCTCCATCGCGATGACGGGGTTGATCGCCGTCTGCCAGACGACCGCCTGGCTGCCGTCGAGCGCCATCGTGTCCGCGTTGTCGGCGACGTGGTAGATGTAGGTCGCCTTGGGTCGCCCGTCCTTGCCGGTCCCGGTCACGAGCAGCCCGGCGCACGTCTTGCCGGTCATGCGGTCGCCGAGCTCGGCGGGGTTGGGCAACGCCGCGGCGACGACGTCGCGCGGGCTGACCTTCTGACCGCGCACGTCGATCGGCGTCGTCCTGTCGAGGCCGAGCAGGTGGAGGGTCTTGAGGACGGTGATGAACTCGTCGCCGAGGCCGTACTTGAACGTCGCGCGCCGGCAGTCGACCCAGCGCGGGATCAGCAGCACCTCCTCGTGCTCGACGTTGACGCACTCGACCGGCCCGATGCCGGCGGGGAACTCGAAGACCTCGGGCTCGGAGAACGGCTCGGTCGTGAACCAGCCGCGATCCTTCTCCCAGATCACCGGCGGGTTCAGGCACTCCTCGATCGTCGTCCAGATCGAGAAGGTCGGCGCGAAGTCGTAGCCCTCGATCGCGAGGTTCGCGCCGTCGCGCACCCCGGCCTCGTCGATGTCCGCGAACAGGTGGTCGGCCGCGTAACGCGCGGCGACATCGGAGAAGCCGGGCTCGACGCCGATCCCGATCAGCGCCAGCTGATCCTTCGCCGTCCACTCGTCCGCCTTCTCGAACTGCGCGTCGCCGAGCTTCACGCCCGTCAGCTCGTACGGCTTCTCGGGGTGCGGGTAGGACAGCGTCGCGGCCATGTCGAGGTAGGTGCAGCCAGCCTGGAGGGCGGCCTCGAAGATCGGCGGGTTCAGACGTGGATCGCACGCGTTGAGGATCACGTCGGCCTCCTCGATGCGCGCGATGTCGACGATCGCGTCGACGTTCGTCGCGTCCAGCCCGGCCGCGATGTACCGCGGGTCCCCGAGCCGCGCGACGGCGTCCGCCGCGCGCGCGTGGTCGACGTCGGTCAGCACGAGGCGCTCGAAGAAGTCCCTGCGGCGGGCGATGGCGGCCGCGGCGACGCCCACGCCACCGGCTCCGATGATGAGGATGCGCATGGCCTGAACCTATCGCGCCGCGACGTCCGCGAGGAGCGCGTCGAGGAGCCCATCGGGCGTGTGGTCTGCGGCCTCCACGTCGGGCTCGTGGCCGAGGGCGCGCAGCGCAGCGCTCGTGACCGGGCCGATCGAGACGATCCGGGGGCCCCCCAGGGTTCCCGCGGCGGCGTGGAGGGAGCGCGCGCTGGAGGCGCTGGTGAAGGTCGCGTAGTCGGCGCCGAGCGCGGCGGCGCGCGCCTCGTCGTCGAGGGGCTCCGCCACGGTCCGGTAGAGCGCGAGGATGTCGACCTGCGCGCCGCGCTCGCGCAGCGCGTCGGGCAGGACGTCGCGGGCCTCCTCGGCGCGAGCGATCAGCGCGCGGCGCACCGGCACCTCGCGCAGCGCCTCGACGAGCGACTCGGCGACCGCACGCGCGGGCACGACGTCCGCCTCGATGCCGCGCTCGCGCAGCGCGCGCGCGGTGCCGGGGCCGATCGCGGCGATCGTCGGGCCGGCGAGCGCGCGGGCGTCGCGCACGCGCGCGAGCAGCTGTTCGGCCCCGTTGGGGCTCGTCACGCAGAGCAGGTCGTAGGCGCCGAGGTCGGGCACCTCGGCGGGGAGCGGCTCGATGCGGATCGCGGGCGCCTCGACCACGAGCGCGCCGAGCGCGCGCAGGCGCGCGGACAGCGCGCCGGCCTGCGCGCGGGCGCGGGTGACCGCGACGCTGACGCCCGCCAGCGGCCGCGCTCCCGCATCGCGCCACGCGAGCTGCGGCCCGAGCGCGGCGACCGCCCCGACGATCGTCACCGCGGGCGTGATGACCTGCGCCTCGGCGGCGCGCCGCGCGATGCTCGCGAGCGTGCCGGCGACCACGCGCTCGTCGGGGAACGTCCCGCGCTCGATGATCGCCGCCGGCTCGTCGGCTGCACGCCCGGCGGCGATCAGGCGCTCGGCGATGCGTTCCAGCTGGCGCACGCCCATGTAGAGCACGAGCGTTCCGGGAAAGGCCGCCAGCGCCGGCCAGTCGACCTGCGTGTCCGGCTTCCCCGGGTCCTCATGGCCGGTGACGAAGGCGACGGCGCTCGCCACCCCGCGCTGCGTGACGGGGATGCCGGCGTAGGCCGCCGCGCCGATGGCGGCCGTCACGCCCGGGACGACCTCGAAGCGGATCCCGCGCTGGCGGCAGGCGAGCGCCTCCTCGCCGCCGCGGCCGAAGACGAACGGGTCCCCGCCCTTGAGCCGCACCACGCTGCGCCCCGCCAGCGCGTGCTCGAGCATGAGGCCGGTCGTGACCTCCTGCGGGACGTGCACGCCACCGCCGATCTTGCCGACGTCCACGACGACGGCGTCCGCGCGCGCGCCGTCGAGGGCCTCCGGCGGGATCAGGCGGTCGTGCAGGATGACGTCGGCGCGCGCGATCAGCGCGACGGCGCGCACCGTCATCAGGGCGCCGTCGCCCGGCCCCGCGCCGACGAGGTACACCGTCCCGGGCGGGGTGCTCACCGGCCGAGCACCTCGTCGGCCCCCGCGGCCCGCAGCCGTGCGGCGACCTCCGCGCCCAGGCCGTCCGGGTCCGCGGCGCCATCGCTGCGCGCCAGCGTGTCGCTGAGCCACGCCGAGCCGTCGGCGCGCCCGACGAAGGCGCGCAGACGCAGCGCGCCGCCGTCGAGGACGGCGTGCGCGCCGACGGGCGTGTGGCAGTCGGCCTCCAGCGCGCGCACGAGCGCCCGCTCGGCGCGCAGGCAGATCGACGTCGGCCCGTCGTCGAGCGCGCGCGTCGCCGCGAACGCCGCCGCGTCGCCGGTGCGCGCGGTGATCGCGAGCACGCCCTGCCCGCCGCAGGGGACGAGCGCGTCGAGCGTCGCGGTCGCCTCCGCGCCGCGGCCGAGGCGATCGAGGCCGGCCCGGGCGAGGACGATCGCCTCGTAGTCGCCGTCGGCCAGGCGCTGCATGCGGGTGTCGACGTTGCCGCGCAGCTCGAGCACGTCGAGGTCGTCGCGCAGTGCGCGCAGCTGTGCCGTGCGCCGCAGCGAGCTCGTCCCGACACGGGCTCCGGGGGCGAGCGCGTCGAGCGACGCGGCGCCGCAGAGCGCGTCGAAGGCGCTCGCGCGCGGCGGCGTCGCGACGATGACGATGCCGTCCGGCAGCTCGGCGGGGACGTCCTTGGCGGAGTGCACGGCGATGTCGATGTCGCCGTCGAGCAGGGCGCCGTCGAGCTCGCGGACCCAGCGCTCCTTGTCGAGGGCGCCGCGGTCGCGGTCCCCCGTGGTCGTGATGGTGACGAGCTCGCCACCGAGCGCGGATGCGACCGTGCCGGCCTGCGTCAGCGCGAGGGCGCTTCCGCGCGTCCCCACGCGCATCGTCACGAACGCCGGCGCAGCGGCCGCACCTCGGCGCCTGAGCCGTCCTGCCCGGCTGCGGCGGCGCTGCGGCCGGCGGCCTCCTGGGGCACCTCGTCGAGGCCGAACAGCTCGCGGAGCACGGCGAGGCGACCGTGGCCGCCGCCCTGCTCGAGTGCCTTCATGCGGATCGTCGGCTCGTGCAGCAGGCGCTGCATCACGGCGCGGGCCATCGCCTCCACACGGGCGATGTCGCGGGGCGAGGCACTGTCCCAGCGGCCCTCGTTCTCCGCGAGCACCTGCTCGACGATGGCGGTGCCGTGCTCGCGCAGCGCGCTGATCGTCGACGTCGAGCCCTGCTGGCCCATCCAGTCGGAGAAGCGCTCGATCTCGTCCTCGACGATCGCCTCGGCCCGGTCGCGCTCGCCCTCGCGCACGCCCAGGTTGCGCGCGGCGCTCGCCTGCAGGTCGTCCATGTCGAGCAGCGTGACCCCCGGGATGTCGGCGCACTCGTGCTCGATGTCGCGCGGGACGGCGATGTCGATCAGGACCAGCGGGCGGCCGCCGCGCTCGTCCATGACGACGCGCAGCTCATCCGCGCCGACGATCGGGTGCGGCGAGGACGTCGACGCCACGACGATGTCGGCCTCGCGCATCGCGTCGGGCAGCTGGTCCAGCGAGCCGACGCGGCCGCCGAAGCGCGACGCGAGCGAGTGCGCGCGCTCCTTGTGGCGGTTGGCGATGAAGAGGGTGGTGACGCCCTGCTCGGCGAGCGCGCGGGCGGTCAGCTCGGCCGTCTCGCCGGCGCCGATCACGATCACGTTGCGGTCGTCGAGCTCGCCGACCGCGCTGCGCGCGACGTCGACGGCGATCGACGAGGTGCTGACGCGCGCGGTGCCCAGCGCGGTCTCGGTGCGCACGCGCTTGCCGGCCTGCAGCGCCGCGCGGAAGAGACGGTTCGTGAACGGGCCGGTCGTGCCGGCGGCGAGGCCGGCCTCGTAGGCGCGGCGGACCTGGCCCTGGACCTCGCTCTCGCCGACGATCATCGACTCCAGGCCCGAGGTGACCCGGAAGAGGTGGCGCGCGGCGTCGCAGTTGCGCGGCGAGTAGACGACGTCGACGAGCTCGGTCGGGCGGATGCCCGCGCGCGTGGCGAGCTTGCCGAGCAGCTCGGACTCCGCCTCGACGGCGTCGCTGACGACGAGGTAGACCTCGGTGCGGTTGCAGGTCGAGATCGCGACCGCCTCGCGCACGACCTCGCGGCCCACGAGCTCGCGGACGAACCGCTCGGCCTCGCGCTCGGTGAGCGCGAGGCGCTCGCGCATCGCGACCGGGGCGGTCTTGTGCGAGATGCCGATGACGAGCAGCTCGCTCACGCTTCGCCGCCTGCGCTCACCGGCTCGGCGTCGGGGGCGCCCGGGTCGGCGTCGGGTCCCTCGGTGGCCTCGTCGACGAGGCGGTTGACCTCGCTCAGCTCGCGCTCCAGGCGCGATGCCCGCGTCGCCATGATCGCGAAGTACACGAGCAGCACGGCGACGAACACGAGATAGGCGGCGGCGACGTAGCCGCCGTTGGTGGGGAGCTTGTCGCTCACGAGGCCGACACCCGGGGTGCGGCGCTGCGGCCGCGGATCGCGGCGGCGTCCGGCCCGCCGAGCTTGCGCTTCAGCGAGCGCAGCTGCGCGCGGTTGTGCTTTGCGGTCATCTCGTACTTCCAGAGGGTCACGAACAGCAGCGCCATGCCGATCAGACACGCGTAGAAGGCGGCCTTCATGTCGACCGGCAGGCTGCCCCCGGAGCTGTTGAGCACGC
The DNA here is from genome assembly GCA_036510915.1 of Solirubrobacteraceae bacterium. Lineage (GTDB taxonomy): Bacteria > Actinomycetota > Thermoleophilia > Solirubrobacterales > Solirubrobacteraceae > F1-60-MAGs163. The sequence goes on along the minus strand of DATCDC010000112.1, from coordinate 53,526 downwards.
GCGGGTGGATCAGCGGGTTCGCCAGGCGCACGGCGAGGAAGTTCAGCGGCACGAACGCGCCCGCGACGATCGCGAACACCGCCGCGTAGCGCGACTGCTTCTCCGGGTCCTCGATCGAGAAGCGCAGCGGCTGGTAGGTCGCGTAGAGCAGGAAGACGATCAGGAAGGAGACGAGCGTCGGCTCGTCCCACACCCACCACTGGCCCCAGGCGGCCTTGGCCCAGATCGAGCCCGTCACGAGCGCGGCGGCGCAGAAGATCAGCGACTGGTGGATCGCGGTGTAGGCGCGCAGGTCGTGGCGCGGGTCGTTCGTGCGCAGGTACTGGATCGCGCAGATGCCGCCGAAGATGAATCCGCACAGCGACACGATCGCCAGCGGCACGTGCAGGTAGAAGATCTTCTGGGAGAAGCCCTGGTCGGCCTCGATCGGCGCGTAGAAGGCGGCCAGTGCGAAGCCCCCGGTCAGGACGACCGCGGTGAGGATCGAGAGGGCGCGAAGGCGCGTCCCGTAGAGCTTGCGCGTTGTGGGCATCGACGGTGGTGGGCTAGTCCTCGACGAGGAAGTCGAACAGCGCGTACGCGAGGAGCCCGAAGACCAGATCGTACAGCCCGAGCACCGCCGGCCAGCGTCCCGTCAGCGCGTGGTCGCCGTGCAGCGCCAGCAGTGGTGCGCTGGCACGCGCCGCCGCGATCACGACCGGCAGCAGCAGCGGCAGCGCGAGGATCGAGGTGATGAGGTCCCGCGCGCGGGTCTGCACGGCGATCGCGGCGACGAGCGTGCCGACGACGGCGATGCCCAGGTCGGCCAGCAGGAGCACGGCGACCAGTCGCAGCCAGGTCCCCGCGCCGGGCGACGGGCCGAGCAGGAGCACGGCGAACAGCGGCACCGCGACGAGCTCCAGCGCCGCGAGGAACGCCAGCAGCGCGCCCGCCTTGGCGAACAGCAGCGCGGTGCGGTCGACCGGTGCGAGGAGGAAGCCCTCCAGGCCGCCCTCGTCGCGGTCTGCGACGAACAGCCGCCCGATGCCGAGCAGCGCGGCGAGCGTCAGCGTCACCCACAGCACGCCGGATGCCAGGTCGCCCTCGACGGTGTCGCGGCGCAGTGCGAAGTGGAAGACGACGTAGGTCATCGCCGAGAAGAGCGCCATCGCGACGAGCGTCTGCGGGGCGCGGCGCTCCAGCCGCAGCTCCTTGGCGAGCACGGCGCGCGCTGCGCCGAGCGTGGACGGGGGAGACGGCGCGCTCACCGGTACAGCTCCCCGATCTGCTCGGCCGTGACGTCGGCCGCCGGCGCGAGCAGCGCCTGCCGGCCGGCGCGCAGCCCGAGCGCCACGTCGCCCTCCGCCAGGCCGCCGGCGGGGTCGTGGCTCGTGACGACGCGTGTGCGCCCGCTCGAGCGGCCGATCAGCGGCTCGACCTGCTCGGCCGCCGCGGGGTCGAGGTTGGCGCGCGGCTCGTCGAGCAGCAGCACCTCGGGGTCGTGCAGCACCGCGCGGCAGACGGCCAGGCGCTGCACCATCCCGCGCGAGTAGGCGTGTACGCGGTCATCGCCGCGGCGCTCGAGGCCGACGGCGCCGAGCAGCTCGTCGATCCGCTCGGTCGCCGCCGTGCCGCGCAGCCCATGCAGGCGGGCGTGGTAGGCGAGGTTCTCGCGCGCGCTCAGGTCGCCGTACAGCAGCGGCGCGTGGCCGAGGAACCCGATGCGCCCGCGAACGGCCCAGCCCTCGCGGCGCACGTCGCGCCCGAGGACGCTCGCGGTCCCGGCCGTCGGCCGCAGCAGCGTGGCGAGGACGCGCAGCAGGGTGGACTTGCCGGCACCGTTGGGACCGAAGACGACGAGCGTGCTGCCCGTCTCGAGGCTGAGCGTCACCTCGTCGAGCGCCGCGCGCTCGCCGTAGCGGCGCACGAGCCCGCTCGTGGCGATTGCGGGCGGCGTGCCCTCGGGCTCAGTGCTCACCGGCGGCGCGGCCCCCGTCGCGCGTCAGCGAGTCGGCGGCATGGCGCAGCGCCGGGGCGAACACCGGCACGAGCTGATCGATCGCCTTCGGGTTCCCGGGGAGGTTGATGATCAGCGTACGGCCGGCGATTCCGCTGACGCCGCGCGTGAGCAGCGCCAGCGGCTGGTGGCGCAGGCCCTCGATGAGCATCGCCTGCTGGAAGGCCGGGGCGTCGCGCTCGATGACGTCGCGCGTGGCCTCCGGGGTGACGTCGTCGGGGGTCAGGCCCGTGCCGCCGGTCGTCACGACGAAGCGCACGTCGTCCGCGACGAGCGCGCGCAGCCGTGCGGCGATCGCCGCACGATCGTCCGGCAGGACCTCGACGGGCAGGACCTCGCAGCCGGCCTCGCGCAGCAGCTCGGCGAGGTGCGGGCCGGAGGTGTCCTGGCCTTCGCCGCGGGCGAGGGTCGTCGAGATCGTGAGCACGACGGTGCGCATCGCAGGGGACCGTACCCGGGGTGGATGGGGATAGGCTCGACCGCGATGCGCGTCGCGGTGGTCGGAGCGGGGTTCGCGGGGCTGGCGGCCGCCGACGCCCTGCAGCGCGCCGGCCATGAGGTGATCGTGCTCGAGGCGCGCGACCGCGTCGGCGGGCGCGTGCACTCCGTCCCGTTCGCGGGCGGACTCGTCGAGCGCGGCGCCGAGTTCGTCTTCGAGGACCATGTGGAGGTGCACCGGTTCTGCGGCCGGTTCGGCCTGACCCTCGCCGACAAGGGCGTGCCGTACGGCGCGCGCGAGCCGCGTGGCGGCGATGGGCCGCCGGTGACGCGCGCGGAGGTCGCGGCGGCGGCGGAGGGCCTGGCGGCCGCGGCCCGCGACGGCGGCTCGGTCGCCGACGCCGTCGACCGGCTCGATGCGCCGGCCGCCGTGCGCGCCGCGGTGCGCGCGCGGCTGGAGATGACGCACGCGACCCCGGCGGACGAGCTCGACGCCGCTGTGCTGGAGGACGCCGGCTCCTCGTTCGGGGACTACCCGTCGTTCACGGTCGCCGAGGGCAACCAGGCCATCGCACGGGAGCTCGCGGCCGCGCTGCCGGACGTCCGGCTCGGGCGGCCGGTCCACGCGATCACCGTCGACGGTGACGGCGCGCGCGTCTGCGTCGAGGGGGCCGAGGACGTCGTCGCCGAACGCGTGGTGGTGACGGCTCCACCCCCGGTCCTCGAGCGGATCGCCTTCATGCCCGGGCTCCCCGCGGGGCTGCTCGGCGCGCTCGCGCGCAGCCGCAGCGGCCACGCCGCGAAGCTCTTCCTCGCGCTGCGCGCGCCGGCGGTCCCTGACAGCGTGATGGCCCCCGACGAGCGCTACTGGACGTTCACCTCGCTGGGCCCGGGCGCCGCGGCGCCGCGCGTGCTCGGGGCGTTCGCCGGCACGCGCAGCGCCGTCGAGGCCCTCGCGCCCGGTGCGGACCCGGCGCCATGGATCGCGTCGGTCACGGCGCTGCGGCCCGAGCTGCAGCTCGACCAGCGCCACGCGCTGCTCGCGACCTGGCACGACGATCCGTGGGCCCGCGGCGCCTACAGCGCCGGGGTGCTCGGGCGCAGGGCGGGCGACGACACGCTGCTCGCCGCAGCCACCGGGCCGATCCACTGGGCCGGCGAGCATCTTGCGGGCCGCTTCGCGGGCTACATGGAGGGTGCGCTGCGCAGCGGGCTGCGCGCCGCGGCGGAGATCGGGCCGGGCTAACGCTCGTCGCGGGCCCAGTGTCCGCTGCGCCCGCCGGACTTCTCGAGCAGCTCGACGCGCTCGATGGCGACGCCGCGCTCGATCCCCTTGACCATGTCGTAGACGGTCAGGGCGGCGACCGCGGCGCCGGTCATCGCCTCCATCTCGATCCCGGTCTTCGCAGTCACGCGCGCCGTCGCGGTGAGGGTCACGGTGCCGGCCTGCACGTCGACCTGCGCGTCGACGTCGACGTGGTCGAGGCCGATCGGATGGCAGAGCGGGATCAGCTCGCCGGTGCGCTTGGCGGCCTGGATCCCCGCGATGCGCGCGACGCCCAGGACGTCGCCCTTCGGCGCGTCACCGGCGGCCACGGCGGCCGCCGTCTGCGGCGTCATGCGCACCACGGCGCGCGCGACCGCGCGGCGGTCGGTCACGTCCTTGGCGGCGACGTCGACCATCCGCGCGTTCCCCTCGTCGTCGAGATGCGTGAGCTCGGCCATCGGCTCAGACCGGGGCGTGGGTGCGCTGGGCGGCGGCGATCAGGTCGCGCACGGCGTCGCTGTCGCCGTCACGCAGCAGGGCGATCGGGTCGGGCTCGCCGTTCACGATCCCCTCGAAGAAGGCCTTGCGGTCCTGGTAGGTGGGCAGGGTGCCCTTCGCCCAGCCGCGCGCGTCGTTGAGCATGATCGCCAGTGTCGCGTACTCCTCGCCGAACAGCTCGCCGATCTCGCGCTTCATGCGCTTGGCGAGCGCGGGCGACGCCCCCGCGGTCGAGACCGCGATCGCGAGCGGGCCGGTGCGCACGATCGCCGGCAGGATGAAGTTGCACAGCGGCGGGACATCGACGACGTTCACGAGCATGGCGCGCGCCTCCGCATCCTGCGAGACGCGGATGTTCACATCGGTGTCGTCGGTGCAGGCGATCGCCAGGAACGCGCGCTCGAGGTCGGCGGGCCCGGCGTAGGCGCGCGGCTCCCAGGTGATCGAGCCCTCGGCGGCCAGCGTCCCGAGCTGCGGCCCGGCGTGCGGTGCGATGACGGTCACCGCGCCGCCGCAGGCGAGCAGGCCCTCGGTCTTCTCCAGGCCCAGCGCACCGCCGCCGATCACGACGCAGCGCCGTCCGGAGAGCTTCAGGCACGCGATGTAGAACGGCGTGTCGAGCATGTCGCGCACGCACGTCTGATCGCAGATGCCCTTGCGAAGCTGGCAGACGCACTCCTTCCCTGCGTACGCGGCGGCGGGCATGGTCGCCTCAGGGTAGACGGACGTACCCTCGGTGGACATGGCGCAGCGCAGCACCTTCACCCCGATCCCGTTTCGTCCCGCCGCCCCCGGCGAGGGCCACTTCGAGGACGACGACCCGATCCGCCGCGTCAACCGCGAGCTGATCGTGGCGTTCTCCGGTGCGCGGGCGCTGCTGATCCAGGCCGCGCACCCCGTGATGTTCGAGGGCTTCTACGACCGCACGAGCGGGCTGGACGATCCGCACGGGCGCCTGGCGCGCACGGCGACGATCATGAACACGATCTACTTCGGCAGCCGTGCGGACGCCGACGCGCTGACGGCGCGCGTGCGCCGCATCCACGCCCGCGTGCGCGGCGAGCTGCCCGAGCCCGCGGGGCGCTTCCCGGCCGGCACGCCGTACGCCGCCGACGACCCGCAGTTCCTGCTCTGGACGCTCGCGCCGCTGTTCGAGTCCGCCGAGCGGATCTACCGCCTCTACGTCGGCGACCTGGATCGCGACGAGCGCGACGCGCTGTGGCAGGACTACCGGCGCGTCGGCGTGATGTTCGGCCTGGCCGAGGACGAGATGCCGGACACGATCGAGGCGTTCGACGCCTACTACTCCGGGATGCTGAGCGGCGGCGATCTCTGGGTCACCGACCGCGCGCGCGAGCTGGGCCGCGCCGTCGTCTTCCACCCGCCCGCGCCCGCTCACATGCGCTGGCTCGTCGAGACCGTGAACTTCGTGATCGCCGGCTCGCTCCCGGCGGGCATCCGACGCGGCTACGCGCTGTCCTGGGACCCGCTGCGCGAGGGGCTGCGCCGCGGCGGCGCGCAGTACACCAAGCGCGTGCTGCTCCCGCTGCTGCCCGCGGCGCTGCGCAACACCCCCGTCGCCGGCGGGAGGCTGTTGCCCGGCCCGCCCCGCGCGCAGCCCGCCTAGGAGGAGGCCGCCCTGGGCGCGGCCGGCGCGGCCGGCGTGACGCCCTGGCGCGACGCCATGAAGCGCTCGAGGTAGGGCTGGACGAACAGCACCGCCGCCACCGCGAAGACGATCAGCGCGATCAGGTTCTCGCTCGCGCTGAGCATGAAGGCGGTCAGCAGGATCACCATGAACGGCGTCTTGAAGAGCATCATCAGGAGGCCGGGCAGGAGGCCGGCGATGAGGATCGTCAGCGACAGGCCGGGGATCGCGATGTGGATCGCCTCGGCCACACAGACGACGGAGAAGATCGAGGGGAACGTCGGGCCGCCGAGGAAGCCGGAGCGGAAGCCGACCGCCAGCAGCGCGAACTTGCCGAGCGCCATCACGAGCAGCAGCGCCAGGCCGTAGTGCGCTGGGTCGCTGATCACCGTGTGGATCTGGTTCTCGCCGGAGAACATCACGATCGGCGCGAAGTAGCCCACGACGCTGAAGACGACGCCGGCGGCCAGCGCGCGGATGATGATGCGGTCGTTCAGGCGAGCGAAGACCTGCGTGGCGACGCGCAGCAGCAGCGCGAGGATCACGGCGAGCACCACGCCGACCATCGCGAGCACGATGACGTAGACCACGTCGAGGAACTTGAAGCTCGTGACCGCCGGCAGGTCGAGGAACCCGGCGAGCCCCTTGCCGCCGAGCAGCCCGAAGATGATGTAGCCGATCGCGCCGCCGAGCAGGTTCGCGGCCAGCGTCGCGCGGCCCTTCGCCTGCTGCTGGACCTCGTAGCCCAGGACACCGGTGAAGATCGGGTTCTCCAGCAGGCCGTTGTAGGCCGAGGAGACCGAGCCGAAGACGAGCCGCGAGCGGTGCTGCTCGGGGATCTTCATCTTCTCGTTGTAGAACCCGGCGATCTGCGATGACAGCGCGCCGATGCCGCCTTCGGGGCCCAGGACGGCGCCGGACCACAGCGAGGCCAGCGACTCGGCCACCGTCGCCGGGAGGAGGCGCCACTTGATGTCCGAGGCGTCCCCGGTGAGGCTGTCGACGAACGAGCCGTCGAGGTTCGTCGGGGCCTTCAGGTACTTCACGATCACCCCGACCAGCAGCGAGAACGGGATGCAGATCAGCGGGAACATCCAGTGGTGTGAGGTGACGTAGTCGCTGTACCAGACGTGGTTCATGAACCACGTGTAGAGCCACAGCCAGCCCATCACGAAGAACCCGCCGAAGATCGCGACGACGACGACGTGGGCGTAGATGCGGGGAGGGACGACCTCGGGGGGCTCTGGCGCAGACGTGCTGATGGGATGCTCCCGGGCGTTGGCTGGGCGCGCGCCAGCCTACCGTCCGCTGCGGAGCGTGCGGACCCAGCGCCCGGTTGCGCGCACCATCGCCGCCGATCCGTGCTTGAGCGCCTGCTCGCGGTCGGCGTCGCGCGCCGAGCGCAGGCCGACGACCGCGCGTGCAGCGCTGACGAGCGTCGCGTCGTAGGGAAACCACCACGCGGGCCGGCCGACCGGCGGGTCCCAGGTGACGACCTTCGGCTCGGCGCAGGTGCGCAGCGCGATCGCGCCGCGCGTGCGCCCGATACCCGAGCCCTTGACCCCGCCCCACGGCACCTGCGGCGCGCTGCGCGCGACGAGGTGGTCGTTCATCCAGACCATGCCGACCTGCAGCTCGCGCGCGATCCGCCGGCCCTTGTAGCGGTCGGCCGTCCAGACCGATGCCCCGAGCCCGAGCGGCGTGGCGTTCGCGATCCGGATCGCCTCCCCCTCGCTGCCGGCCTGGTGGACGACGAGCAGCGGACCCGGCGCCTCCTCGAGCCACAGGCGCATGCCGGGCGTGACGCCGCTGATGACCGCCGGGGCGAAGAAGGCGCCGGCGACGCCCGGCACGCTCATCGGCCCGCCGCAGTGCAGCGTTGCGCCGGAGGAGACCGCGTCGTCGACGAGCGCGATCAGCCGGTCGAGACGCTCGCCGGAGACGAGCGGGCCGACCTCGATCGCCGGGTCGACGGGGTCGCCGACGCGCAGCTCGCCTGCGACCGCGGTGACGCCGTGCAGGAAGCGGTCGGTGACCTTGTGCAGGCAGATGGCGCGCCCGACGCTGCCGCCGGACTGGCCGGCGTTCGCGAACGCCGCCCAGGCCGCGCCGCGGACCGCCCGGCCGATGTTCGCGTCGGCGAGCACGAGCATCGCGTCGTTGCCGCCGAGCTCCAGCACGTTGCGCTTGAGCTCGCGCGCGCAGGCCTGCGCGACGGCGCGCCCGGCGCGCGCGTTCCCGGTGAAGCGCACCTGGGCGACGGGCGCCTCGACGAGCGCGCCGCCGACGTCGGCATGCCCGTGGAGCACGCGGAGCAGCCCCTCGGGGAGGCCGGCGCGCGCGAACACGCGAGCGATCCGCTCGCCCGCGAGCGGGGCGAACGGCGAGGGCTTGAAGACGACGCCGTTGCCGGCCATGAGGGCGACGGCGATGTCGCCGAGCGGCGTGGCGAACGGCTCGGCCGCCGGGCCGAGGACGGCGATCACCCCGAGCGGCTCGTAGGTCCAGCGGCCGCGCTTGACCGGGTGCTGTGTGCGCGAGAACCCGATTCGCTCCCCCTCCAGGATCCGCGGCCCGCGCTCGGCGAGCCACTGGAGCGTCTCGACCGCGGGGAGCAGCTCCATGACCTCGACCTCGGCGCGCGGACGACCCTGCTCGCGCGACAGGAGATCGACGAGCTCGTCGACCTCGTCGATCACCGCCTGCGCGGCGCGGGCCATGTAGCGCGCGCGGTCCTGGAGGCGCAGCTGACCCCAGAGGCGCTGCACCTCGGAGGCGCGGTCGACGGCGGCGCCGACCTCGCGGCGGGTGGCCTGCGGGACGGCGCCCAGCAGCGCGCCGCCCGCGGGGCTGCGCGACTCGATCGGGGCGGGCGCCTGCGCGGCGCCGGCGGTCGGCTCGGCCATCGCGGCGATTATGCCTCGCGCCCGCGGGCGCGGCGGATCTCGGCCAGGCGCTCGCGCAGGCCGGCCTCCGCCTCGTCGGGGTGATAGAAGCGCTGCCCGACGAGCATGTCGGGCAGCAGCTCCTGGCTGCCGATGTGGTTGGGCTGGCCGTGCGGGTCCTCATAGCCCCTGCCGCGCCCGAGCTCGTCGGCGCCCGGGTAGGAGGCGCTGCGCAGGTAGGGCGGCGGCGCCTGTGCCCCGGCGTCGCGGACCGAGCCGCGCGCCCGGGCGATCGCGCGGTAGGCCTCCTTGGACTTCGGCGCGAGCGAGAGGTAGATCGCGGCCTGCGCGAGCGCGTGGACGCACTCGGGCATCCCGACGTGCTCGACGGCGCCGGCCGCGGCGACCGCGAGCACGAGCGCCTGCGGGTCGGCGTTGCCGACGTCCTCGCTGGCGAAGATCACCATCCGCCGCGCGATGAAGCGCGGGTCCTCGCCGCCCTCGAGCATCACCGCGAGGTAGTAGAGGGAGGCGTCGGGGTCCGAGCCGCGCGTCGCCTTGATCCACGCGGAGATCGTGTCGTAGTGCTGGTCGCCGCGCTTGTCGAAGCGCACGGCGCGGCGCTGCAGCGCGTCCTCGGCGACCTGCAGCGTGATGACGGCGTCTCCCACCGTCGACGCGGCGAGCTCGAGCGCCTGGAGCGCCGTCCGGGCGTCGCCGCCCGAGCGCGCCGAGAGGAACCGGATCGCCTCCTCGTCGATGTGTGCGGTCCCGATCTCGCCGGCGTCGATCGCCCGGCGCAGCAGCAGCTCGACGTCGCCGGCGGTCAGCTCGTGCAGCTCGTAGACCTGCGTGCGCGAGAGCAGCGCCGCGTTGACCTCGAAGTACGGGTTCTCGGTCGTCGCGCCGATCAGCGTGACCAGGCCCTCCTCGACCGCGGGCAGCAGCACGTCCTGCTGGGCCTTGTTGAAGCGGTGGATCTCGTCGAGGAAGAGGACGGTGCGCTCGCCGCGCGCATCGCGGCGGTGCCCCGCGCGCTCGATCACGCCGCGCACCTCGGCGCGCCCGGCCTCGACGGCGCTCAGCTCCTCGAACGCGGCGTCGGCGGCCGTCGCGACGATCCGCGCGAGCGTCGTCTTGCCCGACCCGGGCGGGCCGTAGAGGACCATCGAGTGCGGGCGGCCGTGCTCGATCGCGGCGCGCAGGCTCGTGCCCTCGCCCAGCAGGTGCTCCTGGCCGACGACGTCGTCCAGCGTGGCGGGGCGCAGCCGCGCCGCCAGCGGGGCGTCCGCGGCCGCAGCGGACCCCGCGCGGCGCGCCGGCTCGTCTGGCGGGTCGAAGAGCTGGTCCACGTGGTCAGTATCGCGCCGGAGCGGATGGCTCAGGGCAGCGGCGCGCCGACGAGTGCGAGCGCGGCGCCCGTCGCGGCGGCGAGCAGGATCACCGGCATCACGCCGAGCCGCAGCGCGAACAGCAGCACCGCGGCGCCGGCGGCGACCGCCCACTGCCAGGCCAGGTCGACCCCGCTCGCCAGCGGGACGAACGCGCCGAAGATCGCGCCGATCGCGGCCGGCCCGGCGCCGTCGAGGAATGCGCGCGCGGTCGCGTTGCCGCGCAGCGCGTGGAAGCGGCGGAAGCCGAGCAGCACGAACACGAACGACGGGGTGAACGCGAGCGCCGCGGCGAAGATCGCACCACCGAGCCCGGCGGCGGCGTAGCCGACGACGGCGACCGTCTGCACGACCGGCCCGGGCGTGATCTGCCCGAGGGCGACCGCGTTGAGGAACTCCGTGTTCGTCATCCAGTGGTAGGCGTCGACGGCGTCGCCCTGCATGATCGGGACGATCACGAAGCCGCCGCCGTAGGACAGCGCGCCGACCTTCAGCGCCGTCCAGGCGAGCGCCGGCAGGGCGGCGACGCCGGTCGACACCGCGGCGGCCGCCGCGAGTGCGGGGCCCGGTGCGAGCGCCGGCGCGCCCGGACGGCCGCCGCGCCGGATCACGACCTCGATCAGGCCGCACGCCAGCAGCGCGAGCACGACGCCCGCCCCGGCGAGGACGGTGACGAGCGCGCCGACACCCAGGTACACGGCGGCGCGCGCCAGCCGGAAGCCCGCGTGCGGGGCCAGGCTCGCCCGCGCCAGGTCGTAGCCGACGCGCAGCACCACGGCGAGCACCGCGGCCCCTGCACCGGCCTCCAGGCCGCGCGCCCAGTCCGGCGGAGCGGAGCTGAGCGTCAGCGCGGCGAGCACGATGATCGCCACGAGCCCCGGCAGGATGAACGCCAGGCCGCCGATGAGCGCCCCCGGCACGCCGGCGACGCGGCGCGCGCAGTAGATCGCGAGCTGGGTCGACGCCGGGCCCGGCAACAGCTGGCAGGCCGCGTTCGCGTCCTCGAACTCGGGCGCGTCGATCCACTCGCGGCGCTCGACGCAGAGCTCGCGCAGCAGCGCGACGTGCGCGGGCGGCCCGCCGAACCCGACGACGCCGAGCCGGCCCCATTGCCTGAAGACCTCCCCGAGCGTGGCCTGCCGCCCCATGAAGCGGGGCATCGTGACACACGCGCCCACCCGGCCTGTGACGAATCGGTGCAGGGGTAGGATCGGTCGATGGCCGACCTGCAGGCGGAGGCGACCGGGCTGCTCGCCCGGCTCATCCGCCACAACACCGTCAACCCCCCCGGCAACGAGCGTGCGGCGCAGGAGGAGCTCGCCGCGACGTTGCGCGGGGCCGGGTTCGAGGTGACGCTCGTCGGCCGCACCGAGGAGCGCCCGAACCTCGTCGCCCGCCTGCGCGGCACGGGCGCCGGGCCGACGCTCTGCTTCCTCTCGCACGTCGACACCGTGCTCGCGCACGCCGACGAGTGGCGCCACGACCCGTGGTGCGGCGACGTGATCGACGGGGAGCTGTGGGGCCGCGGCGCGCTCGACATGAAGTCCCAGACGGCGGCCGAGGTGGCGGCGGGCGTGACGCTCGCCCGCGAGGGCTGGCGGCCCGCCCGCGGCGACCTGCTGATCGTCGCGGTCGTCGACGAGGAGGTCGGCGGCGCCGAGGGGGCGATCTGGCTCACCGAGCACCACCCCGAGCTCGTGCGCTGCGACTACCTCGTCAACGAGGGCGCCGGCGCCGTGATCCCGTTCGACGGCGGGCGCCTCTACGGCGTCTGCGTGGCCGAGAAGGGCGTCCACCGCTTCCGCCTGACGACGCACGGCACCGCCGGGCACGCCAGCAACCCGCGCATCGGCGACAACGCGCTGCTGAAGACGGCGCCGCTGCTGCAGGCGATGGCCGACCGCCAGCCCGGGTTCGACCTCACCGAGGGCCCGCTGGCGCTGCTCCGCGAGCTCGGCTTCGAGCACGCCGACGGTGCGCAGGCGCTCGGCGCGCTGCGCGAGCGCGACCCGATCCTCGCGATGATGGTCGAGCCGATGCTCGGCGTGACGTTCGCGCCGACGCAGGCGACCGGCTCGGAGAAGCTCAACGTCATCCCCTCGCGCGCGACGCTCGGCGTCGACTGCCGCACGCCCCCCGGCCTGGGCGAGGACGTCGTGCGCCGTCGCATCGCCGAGGTGCTCGGCCCCGACGGCTACGAGATCGAGTTCACCGAGCTCGTCGTCGGCAACGGCTCGCCCGTCGACAGCCCGCTGATGGACGTCATCCGCGGCTGGATCGCCGAGCAGGAGCCCGACGCCCGCGTCGTCCCCGTCACCCTGCCCGCGTTCACCGACTCGCGCACCTTCCGCGACGCCTTCCCGGACTGCGTCGCCTACGGCTTCTTCCCGATGCGCCACACGAGCCTCTACGAGATGTGGCCGCTGATCCACGCCCCCAACGAGCGCATCGACGTGCGCGACCTGGGCTTCGCCGCCGCCTTCTACCGCCACCTCGCCGAGGAGCTGATCGCGTGAGCGATCACGATGAGGGACCGCGAGCTGCGTCGAGCGAACTCCGGCGCGCTGTCGGGATGACCTCCGTCGACGACCAGCCGCTGCGCCTCGGCGGGATGGCGCTGCGCAACGGGCTGCTCGTCCATGGCCCGACGCACTGGGCTGCGGCGGTTCGTGGGCGTGACGGCTCGATCCAGGTGGCCTCGGGGCGCAAGCCGCGCGCGCCGCAGGCCGTCGACCGGATCCCCGGGGCGCGCGGCGTCGTGCGCCTGGGCGAGGCGATGGCCGTGATCCCGCTCGTGCGCGCCGCGCTGCCCGAGGCCCGGCTGCCGTTCGAGAACGCCGCCGTGGTCGGCGCAGCGGCCGCCGCGAGCCTCGGCGGCTTCGCGGCGCGCCGGCGCCTGCGCGGAGGGCGCGGCGAGCTCGCCGCCGCCGCACTGTCACTCGTCCCGTCGCTCGTCGCCCTGCGCGTCGGCGACACCGCCGCCTACCACGGGGTCGAGCACAAGTCGATCGCCGCCTACGAGCAGGGCGGGGAGGACGCCGCGGAGGCGTCCAAGGAGCACGACCGCTGCGGCTCGCACCTCGTCGCGCCGATGCTCGCGATGAACCTGGCGGGCGTCGCGATCCTGCGCCGTGTCGTCGAGCAGCCCTCGCCGCTGGCCGGCGGGCTGCTCTCGCTCGTGAGCGCCGGCGCCGCCGTCGAGGTCTTCGTGTGGAGCGAGCGCCACGCCGATCACCCGGTGTCCCGGGCGCTGCGCGTGCCGGGCTACGAGCTGCAGCGGGTCATCGGGACGCGCGAGCCGACCGCGACCCAGCTCGAGGTCGGACACGCCGCGCTGGAGGAGATCCTGCGCGTCGAGGGCCTCGCTGCCTGATACTGCAGGAACCACCGTTTCTGCCGATAGAGAGCCAGTGGCCGCTCTTCCCGAGATGAACGACTGATGCCCGGAACGATCCTGGCCACCGCCCCGGCGCTGGCCGACCCGACGCAGGCCCAGACGCAGCTGCTCGGCGCGCTGAACCAGCTCGCCGCGGTCCTGCATCAGGCGCAGCTCCAGGAACTGCCGCCGCCGCCGAGCTTCTTCGATCGCCTGCAGCAGTTCGGCACCGACTGGTCCGGGTTCATCGGGCTGATCTTCATGTTCGCGCTGATCTTCGTGCTCTGGAAGAGCCTGAAGCTCATGCCGCGCACGAAGCCGATGCAGATCAAGCCGCAGACGAACCTCGAGGTCGGCTGGAAGGACATCGCCGGCGCCGACGAGGCGAAGGCCGAGCTGATCGAGGTCGTCGAGTTCCTGCGCGACCCGACGCCGTTCAACAAGCTCGGCGCCCGCGTGCCCCAGGGGGTCCTGCTGCACGGGCCGCCGGGAACCGGCAAGACGCTGCTGGCCAAGGCCGTCGCCCACGAGTCCGGCGCCCAGTTCTTCTCGCAGTCCGCGTCCTCGTTCGTCGAGATGTTCGCCGGTCTCGGCGCGGCGCGCATCCGCCGCCTCTTCGACGAGGCGCGCAAGCACGAGCCGGCCGTGATCTTCATCGACGAGCTCGACGCCGTCGGCGCGCGGCGCGGCAGCGACAACAACTCCGAGCGCGAGCAGACGCTCAACCAGCTGCTCGTCGAGATGGACGGCTTCGCCTCCACCGACCAGGTCGTCGTGATGGCCGCCTCGAACCTGCTCGAGAAGCTCGACCCCGCGCTGCTGCGCCCGGGCCGCTTCGACCGCCAAGTGTTCGTCAGCCCGCCGGACGTGGGCGGGCGGCGCAGCATCCTCCAGGTGCACACGCGCTCCAAGCCGCTGGGCCCGGACGTCGACCTCGACGTCGTAGCCCAGCAGACGAGCGGGCTCACCGGGGCGGACCTCGCGAACCTCGCCAACGAGGCCGCGATCCACTGCGCGCGCCGCGGCGGCGATGCCCTGTCGATGCGCGACTTCGACCAGGCGCTCGAGCGCGTCGTGGCCGGCGTGCAGTCCTCGACGACGCTCAACCCGCAGGAGCGCCAGGTCGTCGCCTACCACGAGGCCGGCCACGCGCTCGTGCGCGAGCTGCTGACGACCGCCGACCGGGTGCACAAGATCTCGATCGTCCCCCGCGGCCAGGCGCTCGGGTTCGTCATGAACCTGCCCGACGAGGACAGCTACCTCAAGACGCGCGACGAGCTCGTCGACCAGCTCACGGTGCTGCTCGGCGGCCGCGTCGCCGAGCAGGTGGTCTTCGGCGCGGTGACGACCGGCGCGGCGAACGACCTGCAGCGCGTCGCCGACATCACCAACGCGATGGTCCACGTCTACGGCATGGGCACCTCGGACTCCGCTTCACGCACGTTCGTCGACCCCACCCAGCTCTCCGAGGTCTCGCGGCGCATCCGCGACGAGGAGCAGCAGGCGCTCGCCTTCGAGGCCTACGCCGCGGCGTTCCGCCTGATCACCGAGCATCGCGACAAGCTCGAGGAGTTCGCCCAGGCCCTGCTCGAGCGCGAGGTGCTCGAGCGCCCCGACATCGACCGCATCATGGAGGGCGTGCCGCGCATCGACCGGCGCCCCGCGATGCCGGCCCTGCGCGTCGCTGCCTCGTCGCCCGGCGAGTCCCCCGGCTCACGGCCCGATCCGCCGTCCAAGCCGCCGCCCGCCGCGGCGTGATGGGCCGTCGCGGCCCGTCGCATCCCGGGCATTCGTAGACTCCGGCGGGCATGTTCGCCCGCATCGACCACATCGGAGTCGCCGTCGAGAGCATCGACGACGCGCTGACCCTCTACGAGACGACCTACGGGATGGAGCTCGTGCACCGTGAGGTCGTCGCCGAGCAGGGCGTCGAGGCCGTGCTGCTCGACGTCGGCGAGAGCCACGTCGAGCTCCTGCAGCCGCTCGGCTCCGACACGCCGGTCGGGAAGTTCCTCGAGAAGCGCGGGCCCGGCATCCATCACGTGGCCTACCAGGTGTCCGACATCCAGGCCGTCCTCGCGGAGCTGAAGTTGAAGGGCGCATGGCTCATCGACGAGACGCCGCGTGTGGGCATCCGCGGCTCGCTCGTCGCGTTCATGCACCCAAAGAGCACCGGCGGCGTGCTCACCGAGATCGTCCAGCCCGTGGAGGGACACTGACATGACGAAGGACAAGGACGCGCGCGAGCGGGTCATCGTCGGCTTCCAGGGCGGCGGGACGCTGTCGCTGAAGCTGACCGAGAACGACCGCAGCGGCCTGGTCGACGGGCTCGCGGCGGCCGGGTGGCACGACGTCGAGGACGCCGACGGTCCCGTGCGGCTGAACCTCGCGCAGGTCGTCTACGTGCGCACGGAGAACGAGGAGCAGCGCGTCGGGTTCGGCCTCGGGTGAAGGTCGGCATCGTCGGCATGCCCAATGCGGGCAAGTCGTCACTCTTCAACGCACTGACGAAGGCCGGCGCCGAGGCGGCGAACTACCCGTTCACGACGATCGAGCCCAACATCGCCGTCGTGCCCGTCCACGACGAGCGGCTCGTGCAGGTCGCCGAGACGGTCGGCGCGAGCGAGATCGTCTGGGACACGATCGCCTTCCACGACATCGCCGGGCTCGTCGCCGGCGCGTCGAAGGGCGAGGGCCTGGGCAACAAGTTCCTGGCGAACATCCGTGAGACCGATGCGCTCGTGCACGTCGTGCGCGCGCACGGTGACGAGAACGTCATCCACTCCGAGGGCAGCGTCGACCCGGCGCGCGACATCGACACGATCGAGACCGAGCTGATCTACGCCGACCTCGAGCAGGCCGAGCGCCGCCACGCGCGCGTCGTGCGCGAGGCCCGCGGCGGCGACAGGCACGCGATCGCCGAGGAGGCCTGGCTGGCCGCGGTGATCGACGCGCTCCAGTCCGGGCGGCCGGCTCGAACGGTTCCCGTGCCCGACGAGGCCCCGGACGCCGAGCGCCTGCTGCAGCCGCTGACGGCCAAGCCGGTGCTGTTCGTCGCCAACGTGGATGAGGTCCCGCCCGCCTCCGAGGAGGTGCCGGCGGAGGTCGCCGCGCACGCGGCCAGCCACGGCGCGAAAGCCGTCGCCGTCTCCGCGCGGCTCGAGGCGGAGCTCGGCGAGCTCGACGCCGAGGACGCCGCCGCGATGCGCGCGGACCTGGGCGTCGGCGAGTCCGGCCTGGACCGCGTCGTGCGCGGCGCGTTCGACCTGCTCGGGCTGATCGCGTTCTTCGCCGCAGGTGAGGCCAAGCCGGCGCAGTGCTGGCACCTGCGCGACGGGCTCAGCGCCTGGCACGCCGCCGGCGAGATCCACACCGACATCCAGAAGGGCTTCGTCCGCGCGGAGATCGTCGCCTGGGACGAGCTCGTCGACGCCGGCGGCTACGCCGGCGCCCGCGACCGCGGCACGCTGCGGCTCGAAGGGCGCGACTACGTGATGCGAGATGGGGACGTCATCACCGTCAAATTCACCCCTTGACGGCTCGCGGGCCTCGCGGCGCCTGAGGCCGCCCGCTCGCCGGGGGCAGTAGCTCTCGCTACAGCACCCCGGCAGCGTGCGGCCTCATGCATCCGCGATGCCTCGCTCGAGTGGCGTGCCCTGCAGGACGCTGGCCTGATACGAGTTGGCCGCGCCATCCGACGCCGGCCATCATCGCCCGGCGTCGCCCGCGCGGGCCCGCCCGGGCGACCGCACCCGCTTCCTTTGGTGCCGCTGTTCGTGCACCGACAAGCCCGTCACACAACGCTGCGCAGCGCCCCCACCGCCCGGTCCACGTCCGCGAACGTGGTCTTCCAGTTGCATACCGAGACGCGCAGGCAGCGGCGCCCGCGCCACGTCGTCGCCGTCATGAGGCACGTGCCCTCGGCGGCGAGCGCGGCTGTCACCGCGTCGACGTCGACGCCCTCGGCGAAGCCCAGCAGCGTCTGGTTGAGCCCGGTCGCCAGCACCTCGACGCGGTCGTCCTCGTCGAGGGTCGCGGCGAAGCGCCAGGCGCACGCGCAGAGGCGGTCGACGAGTTCGGCGACGCCGTCGCGCCCGAGCGAGCACAGCGCCGCGTAGACCGGGACGCCGCGCGCGCGGCGCGAGAACTCGGGGGTCCAGTCGACGGGCTCGCGCAGCGCGTCCGGACCCGCCGTCTGCTCGAGGTAGCTCGCCGTCACGCTCATCGCGCCGCGGTGCGCCGCGCTGTCGGCCACGATCGCGACGCCGCAGTCGTACGGCACGTTGAGCCACTTGTGCGCGTCGGTCGCCCACGAATCGGCGCGCTCGATGCCGGCGACGCTCCCGCGGTGCCGCGGGCTGGCTGCTGCCCACAGCCCGAACGCGCCGTCGACGTGCAGCCACGCTCCCGCGCGCCGGGCGATCTCGGCGACGTCCGCGAGCGGGTCGATCGCGCCCGTGTTCACGTTGCCGGCCTGCGCGCACACGATCAGCGGGCCCTGCGCACCCGCGAGCATCTCCGCCAGCGCGTCTGCGCGCATCGCGCCGGCGTCGTCGACTGCCACCGGCTCGATGCAGTCCGTCCCCAGCCCGAGCAGGCGCAGCGCGCGGTCCACGGTCGCGTGGCGCTCGGCCCCCGCGACGACGCGGATCCGCGGCGCGCCCTGCAGGCCGCCCGTCTCGACGTCCCAGCCCGCGTCGCGCAGGACGGCGTGGCGCGCGGCCGCCAGGCACGTGGCGTGCGCCATCTGGCAGCCGGTGACCAGGCCGAACGACGCGTCGCGCGGCAAGCCGAGGATGTCGACGAGCCAGCGGCCGGCGATCTCCTCGATCGCCGCGACCGCCGGGGTGGGGAGCGCGAGGCCCGCGTTCTGGTCCCACGCCGACACCATCCAGTCGGCCGCGAGCGCGGCCGGCAGCGCGCCGCCGATCACGAAGCCGAAGAACCGCGGATGGTTCATGCCGGTGATCCCCGGGGTCGCGCCCGCGACGAGCGCATCGAGCACCGCGCGCGGGTCCTCGGCGTCGTCGGGGACCGGCCGGTCGAGCGCCGTGAGGATCTCCTCGTAGCTCTGGGCGGCCTTGACGGGCCGCTCGTCGACGCCCTCCAGGTAGTCGGCCGCGTGGTCGGCGGTGGCGCGCAGCAGGTCGCGCAGCAGCGTGGACTCGTCCGCGGGGCTCATGCCGTCGCCGCCCGGCCGTCCAGGTAGTCGTCGAGCGCCCTGCTCGCCTGCGTGTCCTCGTAGACCTCGTATTCGCGCAGCAGCCCCCACGACATCCGCCCCCAGATCACGTAGCGGTTCTCGTAGACGCGCCCGTCCTCGGTGTCGAGGTGGTCGGTGCCGCGCACGCAGAGCGTGGTGTTCCACGGCGGGCCCTGGGCGATCACCTCTTCGGGGTAGATCTTCAGGCCGGTCGCGACGAAGCGCTGCAGCCAGCGCTCCAGGTCGTCACGACCCTCGATCTCCGTCGCCCACGAGCTGTCACCCGGGAAGCGGAAGCGGATGTCCTTCGCGTCCAGGCGCAGCAGCGGGCGGTAGTCGCCCTCGCGCAGCCGCGCCATGTTGCGGGTCAGGATCCCCTTCGCCAGCCACGAGAACATGCGGCTCCCTTCACTCGATCGACGGCCCGAGCCTACCTCTCGGCGTCAGCGCCGCAGCACGATCACGCCGTCGTCGACGGCGGAGGCGCCGTACAGCTGGCGCCCGAACGGCGCGAGTGCGTCGACGCCGTTCAGGACCGTCGGCACGGCCGCGACCGCCGCGGGCGCCGTCAGGCCGCCGCCGGCGTCGCGCTGCAGCGGGACGACCGCGTCGGCGCCGGGCGCGGCGACGTCCAGCTCATGCCCGCCGGGGGCGAACGCCAGGCCTGTCGCGCCGCGCAGCGCCGGGACGGTCGTGCAGCCGGACAGCTCGTAGGCGGCCAGGCAGCCTGTCGGCCCGCCGAGCGGCCGCAGCGCGCCGCTGGCGGGATCGCGCGCGAGGGCGACGACGGCGCCGGGGTCGGAGGACGCGGCGTAGACGACGCGGCCGTCGGGGCTGACGGCGACCGCCGCGGCGCCGCGCAGCCCGGGGACCCGCACCGGGCAGGGCGTGTCGCCCGCCCCGACCCGGTTCGCGTCGCCGACGCACCCGGCGGCGCTGATCGCACCGGTCGCCGGGTTGCGCACGAAGTGCACGACCGCCGAGCTGACGCTCGCCGCCGTGTACACCGAGCGTCCGTCGGGGCTTACGGCGACCGCCACGGCACCCTGCAGCCCGGTCGTGCGCGGGCACCGGGCGCCGCTCGGCCCGAGGCTCTGCGCGCAGCCGCCCGCGACCGGCTGCAGGAGGGGCACGGGCCGGCTGACCGGCCGCCGGGGCCGGCGGGCAGGCCGCTGCGTCAGCGCGACGACCGTGTCCGTCCCCGGATCGCCGCCGTAGCCCGCCGCGTAGACCGTCCGCCCGTCCGGGCTGACGGCGAGCCCGGCGACGTGGCCCAAGGCACCGTCGCGCAGCGCGCAGCCCGGGATCGGGGCGGCGCTGATGCAGCCGGTGACGGCGGCCCCGCGCAGCGCGACGACCGCGCGATCGTCACGCGAACCGACGTCGAGCGCCCCTGCGACCGGTGCGAGCGCCGCCGCGCCGTGCAGGCCGGCGGCGTGCAGCGGGCACGCTGCGACGCCGGGAGCCGCGACGCAGAACCCGCGCGCCAGCGCGCCCGTTCCCGGGGTGCGGGCGAGGAAGGTCACCGCGTCGCTGCCGGGCGCGGCGACGGCGACGTGGCGCCCGCCGTCGACGAGCGCGATCGCCGCAGCGCTGTCGAGTCCGGGAACCGCGCGCGCGCAGCCGCCGAGGTCGGGTGCGAAGACGTCGCGCACGCAGCCTCCGACCCCGCCGGCGGCCTGCAGGGGCGCGGCCGTCTGCAGCGCGGCCGCGGGCTGCGCCCCCAGCGCGAGGACGAGGCCCGCCGCCGCGCCGAGCAGCGCACGGCGACCACCGAGGACCGGGCCGCGGCGGCGTCGTCGCGGAGCGATCTGGCCGGGAGAGGAGGACAGGCCGTCCATCGTGCCATGTGCCGACCGGCGTCGCGCCGGGCCCGTCCCGCCTACGCTGTCGGTGTGCGACGCATTCCGCCGATCGTCCTCGGCGCCATCCTCGCGGCCGGCCTCGCGTTCGGCGCGCCGGCCGCCGCATCGGCGACGACCCCCACCGCGGCGGGCTGTCAGCGCGCGCTCGTGCCCGGCGACCAGACGGTCACGATCAGCAGCGGCGGACTGACGCGCACCGCGCTCGTGCACATCCCGGACCGCGCCCCCGCCAAGCTGCTCCCGGTCGTCGTGGCGCTCCACGGGGCCGCGCAGAACGGCGCGTTCTTCGCCGGCTACACGGGCTTCTCGGCGATCGCCGACGCGGAGAACTTCATCGTCGTCTATCCCGACGCGCTGCCGGCGGCGTCGTTCCGCGACCGGCCGTTCTGGAACATCAGCAGCAGCGACCCGGGAGCCCCCGACGACGTGCGGTTCGTCTCGGACCTGCTCGACGACCTGCACCGCACGGCCTGCACGAACCCGCTGCGGGTCTTCGCGACGGGCGTCTCGAACGGCGCGAGCATGACCGCGCGCCTGGGCTGCGAGCTGAGCCGGCGCTTCGCCGCCATCGCGCCGGTCAGCGGCGGCTACGGGGCGCAGCCGGCGTGCACGCCGGTGCGGCCGGTGTCCGTGCTCGAGATCCACGGCCTGCTCGATCCGATCGTCCCCTACGCGGGCCTGGCGCCCGCGGCCGCGGGCGCCGTCCGTCCGTTCGTCGGGCGCTGGCTGACGTGGGACGGCTGCGCCGTCAGCCCCGCCGGGCGCGTCATCGCCCCGCGGGTGATGCGGCTGGAGTGGAATGGATGCCATGCGGGCGCCGCGGTCTGGCACCTGCGGATCACGGGCGGCGGCCATCAGCTCCCGGGCGGCGACCCGCCCGACTCAGGCCCTGCGGCGACGTTCGACGCGCCGTGGGCGATCTGGGACTTCTTCCGCACCCACGGGCGCGGCTGAGCGAGCGGTCAGGCGGCGGCGAGCCGCTCGGCGAGCCGGCCCATGCCGCGCTCGCGAGCGGCCGCCGCGGCGCCCTCGCGGTCAAGCGGGGCGTCCGCCGGGCGCTCGACCTCGATCGGCCGCAGCGTCGCGATGTCCAGGAACGCGCGCAGCAGGTCGGGCTCGCTCGTCAGCGCCTCGCGGGTCCGCGGCGTCATCGCGCTCGTCGCCTCCTGCGCGGCCGCGAGCACGCCCTCGAGGTTGCCGAAGCGCCCGAGCAGGTCCGCGGCGCCCTTCTCGCCGACGCCCTTCGCCCCCGGCAGGCCGTCCGACGGGTCGCCGCGCAGTGCGATCAGGTCCGGAACCTGCCCAGGCTCGACGCCGTAGCGGGCCAGCACCTCGCCGGGGCCCAGCTCGTCGGGGCCGCCCTTGGCGGGGAACAGCACGCGGACGCTGTCGCTGACGCACTGGAACATGTCGCGGTCCCCGGTGAAGAGCAGCGCCGTCCCGCCCGCGGCCGTCTCGCAGTTCGCGAGCGACCCGAGCAGGTCGTCGGCCTCCAGGTCGCCGGCGTGCAGGCTGGGCCAGCCGAAGGCGGCGAAGAAGCCCGGGGCGAGCTCCCACTGCTCGGCGAGCAGGTCGGGCATCGGTGGGCGGTCCGCGTGGTAGCCCGGGTAGAGCGCGACGCGGTAGGCCGCGGCCTCCGCGCCGAAGCACAGCACCACCGCGCGTGGAGCGTGGCGCTCGACCGTCTGCAGGACGAGGTTCGCCGTCCCGAGCAGCGCGTTCACCGGCCGGCCGTCCGTGCCGGTGATCGACTTGGGCAGCGCGAAGAACGCGCGGTAGAGCAGCGACGGCGCGTCGACGACGATCAGCGGGCCGGGCATCCGGGCCAGACTAACCCTCCCACTCCCCCGGGCCGATACCGTGATACGCCCCGCCGCGCGTCCCGTATCTCCAGCGTCCCCATGGCCGACGACAAGAAGACCACGAAGGTCCCGACCTCCCGCATCGCGCGCACCGCGAAGTTCGGGGGGCTCGTCGGCGGGCAGGGCGCGCGCTGGGCGGCGACGAACGCCGCCAACCGCCTGCGCTCCGACGAGAAGGCCGAGGCCGCCACCGGCCAGCGCGCGATGGACCTCGCCGACCAGCTCGTCAAGCAGCTGGGGCAGATGAAGGGCGCGGCCATGAAGATCGGCCAGGTCCTCTCGACCGTCGACTTCGACCTGATCCCCGAGGGGGAGCGCGAGGAGTTCAAGGAGCGCCTCGCCGCGCTGCGCGACAACGCGCCGCAGGTCGCCTTCAAGGACATGAAGAAGGTCCTCGAAAAGGACCTCGGCGCGAGCCTCGAGAGCTCGTTCGCCGAGTTCGACGAGACGCCGGTCGCCGCGGCGTCGATCGGACAGGTCTACCGCGCGCGCACCCACGACGGCGACGACGTCGCGGTCAAGGTGCAGTACCCCGGCGTCGCCGAGGCCGTCGAGACCGACATGCGCAACATGTCGATGCTCGTCCCGCTGCTCAAGCGCATGGCGCCCGGGATGGACGTCAAGGCGCTGCTGAACGAGCTGCGCGAGCGCATCGCCGAGGAGCTCGACTACGAGATCGAGGCCGCCAACCAGCGCCAGATCGCGCGCGCCTACCGCAACCACCCGTTCGTGCGGATCCCCGCCGTCCATGGCGACCTGTCCGCCCGCCGGGTGCTCGTCACCGAGTACGTCGAGGGCATCGACTTCGCCCAGATCAAGCAGCTCGGCGAGGAGGAGCGCGACCGCTTCGCGGAGATCGTCTTCCGCTTCTTCTACGGCGTGCTCGAGCGCGAGCACATCGCGGCCGGCGACCCCCATCCCGGCAACTACATGCTCTGCCCGGACGGCCGCGTGTGCTTCCTGGACTTCGGGCTGATCCGCCGCGTCGACCTGCACTACCTCGAGGGCGAGCAGGCGCTGGCGCGCGCCGTCGTGGGCGGCGACGCCGACGAGGTGCACCGCTGGATGGCCGAGCTCGGCTACCTGCCCGACCCCGACGACTTCCATCCCGAGCGCATCCTCGGCCAGCTGCAGACCGCCGGCGAGTGGTACTTCACGGTCGGCTACCGCCGGCTGGACCCCGAGTACGTGCGCAACCTGATCGAGGTCGGCAGCTCACCGCGCTCGGAGTACTTCGACTACATGCGCAAGCAGACCCTGCCGCCGCAGGCGCTGCTCATCCGCCGCATGGAGGGCCTGCTGTTCGCCGTCCTGGGCGAGCTGCGCGCCGGCGGCGACTGGGGCAGCCTCGCGCTGGAGTACATCGCCGGCAACCCACCGTCGACGCCGCTCGGCGAGCTCGACGCCGAGTACTTCGCGGCGCGCGCGTAATACGCTGCGCGCATGGCGACCACCATCACCGGCATCGAAGAGCTGAACGCCCACGTCGGCAAGGAGCTCGGCGTGAGCGAGTGGTACGAGGTCACCCAGGACGTGATCGACCGCTTCGCGCAGGTCACGCAGGACTTCCAGTGGATCCACGTCGACGTCGAGAAGGCCAAGGAGACGCCGTTCGGCGGGACGATCGCCCACGGGCTCTTCACGCTCTCGCTCGGCCCGAAGTTCTCCTACGAGATCCTCGACATCCAGGGCTTCGCGTTCGGCGTGAACTACGGCTACGACAGGGTGCGCTTCCCGGCGCCGCTGCCCGTCGGCTCGAAGGTCCGCATGCGCGCGACGCTGACGAAGGTCGACGAGGTCCCCGGCGGCGTGCAGTTCACCGTCACGCAGACGTTCGAGCGTGAGGGCTCGGACAAACCGGTCTGCGTCGCCGAGTCGCTGGCGCGCGCGTTCACCGGCTGAGCGGCGCTCAGCGCACGTCGACGGCCGGGCCCGCGCCGTCGCCGTAGGCGACGCGGTAGGAGCCGGGGCCGGGAAGTGAGGCGCGGTAGGCGCCGTCTGCTCCGAGCAGCACGTCGGCGACCTTCGTCCACGTCCCGCTCTGCAGGCGCTGGACGCTCGCCCACGTCCCGGGACGCGACGGGTGCACGCTGCCCTGGATGACCGGGCGGCGCACACCGGCGGCCGCCGCCGCGCCGCCGCCCGACTGGGCGAGCGGCTTGCCCGGCGTCACGGGCCTGGCCGTCGTCAGGTCGGTGCTGAAGCTCCGGAAGCGCATCCACGCGTCGCGCAGCCCGAACGCGCGGCGCAGCTGCGGGCCGCTGACCGTCGTCGACCCGCCGGTGCCGGTCAGGCGCGCCTGGACGACGCGCGGTGAGACGCCGCGCCTGGTGATCGTGATCCACTTCAGCGAGCCCTTCACGAGCCCGCCGAGCTTCGCCGTGGCGGCAGCGAGCGAGATGCTCGCCGGGCCCCAGCGATGGCTCGGGGAGACCGTGTCGTACGGGTCGGCGACGCTCTTGAGCCACGGCTCGGGCGAGGCGCCGACGAACGAGTTCTCGACGTTCTCGGTGCGCCCGCCCGAGCTCGAGAAGAAGTAGGTCGTCACCGGCCTGCCCTGGTAGGTGACGACCATCCCGCGCGTGGCGGCCACGGCGGCGCCCGTCGACGGCGATTCGGCGCCCACGCCGCGGTACATCTGCGAGCGCGTGTCGGCGTACTGCGTGAAGCCCTGACTGCCGCCGGCGTTCGTCGTGATCGCGTAGGTGCGCGCGGCGATCGCCTGTGTGCGCAGCGCCTCGTCGGGCCACGAGGCCGGAACCTCGGCCGAGATGACACCGGCGACGTAGCTCTCGAGGTCGAGCGCGTTGATCGCCATCAGCCCGCCGATCCCCGGCCGGAACTCCAGCGCGCCGCGGTAGCTCCCGTCGCTGACGCCGTTGGCGGCCGGCCCGGCGAGCGTGATCGCCCCGCCGCTCGGCGCGGTGATGCGCAGCGGCGGCGCGGAGGTCAGCGCTGCGCGTGCCCCGGAGGCGCGGACGATCGCGCCCGCGCCGCCGGCGGTGACGACGTAGGTCTTCGCCGGGTCGAGCGTCTTGTCGCCCGCCGCGGCAGCGCCGCGGATCGTGTAGCTCGGGTGCCCGGCCTGCAGGAGCACACGGACGGTGGTCGGCGTCGAGAGGCGGCCCAGCGCAGTGCCGGTGTAGTAGTGCGCGAGGATCGCCGGGGCCTTCCAGCCGTGCTGGGCGTAGCCGAGGGTGCCGTACTGGCTCATGCCGATGCCGTGCCCGAAGCCGCGCCCCGTGATGACGAGCGCGGAGGCCGCGTGGGCGGCCGGGGCGGCCGCGAGCAGGCTGGCGGCGGCGGTGAGTGTGGCGAGGGTCCTGCGCATGGGGACCCTCCACAGGGTAGGAAGGCCGGGGGCACGACGCGCCGCTTCGGCACTCCGGAGCGAGGGTATCCTCGCCACATGACGACGATCAGCACCAGCGCCGAGCAGGCCGTCCTCGACGCGGTCCCGCACCAGCTCTTCATCGGCGGCGAATGGCGCGATGCCTCGGGCGGCGGCACGCTGCCGGTCGAGGACCCGGCGACCGGCGAGACGCTGATCGATGTCGCCGACGGCACGGTCGAGGACGGGAAAGCGGCGCTGACGGCCGCCGACGAGGCGTTCAGGAGCTTCCGGCACGTCCCCCCGCGCGAGCGCGGCGAGATCCTGCGCCGTGCGTACGAGCTCATGACCGAGCGCACCGAGGACCTCGCGCTGCTGATGACGCTCGAGATGGGCAAGCCGCTGACCGAGTCGCGCGGCGAGGTCGCCTACGCCGCCTCCTACTTCCGCTGGTACGCCGAGGAGGCCGTGCGCATCAACGGCCGCTTCGGCACCGCGGAGAACGGGCTCAGCCGCGTGCTGACGATGCAGCAGCCCGTCGGCCCGTGCCTCTTCATCACCCCGTGGAACTTCCCGCTGGCGATGGGCACGCGCAAGGTCGGGCCCGCGATCGCCGCCGGCTGCACCGTCGTCGTCAAGCCGGCCAAGCAGACGCCGCTCTCGATGCTCGCGATGGCCCACATCCTCGAGGAGGCCGGGCTGCCGGCCGGCGTCGTCAACGTCCTGACGGCCAAGCGCTCCGGCGAGCTGATGGAGCCGCTGATCCGCGACCCGCGCGCGCGCAAGCTCTCCTTCACCGGTTCCACGGCGGTCGGCAAGACGCTCGTCGCGCAGGCCTCCGAGCAGCTGCTGCGCATGTCGATGGAGCTCGGCGGCAACGCCCCGTTCCTCGTCTTCGACGACGCCGACCTGGACCTCGCCGTCGAGGGCGCGCTGCTGGCGAAGATGCGCAACATGGGCGAGGCGTGCACGAGCGCCAACCGCTTCGTCGTCCACGAGGCCGTCGCCGAGGAGTTCGGCCGCCGCCTCGCCGGGCGCATGGGCGCGCTGAAGCTCGCACGCGGCACGGACCCCGAGGCGAAGGTCGGCCCGCTGATCGACCAGAACGCGATCGACGGCGTGCAGAGCCTCGTCGACGACGCCGTCGGCAAGGGCGCCACGCTGCTGACCGGCGGCGAGCGCGTCGGGGAGCGCGGCTACTTCTACCGGCCGACGGTGCTCGCCCAGGTCCCCACCGAGGCGACGATCCTCAGCGAGGAGATCTTCGGCCCGGTCGCCCCGATCACGACGTTCTCCACCGAGGACGAGGCGATCGCGCTGGCGAACGACACCGAGTACGGCCTCGTCGCCTACCTCTTCGCCCAGGACATCGGCCGCGCCTTCCGCGTGATGGAGGCCCTGGAGACCGGCATGATCGGCTTCAACCAGGGCATGGTCTCCAACGCGGGCGCCCCGTTCGGCGGGATCAAGCAGTCCGGCTACGGCCGCGAGGGCGGGCCGGAGGGCCTCCAGGAGTACCTGGAGACGAAGTACGTGGCGATGAACCTGGGGTAGGGGTGGTTCCGGTCCGCCTGGAACCGGAACAGCATTCGCGCCGCAGCGCGCCCGAACGACAGCGCTGATGCCCCAGCGCTCGCGATCGCCATCACTCCCGCGTTCCGCATGCAACGCCGCCGCGCACAGGCGAGGTGCGTCCGGCCGCCTGCTTCCCGCCCGGAGCCTAGATACCCGCCCAGTGTTCGACGGTGGGCAGTCCGGCGGCCTTCCACGCGGTGAACCCGCCCTTCATATTGGCGACGTTCTCGAAGCCGAGATTCCTGAGCGTTGCGGCAGCGAGCGCACCGCGTCCACCCGAGTTGCAGTAGACGATCACCCTGTGTGCCGGGTCGAGCTCGGGCCTGTGCTTTGGGCTGGCGGGGTCGGCGACGAACTCCAGCAGCCCTCTGGGGACTTGCACGGCGCCTTCGATGTGATGCTCCCACTCGACCGGCTCGCGGACGTCGAGCAGCACCACCCCACCGCCGTACAGCTCAGCTGAAACCTCCTCCGGCGTCAGAAGCTCGATCGTGGCGTTGGCCTGGGCGACCAGTTCGGCAGCAGTCGTCGTCATCTCGGAACCGACGTTAGGCGTGCCGCAGGCCGCGCCCAACCGTGAGGACTACGGTCCCCCTCCCCGTGTCACCCCCGGGCGTGGCGGGGCCGGAGCTCCCGCCGTCGGGCGAACGCCGACCGCCGCGCCGGACGACCCTCGCGGCCCGCTTCAGGCGTTTGCCCCGTCGGACGGCACATGCGCCGTAGAATCGCGCGCATCCACTCCGCTCGACGGCCCCACCGCGTGCTCGCATCATCCGCCCGGGCCGGCTCGCGCCGCCTGTCCACGCCGCTGGTCCTCGCCGCCGCGGCGGCGCTGGCGGCGCTTTCGGGGTGTGGCGGCCACGGGACCCCGGCCGTCGCCCCCGCCACGGCCGCGGCCGCGACGGTCGAGCGCCCGGCGGCGACACGGCGGGCGGCGCTCGCCGTCCGCGAACGCCGGGCGCTCGTGCGCTTCGCACGGCTCGGCCTCCCGGTCTACTGCGGCGGGTCGCGCCGCCGCGTCGTCGCCCTGACGTTCGACGACGGGCCGGGCGTGTACACGAAGCTGGCCCTGCGGATCCTCGGCGCGCGGCACCGGCGCGCGACCTTCTTCCTCGTCGGGCGCAACATCGCGCAGTTCCCCCGGCTCGCGGCGCGCGACGCGCAGCACGGCGCGCTCGGCGACCACACGTGGACCCACCCGTTCCTGCCCGGGCTGTCCACGGGCGCGATCCACGCCGAGATGGCTCGCACGCAGGCCCGGATCCGGCGCAGCGCGCACGTCCCAGTCTCGCTCTTCCGCCCGCCCTACGGTGCCCACGACGCGGCAGTCGACCGGACCGCGCGGCGCCTGCGGATGGTCGAGATCCTGTGGAACGTCGACAGCCGGGACTCGCTCGGCGCGAACTGGCTCGGGATCGCGCACAACGTTCGCGCAGGGCTGCACGCCGGCGCGATCATCCTCATGCACGAGAACCGCGGTCAGACGATCCGGGCGCTGAAGTTCAAGATCCTTCCCCTTCTGCGGCGAAGGCACTACCACGCGGTCACGATCCCCGAGCTGATGGCGCTCGACCCGCCCACGCGCGCACAGCTGCGCGCCGGCCCGCGGGGCTGCCGCGGCATCCGCTCAGGAGGCCCGGCGGTCTCCGGCGGCTGACGGGGCCGCGCGGCGGCTCGGTATCCGGTCAGACCACGGTCGTGGCCGCCGTGGCGTTAGGTTCCCATGCCCGGCCGGGAGGCCACCGCCATGCACGACCCCGCCCGTGAGGACCATCGATGACGAACACGCGTAGCCGCGCCACCGGCGCCACCGGCATCGTGCTGCTCACCCTGGCCGCGGGCCAGTTCGTGATGGCGCTGGACACGACGGTGATGAACACGGCCATCGCGACGGTCGCCAAGGACCTCGACACGACGGTGACCGGGATCCAGACGGCGATCACGATGTACACGCTCGTGATGGCGTCGCTGATGATCACCGGCGGGAAGGTCGGTGAGATTCTCGGCCGCAAGCGGGCGTTCACGATCGGGGCGGTCATCTATGCGTGCGGGTCGCTGACGACGGCGCTGTCGCAGAGCCTGACGATGCTGATGTTCGGCTGGTCGCTGCTCGAGGGCCTCGGCGCGGTGCTGATCATGCCGGCGATCGTGGCGCTGGTGGCGTCGAACTTCGGCAAGCCCGAGCGCCCGCGCGCGTACGGTCTCGTGGCGGCCGCCGGTGCGATCGCGGCGGCACTGGGCCCGCTGATCGGCGGCTTCTTCACGACGTACCTCTCGTGGCGCTACGTGTTCGCCGGCGAGGTCCTGATCGTCATCGTGATCCTCCTGCTCGCGCGCCGGGTGAACGACACGCCGCCGGAAGAGGGCGTGAAGCTCGATCTCTTCGGCACGCTCCTGTCGGCGCTGGGCCTGGGCCTGATCGTGTTCGGCATCCTGAAGTCCGGCACCTGGGGCGTCGTGCAGCCGAAGCCCGACGCGCCGCAGTGGATCGGCCTCTCCCCCGTGATCTGGATGATCCTCGGCGGCTTCGTCCTCCTGGCGCTGTTCCTGCGCTGGGAGACGCTGCGGATCGGGCGCGGCGAGGGCGCGCTGCTCAACCCCAAGCTGCTGCGCAACATCCAGATGCGCTCCGGGGTGCTGTCGTTCCTCTTCATGTTCCTCGTGCAGGCCGGGACGTTCTTCGTCATCCCGCTGTTCCTCTCCGTCGCGCTCGGGCTGTCCGCGATGGAGACCGGCGTGCGCCTGCTCCCGCTGTCGCTGACGCTGCTCCTGTTCGCCGCCGGAGTCCCGAAGCTCGCACCGGACGCCAACCCGCGCCGCGTCGTCAACGCCGGCTTCCTGCTGCTGTTCGCAGGGTTGGCGCTGCTGATCGCGCTGCTCGATGTCGGGTCCGGGCCCGAGGTCATCACCGGGCCGCTGCTGCTCATCGGGTCCGGCCTCGGTGCGATGGCCTCGCAGCTGGGCAGCGTGACCGTCTCCGCGGTCTCCGACGAGCAGAGCGGTGAGGTCGGGGGCCTGCAGAACACGGGCACCCAGCTCGGCGCGTCGATCGGCACGGCGCTCGCCGGCGCGATCCTCATCTCTGCCCTGACCGCTGCGTTCTTCACCGGCGTCCAGAGCAACCCGGCGGTCCCCAACGACCTCGTCGTCCAGGCGCAGACCCAGCTGACGACCGGCGTGCCCTTCGTGTCCGACAAGGATCTGAAGGCGGCGCTCGACGACGCGGGTGTCCCGCCGGAGACGGCGAACGCGGTCGTCGACGAGAACGCCAGCGCCCGGGTCGCGGGCCTGCGTTCCGCGCTCGCCGTCCTCGCACTGATCAGCCTCCTCGCGCTGCTCTTCACCCGCGGCATCCCGACGGTCCAGCCCGGCACCGAAGCCGAGCCGAACGCCCCACCGGCCGCCGCGCCGGCCGCCGCCTGAGCGCCGTCTCGATGGTCATCGCCACGACCGTCATCGCCGGGCGCCGCTGAGGACCGGGACTAGGCCCGCTGGCCGAGCAGCAGGTAGCAGGGCATCGGGCCCTTCCCCTTGACATCGAAGGTCCCGCGCCGGCGCAGCTCGAAGCGATCTCGCAGGCGCTCGTAGGTCCGCTCGGTCACCTGGATCGTGCCTGGCAGGGCGTGCGCCTCCATGCGGCTGGCCGTGTTGACCGCGTCCCCCCAGACGTCGTAGCTGAACTTCGCCCGCCCGATCACGCCGGCGACGACGGGCCCGCTGTCGATGCCGATCCGCACCTGCAGCGGCACGCCGGTCTCGGCGGAGCAGGCGGCGAGCTGCGGACCCATCGCGAGCGCCAGCGCGGCGATCGCCTCGGCGTGGTCGTCGCGCGGGAGCGGGATGCCCCCGGCGACCATGTAGGCGTCGCCGATCGTCTTGATCTTCTCCACCCCGTGCGCGGCGACGAGGGCGTCCCAGCGCGCGAACACCGTGTCCAGCAGCGACACCACCGCGGACGCCGTGAGCCGCTCGGACAGCGGCGTGAAGCCCACGATGTCCGCGAACAGCACCGTCACCGCGGGGAGGTCGTCGGCGATCACGCCGTCCTCCTCCTTGAGCCGCGCCGCCACCGGCGCCGGCAGGACGTTCAGCAGCAGCCGCTCGGACTTCGCCTGTTCCAGCTCGAGGGCCCGATGCTGGGCTGCAAGGTCCGTGAGCGCTCGCTCGCGGGCGCGGACGAAGTACTGCAGCACCGCGAACACGGTCGTCGCCACGCCGAGGATGGTGAGCGCGAAGAACGCGATCACGACGCCCTGCGGGATGTCGGGCGCATGGGCTGCGAGGGCGGGATCGATCGCCGCGGAGAACACCACGAGGCCCGCGAAGGCCGCGAACCATGGGACCGCCTGGCGCGCCCCGACGAACACGAGCGCCCCCAGCGGAGAGGTGATCGCCCAGAGGCAGACGGCCGACGAGTTCTCGAACCCGCCCAGGCTCCACTGCAGCGCGAACGGGAGCAACAGCGGCAGCACGAGCTGGCTCTCGCGGAACACGACGTAGCGGCGCGTGCGCGCGAACGTGGCGATGCTGGCCACCGTGGCGATCTGGTAGGCGAGCGGGATCGCCGCCGGCACCCAGAGTCCGAGCACCGCGTAGGTCACGACCCACACGCACGCCAGCGCGGCCATCAGCGTCGAGGACAGTACGAGGACGGCCTTGCGGGCGCGAAGCTCGTCGGAGTCGGCAGGCAGGGCGCCGATCCCGGTCAGGCGCCGCACCCAGCCGGGCAGCCGCTCCACACTCCGACCCACAGCACCGGCGCCCTCCGTCGACTGCTCGATGCCGCTCATGGCGCGCATCTTCCCGCACCCTCATACTGCGTTGCGGTCGCACCACCGGGAGCAGAGGAGCAGGACATGAGAGGTCCCCAACGCGTCGTCGTCGTCGCTGTCGCCGTACTCGCACTGGCCTGCGCCGTGCCGGGCGCATCCGCAGCGACGATCCCCGCGACGCCGATCCAGGCGACCGGCCCCGCGCCCACGGTCGCGCAGTACGTCGGCGCGCCGTGGAAGGCCCGGCCGGTCGCGGGCGTGACGCCCGCCTGGCAGCACCCGCTGATGGCGGCCAACCCCAAGAACGGCGTCCACAACGACGCATGGCAGAGCGACGACTACACCGAGCTCTCCGGCCCGCTCGGCCTGCGCCCACATGTCTTCTCGGCGGGCTTCGGGCGCACCTGCATCACGCTGACATTCGATCGCAGGGGGCGACTGATCGGCTCGTGCACGAACCTCGGCGACGGCCCGGCGCTCTACCTGCTCGACCCGGTCACGCTCGACACGCTGGCCTTTCTGCAGCTCCCGTTCGTCCCGCCCCCCGCGGGGACGAACCCGGCGCTGAACACGACCGGCGGCGCGTACTTCTACCTGGACGACCGCGACCGCGTCGTCGTCGCCTCGAGCGACCGGCGGATCCTCGTGATCGGCGAGGACGACAGCGGCGCGGCGCCGGCGTTCCGGCAGGTCGCCTCCTACGACCCGACGCCGTGCCTGCAGCCGGACGAGCGCATGCCGTCGACGCTGCCGGACACGCAGGGCCGCTACTGGTTCGTGGGCCGCACGAAGGGCACCGTCGGCGTGCTCGATCCGAAGACCGGGAAGTGCGGGTCGATCGTGCTGAACGAGGAGATCGAGAACTCGTTCGCCGTCGCCTCGGACGGGATCTACATCGTCTCCGACAGGGCGCAGTACAAGTTCACGGCCGGCGCCGACCTGAAGCCGAAGGTCGTCTGGAAGGCGACCTACCGCAACAGCGGCGTCCAGAAGCCCGGCCAGATCAACGCCGGCTCGGGGACGACGCCGACGCTGCTGTGGCCGACGAGCGGACGCCGCGGAAAGGGCACGGCCCCCGCCTACGTCGCGATCACCGACAACGCCGACCCGATGGACGTCGTCGTCTACCGCGCCGGCGCGCTCGCCAGGGGTCAGAAGCGCCTGGTCTGCACGGTCCCGGTCTTCGCCAAGGGCGCGAGCGACACGGAGAACTCGCTGATCGCGATGGGCCGCTCGCTGATCGTCGAGAACAACTACGGCTACGACCTCGTCAGGTGGAACGACGTGATCGGCGGCGGGCTGCAGATCGGCGGCGACCTCAACCAGGTCAGCTCGCCGGGCATGACGCGCATCGACATCGGGCCGGGCGGCACCGGATGCTCGGTCCGCTGGCGCAACACGACCGTGCGCGCGCCGTCCGTCGTCTCCAAGGGGGACGCGGCCAACGGGCTGATCTACACCTTCGAGAACGTCAAGGACCCGAGCGGCGCGGACCCGTGGTACTGGACCGCCATCGACTATCGCAGCGGCAAGGTCGCCTGGAAGCAGCAGGCCGGCCACGGCGGGCTCTACAACAACCACTACGCGGGCATCGCGATCGGCAGCAACCCGAAGACGAAGAGGACGACGCTCTACCTCGGCGGCGTCGGCGGGGTCATGGCGCTGCGCGACGGCTGAGGACGGCCATCACAGCGCCGCGACCCACGCCAGGATCGCCCGGGATGGGGATCCTGTCCATGTGCGGCTCCTGGTCGGGGATGGGCCTCATCAGGAGACCGCACGGCGGGCGCGATGTCATCGGCCCGTAGTGAGCACGGTTGCGGGCGCGCCGCTGCGCCGCAGGATGGGCAGATGGAATCGATCAGCGAAGCGCAGCGCGCTGAGGCACGCGCCCACATCGAGGAGCACGCGCTCGGGGAGGCGGCCCGCATCGAGCGATTGTCGCGCATCCGCGAGTTCGTCCTCGGGGCACAGGACGGGCTGCTGGTGCCGCTCGGCGTGGTGACCGGCATGGCGGCTGCCAACCCCGGGAAGGCGGCGATCCTCGTCGCCGGGCTCGCCGAAGCCGTGGCAGGGGCGATCGCGATGGGCGGTGGGTCCTACCTGGCCAGCGAGGCGGAGGAGGGCCTCTACGTCGCCGAGATCCGCGATGAGGGACAGGAGGTGATCGACGAGCCCGAACGCGAGATCGCCGAACTGGCGCTCGTCCTCGAGCAGGAGGGGCTGGAGCGCGGCGCCGCGGAGCAGGTCGCCCAGGGCCTCGCGGTCAACCCGAACGTCTTCCTGCGCACCAAGGTCCAGAAGGAGCTCGGCCTCTCACCCGACGCGGGCGGCGCCGCGGTCGGCGACGCACTGGTGGTCGGCGGGACCTACCTGGGCGCGGCGATCATCCCGCTGTGGCCCTACTTCTTCTTCGGCATCGGCATCGCGCTCCCGATCAGCGTCGGCTGCACGCTGATCGCCCTGTTCGTGCTGGGGATCATCAAGGGGACGGTCGCGCGGCAGCGGCTGCTGTTCTCCGGCATGCAGGTGCTGCTGATCGGCGGCGTCAGCGCAGGGGTGGGCTGGGTGATCGGTCACCTCGTCACGAGCGTCGTCGGGTAGGCCGAGCCCGGTCGGCGACGGACCTGCAGCCGCGCGCACTACACCTCGATGCGCGAGCCGACGATCACGGTGCGCTCGCGCGGGAGCGCGAAGTACTCGGCGGCGTCGGCGGCGATGCGCGAGGTGGCGATGAAGAGGTGCTTGCGCCAGTGGCTCATGCCCGGTGCATCGCCGGCATGGAGCTCGATCGTCGAGAGGAAATACGAGGCCTCGTCGATGTCGAGCGGCGCCTCGAGCCGCGAGGGCTCGATCATGCGCAGGACCTCGGGGACGTTGGGCTCGTCCACGTAGCCGAAGCGCGCCGTCACGTGGGTGATCCCGTCGTCGGTGTAGCCCAGGTCGTCGATCACCAGGCGCTCGCCCGGCGGGACGTGCGGAACGGGCAGCGTCTCGATCGTGAGAATCACGACCTGCTCGCTCAGCGCGTGCAGATGGCTCACGCTCGCGCGCATCGCGAGCGGGGCCGTGAGGTTCGTGCGGTTGAGGAAGACGGCCGTCCCGTGCACGCGCTGGACGGGATAGCGCCGCACGTGGAGGTCGTCGATGAAGGTCCGCAGCGAGCCCTCCACGTGCTCGCGGCGCCGCGTCACGAGCTCGCGGCCGCGCTGCCAGGTCGTGAGGATCGTGAACGTGATCGCGGCGATCAGCAGCGGCAGCCAGGCGCCGTGCGTGATCTTCGTGAGGTTCGCGGCCAGGAAGAACAGGTCGACGGTCAGCAGCGCGCCCCCGCCCGCGACGACGAGCCACAGCGGCCGCCCCCACTGGTGGCGCGCGATGTAGAGGAACAACAGCGTCGTGATCGTGATCGTGCCGGTCACCGCGACGCCGTAGGCGAAGGCCAGCGCGGAAGAGCTCTCGAAGGTGAAGACGAGCGTCAGCACGGAGATCATCAGGAGCCAGTTGATCCACGGCACGTAGATCTGCCCGATCGTCTCATCGGAGGTATGCGTGATCCGCAGCCGCGGCAGGTAGCCCAGCTGCGCGGCCTGGTGGGCGACCGAGAACGCACCGGTGATCACCGCCTGCGAGGCGATCACGGTGGCTGCTGTGGCCAGGAAGACGAGCGGCCACTGGGCCCAGCCGGGCACGAGCAGGAAGAACGGGTTGGAGATGTTCGCGGGGTTGTCGAGGATCAGCGCACCCTGCCCCATGTAGCAGAGGATGCAGGCCGGGAAGACGAGCAGCAGCCAGGCGCGCGTGATCGGCCTGCGGCCGAAGTGGCCCATGTCGGCGTAGAGCGCCTCGGCGCCGGTCACCGCGAGCACGACGGCGGCCAGCGCGAAGAACGCGGTCGCGAAGTGGCTGAGGAAGAAGTCGACCGCGTAGGTCGGCGAGAGCGCCTTGAGGATCCCGGGGTGCACCGCGATGCCGCTCACCCCGGACGCCCCGATCACGACGAACCAGACGAGCATGACCGGGCCGAAGAGCCGCCCGACGGTCGCCGTCCCGACGCGCTGCAGCAGGAACAGCGCGACGATGATCGCGGCGGTGACCGGGACGACGAGGTGCTCCAGCGACGGTGCGGCGACCCCGAGCCCGCCGACCGCGGACAGGACGGAGATCGCCGGCGTGATCATGCTGTCGCCCAGGAACAGCGAGGCGCCGAAGATCCCCAGCCCGGCGAGCGCGAGCTTCGTCCGGGCGCTCCCCGGAAGCTCCCGCCGGCGCAGCAGGGTGATCAGGGCCATGATGCCGCCCTCGCCGTCGTTGTCGGCGCGCATGACGAGCAGCACGTAGGTGATCGTGACGACCACCATCACCGACCAGAAGATCATCGAGATGATCCCGAAGACGGTGTCCGTCGTCACCGCCACGGGGTGCGGGTCGCTCGGGTCGAAGACCGTCTGCACGGTGTAGAGCGGGCTCGTCCCGATGTCGCCGAAGACGACCCCGAGCGCACCGATGACGAGCGCGCTGCGGGCGGCCCCCTGGGGACCGGCGCTCATCAGCGCACGCGCCCGGGCCGCGCGGCGCGCACGCGGACCACGACGTGCGTGGCGCGCGTCGGCGCCGCGAGCGAGAGGAAGTCCCGGACGGCCCCCGTGTGCAGGCAGTAGCCGCAGCCGAGCGGGTCGGCCGGGGCGAGGGCGCGCTGCAGCGGTGCGACCGGCGCGTCGCACGCCGGGCACGCGAGCGTGCCGTCGGCGAGGTGCGTCGAGCGCGCGATCCGGCGCTCCTCGTGCCTGGCGCGCTCGAAGCTCACGCCCCGAGTCTATGGCCGCGGACCGCGGCCTGGTCAGGCGGCGCTGCCGACCGGCTCGCGCGCGCGGCGCGGGGCCGCGCGCCGCACCTGGAGGATCACGCGCGTGCCGTGGCGCGGCGAGAGCGTGACGTTGCGCCGCGCGGCGTGCTCGGGCC
Source organism: Solirubrobacteraceae bacterium (assembly GCA_036510915.1). Taxonomy (GTDB): domain Bacteria; phylum Actinomycetota; class Thermoleophilia; order Solirubrobacterales; family Solirubrobacteraceae; genus F1-60-MAGs163. The sequence continues at coordinate 16,457 of DATCDC010000112.1, read as the reverse complement.
GCTCGCGGGCCGCCGCGAGCGTGCACTCGGGCAGCACCGTCGACAGGACGATGCGCATCTCGAACTCCGCGAACGAGGCGCCCAGGCAGCGGCGCGAGCCGCCGCCGAACGGGATCCAGGAATAGGTCGCCGGCGGGTTCTCCAGAAAGCGCTCGGGACGGAAGGCGAACGGGTCCGCGTAGGTGTCCGCGCGGGTGTTCGTCAGCCAGATCGACGGGGTGACATCCGTGCCCGCCGGCAGCACGAGATCGCCGGCGTGCAGCTCGGAGCCCAGGCGCCGCCCGGCGAGCGGGACGACCGGCCGCAGGCGCAGCGCCTCGGAGATCACGGCGCGCAGGTACTCCTCGTCGCCGTGGGCGAGTTCGGACTTCAGGCGCGCGAGCGTCCCGGGGTTGTGCAGCAGCAGGTCGAAGGTCCAGGCGAGCGCGGTCGCCGTCGTCTCGTGCCCGGCGACGAGCAGGGTCATCAGCTGGTCGCGCAGCTCCTCGTCGTCCATCCCGCTGCCGTCCTCGAAGCGCGCGGCGACGAGCTGGGAGAGGATGTCCTCGCGCTCGCCCGCATGCGGGTCGGCGCGGCGCTCGGCGATCTCCTCGGCGAGGACGGCGTCGACGCCGGCGCGCAGCGCTCCGATGCGCTCGAGCGGCCCCAGGCGGCCCAGGCGCCGTGCGAGCAGCACACCGAGCTGCAGACCGGGCGCTGCCGTCTGGTCGAGCAGGTCGCGCAGCAGCGTGCGCAGCCGCGCTCCGCGCTGCTCGTCGCTGACGCCGAAGACGGCGCGCAGGATCACCTCGAGCGTGATCGCCTGCATGCTGGGGTGGATCGCGAACGGGCGCCCCGTGGGCCATGTCGAGATCTCGCGCTCGGTCGCCTCGCGCACGACGGTCTCGTACGCCCGCATCCGCTCGCCGTGGAACGCCGGCAGCATCAGGCGCCGGCGGTCGAGGTGCTCGCGTCCCTCGAGCAGCAGCACCGAGCGCGCGCCCAGCAGCGGCCGCAGCGCGAACGTGCGTCCGGGCGGCAGGCGGTGATCGCGGCCGGTGTACAGCGCCCGGATCGCCTCCGGATCGGAGAGCATCACCATCGGCGACTCGAACCCCATGAAGCGCACGCTGAACGCGTCGCCGTAGCGCCGTCGCGCGGATTCCATGAACGCGAGCGGGCGCACGACCCAGCGCACGGTCTGGATCGCGGGGGACTCGGTGGGACCGGCGGGAAGCGTGGCCATCCCTGAAGGTTCGCACGCGGCCGCTGGAAGTCGTCGACGCGGAGTGATCCAATCCGCCCATGATCAGGATCACCGTGACGAGCGTCCTCGTCAGCGACCAGGACCGTGCGCTGCGGTTCTACACGGGGATGCTCGGCTTCGAGCCCGCGCTCGACATCCCGCTCGGCCAGTACCGCTGGCTGACCGTCGTCTCGCCGGGTGACCGCGACGGCGTGCACCTGCTCCTGGAGCCGAACATCCATCCGGCCGCGCAGGCCTTCCAGCAGGCGCTGCACGCCGACGGCATCCCGGCGACGACCTTCGCCGTCGACGACGTGCAGGCGGAGTACGAGCGTCTGCGCGCGGCGGGCGTCGAGTTCCGCGGCGCGCCGGCGCCCGCGGGCACCACGATCGCCGCGACGCTCGACGACACCTGCGGCAACCTCATCGGCATCCATCAGCTCGGCGGCTGACCCGTCGACGGCCGCGTGACTAGCCCACGAACTTCGGGACGACCTTCCTCGCGGGCCTGTGGGCCGCGCAGAACGCATTCGCCGGCACGCCGGCACACGGCGCGGGCATCGTCGCCTGGCGCGGGAGCTTCGGCATGGGCGCCCCGGTGAAGCGCGGGTAGTTCGTCGTCGGCGTCGTGGCACACGTGCTGAGCAGCTGCGTGGCGCAGAGCACCTGCGCGGTGAGCGTGCTGCCGAGGTCATTGCCGCTGTTCGGAACGCCGCACTGTCCGTGCGTCGCCTGGATGTCCGCCGGATCGCTGGTCAGCGTGCCGCCGGTGTTCGTGTTCCCGTGGTAGCAGTTGCCGGGGTCGTTCTGGCCGGAGATCTCGCCGATGTCGCCGTTGGACGGGTTGCCGAAGAAGCCGTTGTGCGTGAACGTGTTGTTGGCGATCTCGTTGCCGAAGGCCTCGAAGTAGCACGTGTCGGGGCCGAAGAGGCCGTTCAGCACGCCGCCCTGGCAGTGGGCCACGGGCGGCGGGGGGCCGAGGTCGGGGTAGGGGACGACGAGGATGCCCCAGGCCCCGTTGTTCGTGAAGCGGTTGTTCGTGACGATGTTGTTGCGGCCACCGGAGATCGACATGCCCGTTCCGGGTGGGCCGTTCGAGGCCGATCCGGACGACGGCACGTTCGCGTTGTTGTTGTCGTGGAAGGAGTTGTTCGTCACGACCCAGCACGTGTGCGTCTGCTGGGTGTTCGGCGGTGGGTCGGGGTTCTGCGCGCCGTTCGGGCACGCACCGTTCTGCGGCGGCGGCGCGTCGTTGTTGTTCTGGCTGTTGGTGTCGAACCCGTCCTGGTTGCGATCGAACTCCGAGTTCTTGATGGTGATGTTGCCGCCGGAGTCGGTGCCGGAGTAGCCGAGCACGCTGTCCTGCGCATGGACGTGGTCGAGCGTGACGTTGCAGCTCGGGCAGGCGCCGACGTAGTAGCCGGAGTCGTTCATGTTGCTCGCGTAGTCGTGCGTGAACCAGCCGGAGCCGGTCTTCGTGTTGGACGAGTAGATGCCGTAGCTGCCGGCCGGCTTGTCCTGCCCGGCGAAGTAGGAGGAGGTGGCGGACAGCCAGCTGCCGTACCAGGTGCCCATGTCCGTCTGCGTCCCGGTGCCGGCGCCGCCGTCCCACCAGATCTGGTTGCCGCCGCCCTTCGAGCCCGTCAGGAAGTTGCAGAGCGTCAGGTTCTCGACGGAGACGTTCCGCGCCTTGTAGATCAGGATCCCGCTGCGCCCGGTGGCCTTGCCGCTGGGGCCGAAGACCTGCCCGCTCGTCGAGCGGTTGCATGCCGGGGAGCCCGGCGCGGTGCCGTCGACGATCACGGTGTTGCGGTCCATCCCGCGGATGTGGATGCCGTTCTTCGTGATGAGGATCTGCGCGCCGGCGCGGTCGTCGGTCTTCGCCCCGGCCGGGACGTGGACCGCGGCGTCCTTGTAGTCGCCGGGGCCGATCAGGATCCAGTCACCCGCGTGCGCGGCGCTGAGCGCGGCGTTGACCGTCGCGTACTGGCCGTGCACCCCTCTGTAGCTGCCCACCAGCAGCACGCGGGCCGACGCGACGCCGGTCACACCTCCCACGACGGCGAGGATCGTGAACAGCAACAGGGCGGCGCGCGAGCGCTTCATCGGGGCACCTCGGTCTGCTCGGGGCAGGACAGCGTCCACCCTACGCCTCCGCGCACCTCACGTGAAGATGATCTGCCCGCCCGCCGCCCGCTCGTAGAACTCGCCCACGGTGATGATGTCCTGCACCTGCTCGATGAAGTCCTCGCGCGTGAGGCCGAACATGTCGACGGACGCCTGGCAGGCGTAGAGCCCCGCGCCGGAGTCCGCGATCAGCTCGACGAACTCGGGGATCGGCGGGATGTCGAGCTCGTCCATCTTCTTGGCGAGCTGGTGGGTGATGATCGACGACATCCCCGGCACGCCGCCGACCCACGTGGCCAGGTGCAGGCCCGGGTTGCCGACCGCGGCGACCTTGACGTGCTCGTGGCGCTCGCGGTGGATCGCGTCCATCCCGAAGAACGTGAAGAAGACATTCGCCTCGATGCCCTCCATGCGGGCGCCGTTGGCCAGGATCAGGCCCGGGTAGATGCCCTCGAGCGAGCCCTTGGAGATGATGATCGAGACCTTCGTGATCGGTTCGTCCGGCATGTCGTCCTCCTAGATGCAGCCGCGGGGCTTGGGGATGCCGCCGATCTTGGCGGCGAGCTTCGCCGGTCCCTTGGGGAACAGCTGGTAGAGCTCCTTGACCGGCACCCCGGACGCCTTTCCGAGGGTGCGGATCGAGGGGGCCGCGCCGTCGCGCAGGTAGCGCTCGCGCATGAACTCGACGACCTGCCAGTGGCGGGCGGTGAGCTCGGGGATGCCGTTGTCGCGCGCGATCTCCGCGGCGATGTCGCGGTCCCATGCCCCGGCGTCCGTGAGGAAGCCCTCGGCGTCGACCTCCACGGAGCGGCCGGCGATCGTCGTCTGGGTCATCGTCGCTGTCTCCTTGCTCAGCTCTCGGGTGCGGGCCTGCCCGCGGTCTGCAGCTCGTTGCTGATGCCCGGCAGCTCGCGTCCGGGCAGCAGCACGTGCCAGTAGGCCCACTCGAACATCAGCTTGGCCATGTGGTTCAGCCGCGACTCGCGCATCAGCGGGAGCGGGCCGACGTGCGGCTCGGGAAAGCGGCCGGCGAGCGGTTCGTGGTCGTAGTTGAAGTCGATCAGCAGCGCCTTGCCGAAGCCCGTCTCGATGAAGCAGTTCGCGTGCCCGTCAAACGACGGTTGCAGCTGCTCACCGGCGAGCGTGCGCCGGACGTTCTCCACGATCGTCGCGCCCTCGAAGTGCGAGACCGAGCCGGCCTTGGACGTCGGGACGTTCGCCGCGTCGCCCAGGACGAACACGTCCGGCGCCGCGCGCGCCTGCAGCGTGTGGTTGTCGCAGGGGACGAACCCGAGCTCGTCACCGAGGCCGGGGGAGCGCTCGACGTAGGCCGCGCCGCCGTGGGCCGGCACGATGACGAGCAGGTCGAACGGGAGCTCGCGCTCGTCCCAGCTGACGATCGTGCCCGCGTCGGCGTCGACGCGGCCGGTGGCGAACTCCGTCTCCAGCGCGATGCCCTTCTCGCGCAGCAGCCCGCCCAGCATCTGCGAGGCCACCGGCTTGGTGAACGCCGCGTCGAGCGGCGTGGCGAACGTGATCTCGGTGTGCTCGCGGATCCCGCGCTCACCCAGGAACCAGTCGGCCAGGAAGCAGAACTCGAGCGGTGCGACCGGGCACTTGATGGGCATGTCGACGACGTTCACCAGGAGCCGGCCGCCCTCGAACACGGCGAGCGCGTCGCGCAGCGCGGTGGCGCCCTCGAGGTCGTAGAAGGTGAAGGCGCGCCGGTTCCAGGCCGGGCCGAGCAGGCCGTCGGTCTCCTCGGGCTGGAGCCGCGCGCCGGTGGCGATGATCAGGACGTCGTAGGCGAGCTCGCCGCCGCCCGCGAGCCGGACCGTGCGCTGCGCGACATCGACGCGGTCGACCGCCGCCAGCACCAGGTGCACACCCCCCGCCAGCTGCGCGGCGCGTGAGCGCACGATGTGCTCGGGATCGGCGAGGCCGAAGGGCACGAACAGCAGCCCGGGCTGGTAGACGTGGCGGTCGTCATGGTCGACCACCGTCACCTGCACGGCGTCGCCGAGCTCGCGGCGCAGACGGTTGGCGGCGAGGGTCCCGCCGGTCCCCGCGCCGAGGATGACGATGCGGCTGGCCATCGCGGCTGACGCTAGAGCGCGCGCCCGCCCGCGGCGTCCGCACGGACTACGGACTGTGGCGTGGCCCGGCGCGGTACCCGTGGTTTGCACGGTCGCGCCGGGTCACGGGAGGGGCGAGCCTTGAGGGCATGACGAAGCTCAAGGACGCAGCCGAGGAGTTCCTGGCCCAGAAGCGGATCGCGGTGGTGGGCGTCTCGCGCGACGAGAAGCAGCCGGCGAACCTGATCTACCGGCGCCTGCGCGACACCGGCCATGACGTGGTCGCGGTGAACCCCAACGCCGAGGAGGTCGAGGGCGACCCCTGCTATGCGGCACTGACGGCGATCCCGGCGCCGGTGCCCGACGGCGTCGTCGTCGTGACGACGCCGGAGGTCGCCGAGCAGGTCGTCGCCGACGCTGACGCCGCCGGCATCCCGCGCGTCTGGCTGCACCGCGGCATGGGGCCCGGCAGCAGCTCCGAACCGGCCGTGGAGTTCTGCACCGAGCACGGGATCGCGGTGATCCCCGGCGGCTGCCCGAACATGTTCGGCGAGACGTCGGACGCGGGGCATCGCTGCATGCGCGTGATGCTGCAGCTCAGCGGAAAGGTGCCGCGCACGCTGTGACCCGGCCGTCGCGGCGCGTGCACGGGACAGTGGGCGCGGAAGCCATGGAACTCGCTGACGAGGATCAGGTCGGTCCGGGGCCCGGGGTCGAGCGCCCGTGGTCCGACGACCCGCGTCTGCAGCGCCTCGCCGACGTCGTCGACGACGTCGGCTGGGCCGCGTTCCTCTACGACCGCAGCTGGCACCTGATCTGGGCCTCGCGCGAGGCGCGCCAGATGACCGGCGACCACACGCCGGCCGCGCTCGGCTACGGGCTCCAGGTGCCGCTCGCGCTGCGGCGCCTGGCCTGGACGCGCCGGATGACCGCGGAGGAGCGCCTCGGGGTCTCGACGGTCCTCCTGGCCGAGGCCGAGAGCGACGTCCCCGGCACCATCGAGGCCGCGCGTGCGAGCGAGCCGGAGCTGGCGGCGGCTGCCGACGCTGAGCGCACGCGCCGGCCGGAATGCGGCGGTTCGGCGTTCTCCTTCCGCACCGGCTACGCGCCGGCCAACGGCCCGCATACGCCCTTCACGGGCGTCGTCGTGCGTGTGCGCGACGACGCGGGCGCCTTCGCCGCGGGCCTGTGCATCGTGATGCCGGCGCTGCCGATGGGCCTCAGCGCGATGCTCATGCACGGCGACGAGGACGCCTTCGCGCGGATGGCCCGGCTCGCCACCCCGGGCCGCCGTGCGGCCGCCGTGCTGTTCGCCGACCTCGAGGGCTCGGGCGACATCGCCCGCGGGCTGTCGGGCGCGGCCTACTTCCGCCTGATCTCCGAGCTGACCGAGCGCATCGACCGCGCGATCGTGCGGCGCTCGGGCATCATCGGCAAGCATGCCGGCGACGGCGTCACCGCGTTCTTCGTGGCCGACGACCTCGGCGGGCCGTCCGGGGCCGTGCGCGCAGCGATCGAGGCGGCCCGTTCGATCGCCGCGACCGTGCGCGACATCACGGCGGACAGCACCGTCGACGACGAGCCGACCGTCCTCATGAACTTCGGCCTGCACTGGGGACCGGGGCTGTACATGGGCCAGCTGGTGACGGACGGGCGCCTCGAGGTCACGGCCTTGGGCGACGAGGTCAACGAGTGCGCGCGCATCCAGCAGACCGCCCACGGCGGCGCGCTGCTCGTCTCCAAGGCCCTGCTCGAGCGGCTCGACGCCGCGGACGCTCGGGCGCTCGACCTGGACCCGGACACGCTGCACTACGCCGCGCTGGGCGAGCTGCCGGAGGCCCACCCGAAGACGATCCGCGACGCCGGACGCCTGCCGGTCACGAAGATCGGCACCTGAGGCGGCACGTTCAGGTCGCGTTCACGCGCCGTCAGCCATGATCAGGCCCGTCATGGAAGCCTCGAGCCCCGCCCGCATCCTCGTCGTCACCGACCGGCCGGCCGACAACCACGCGCTGCTCGCCGCGATCGGTGACCGCGCCCAGCGCGGTCCGACGCAGCTCCGCGTGCTCGTCCCCTACCCGGCCCCGGCCGAGTGGCACCCGCTGCACCCCGAGCGCCACGACCACGCCGCAGAGGCCGAGGAGCTCCTCGCCCAGGCGCTGCCGGCGATCGAGGCCGCCGCCGGCGGCCCCGTGATCGGGTCGATCTCGATCCGCCACGATGCGATGGACGCGATCGAGTCGACGCTCCACGACGAGCCCTTCGACGAGATCATGATCGCCATGGCACCGCACCACACCGAGCAGCGGCTGCACGTCGACCTCCCGCATCGCGTCGCGCACCTGGGCCTGCCGGTCACGACCGTGACCGAGGCGGCCGCCGGGCAGCCCGGCTGAGTCGGCGCGGCCTGGCCTCCGCGTGGCGCGGCTGGCCGTCGTCGGGCCGGTCTGTGAGGGGGCCATGCGCACGCGTCCTGCTCAGCGGTCAATAGGGTTCGGACCCATGCCGCGTTTCGTCGACCTGTCCGCGCCGATCCAGAACAGCCCGCCCGACACGCCCGAGCCGCTGCGCACCGAGATCGTCTTCCAGGGCCACGAGGCGGGAGCCGCGGCGATCGACGCGATGCTCGGCGTCGGACCCGAGCTGCTGCGCGACGGCGAGGGCTGGGCGACCGAGGAGTTCGTGCGCTTCGGGACCCACAACTCGACGCACGTCGACGCCCCCTGGCACTACAACTCGACGATCGCCGGCGAGCGTGCGCTGACGATCGACGAGCTGCCGCTCGAGTGGTTCCACGCGCCCGGCGTCGTGCTCGACTTCGCCCACAAGGAGGACGGCGACGCCGTCACCGTCCCCGAGATCGACGACGCGCTCGCCGGCCTGGATCGCGACATCCAGCCGCTCGACATCGTCCTGATCCGCACCGGCCGCGACGCGTTCCTGAACGCGCCCGACTACATGATCAGGGGCCCGGGCGTGACCGCCGAGGCGACGCGGCGGCTGTACGAGCTGGGCACCCGCGTCGTCGGCATCGACGCCTGGGGCTGGGACGCGCCGCTGCACCTCGAGGCCGAGGCGGCGAAGGCCAAGGGGGAGCCGGGCATCTTCTGGGCCGCACACCAGTGCGACCTCGCCTACTCGCAGATCGAGCGCCTCTGCAACCTCGGCTCGCTGCCCTCCAGCGGGTTCACCGTCTCGTGTTTCCCGCTGAGGATCGTCGGCGGCTCGGCCGGGCCTGCGCGGGTTGTGGCGATCCTGGACGAGTAGGGGCCGGGGCCGGCGTGTCACCGCGGGGCCTCGCACCGGGCGTGCAACGCCGCCGCGGTCACGCGATGCGAAGCGACACCGCCGCCTCGCGCCCGCTCGCGATCGCGCCCTCGATGTAGCCGCTGCCCTCCACTGCGACGTCGCCGCCGGCGAACGCGAGATGGCCCTCGGGGCGGCGCAGCTCGCGGGCCACCTCCGCAGCCCAACCCGGCGGCCACGTCAGCCACGTCCCGCGCGCGAACCGGTCGGCGACCCAGTCATGGCTCTCGACGGCGCGCACCCGTGCTCGCGGCGCGAACACTCGCAGAGCGGCCTGGATCTCGTCGGGGTCGTTCGGGTCGCGCAGCGCGCCGAGCCCGTCGAAGCCGGCCACGAGCCGCCCGCCCTCGACGGCGTGCATCCCGACGACGGCCTGGAGCGGGTGGCCCCACGCCCAGCCGAGCGTGGCCGGGCCGACGTCCTCGGCGACCGCGAGCACCTTCGTCGCCGCGCCCGGCTGGCGCTCGGCCGCCGCGCGGCGCTTGAGCGGATGCAGCGGTGGATCGAACGTCACGTCGGCCCAGCAGTTGAGCGGCAGCGCGATGACCGCCGCGCCGGCCTCGACCGCGGATCCGCCGGCGAGCCCGACGCGGACACCACCCGGGTGCTGCTCGACCCGCTCGACGACGGCCCGCGTGCGGATCTCGCCCCGGACGTCGGCGGCGAGGGCGTCGACGAGGCTCGCCGTGCCGTCCTGGAAGGTCTCGCGCAGCGTGTCGAGCGTGTCCTCGATGTCGAATCCGGTGAACGCGAGGTCCGACGTCATGATCAGCAGCGACTGCGCCGCCGGGCGGCCACCGCCGATCACGGTCATCCAGGCGAGCAGGATCTCCTTCGTCGCGCGCGGCACGTCGAGCGCCGCGATCCAGGTCGCGGCGGCGACGTCCTGGCCGCGGGGGAGCGTGCCGTCGCGCCCATGGGCCTCGCGGACCTCGGCGATCGCCGCATCGAGCGCCGGCCGCGCCGGCGCGAACAGCGGCCCGAACAGCTCCCGCGGCGCGGGACCCTCGACGCGCCCCGCACTGCCCGCCCACACCGCGTGCGCAATGGGCGCGCTCGCGCGAACCGGCAGCCCGTAGCGCGCGATCTCCCGCGCCACGGCCGGCTGCAGCGCACGCGCGAACCACGTGCCGCCGAGCTCGATCTCGACGTCGGTGCCGCGCAGCGGGCGGCTCCACGTGCGCCCGCCGAGGCGGTCGCGAGCCTCGAGGACGACGACCCGCGCGCCGCGTTCGCCGAGGTCGCGCGCCGCGACGAGGCCGGCGATGCCGCCGCCGAGGACCGCGACGTCGGGCCGGGCGGCATCCGCGTCGCCATCCGCGGCCACCCGCATCAGGGCGTCAGGCCTCGTTGCCCGCGGCGATCCTGCGCAGGTCGATCGTCGCGTCGTAGAGCTTGGCGTCAACCCCCTCCTCGAGGGCGACGTCGCGCAGCGGCCGCCCGGATGCGGTCGCCTTCTTGACGATCACGGTCGCCTTGTCGTAGCCGATCGCGCCGTTGAGCGCGGTCGCGACGGCGAGCGTCCCGCCGGCCGAGGCGTTCGTGCCCGCGCGGTTGACCTGGATGCCGTCGACGCACTTCTCGGCGAAGACCCGCGAGGTCGCCGCGATCAGGTGCAGCGACTGGAGCAGGTTGCGGGCGATCAACGGGATCCGCACGTTGAGCTCGAACTGGCCCTGCAGGCCCCCGATCGTGATGGCGGTGTCGTTGCCGATCACCTGCGCGCTGACCTGCAGCACGACCTCGGGGATCACCGGGTTGACCTTGCCGGGCATGATCGAGGAGCCCTTCTGCAGCTCGGGCAGGAACAGCTCGCCGATGCCCGCGCGCGGGCCCGAGCCCATCAGGGCGAGGTCGTTGGCGATCTTCGTCAGCGAGACGGCGACGACCTTCAGCGCGCCGGAGAGCTCGACGAGCGCGTCGCGATTGGCCTGCGCCTCGAAGCGGTCGAGCGGCGGCGCGATCTGCTTGAGCCCGGACTCCTTCTTCAGCAGCGAGCGGACGTTCGCCGCGAACTTCGGATGGGTGTTCAGGCCCGTGCCGGTTGCGGTCCCGCCGAGCGGGATCTGGCCGACGTGGACGAGCGCGGACTGCACGCGCTCCTGGGCGAGCGCCATCTGTGCGGCGTAGCCCGCGAACTCCTGGCCGAGCGTCACCGGCACGGCGTCCATCAGGTGGGTGCGGCCCGCCTTGACGACGTTGTGGAAGGACTTCGCCCTCCTGGCGAACGAGCGCTCGAGCTGCTTGAGCGCCGGGAGCGTCTCGTTGACGGCGACGTCGAGCGCGGCGAGGTGAACCGCGGAGGGGAACACGTCGTTGGAGGACTGGCCCATGTTCACGTGGTCGTTCGGGTGCGCGCCCGAGAGGCTCGCGAGCACCTCGTTCGTGTTCATGTTCGACGAGGTCCCGGAGCCGGTCTGGAAGACGTCGATCGGGAACTGCGCGTCGTGCTCGCCGGAGGCGACGGCGTCGGCCGCGGCGGCGATCGCGCTCGCCAGCTTCGGATCGAGCAGCCCCAGGTCGCCGTTGACGCGCGCCGCGGCGCCCTTGATGCGGCCGAGCCAGTGGATCACCTCGGCGGGGACGGGCTCGCCGGAGATCGGGAAGTTGTCGACGGCCTTGGCGGTCTCGCCGCCGTAGAGGCGCTTCTTGGCCATGCTCTCGGGACTCCTGGGTTCGAACGAGGTGGTCCGTCCATCGTACGCGGGCACTCGCGCGGCCGCCGGCCGGCCTACCCGCAGAACGCCGCGATCTCGCGGGCGACCCCGACGGGATCGTCGTAGGCCATGAGGTACCCGGTCCGCGGGAGCACGCGCAGCTGCGCGTCGGGCAGCAGGTCGAGCGTCTCCTCGGCGCCGGCCAGCGGGTGGCGCCGATCCTCGTCGGCCCAGAGCAGCAGGACGCGCGCGTCCACGCGCGGGTACAGGTCGAGCAGCTCGCGCCGCGCCCCCGGCGGCCAGCGCCGCGCGAACTGCGCCCACGAGCGTGCGAGGTTCGCGTTGCCGCCGACGTCGGCGACCGCGTGGCGCACGACGTCGCCGGCCTCCGGGTTGCCGCGCGCGCTCAGCGCGACCCCGCGCGAGGGCCGCAGCCCGAGCTTGGCGCCGCGCATCAGCACGCGGTCCAGCCCCGGCACCGATCCGAGCCGCGCGACGGCGCGCCAGCGCGCCCAGTCGGCATCCTGCTCGGCGGGGCGGTGCATGCGGTTGGGCATCAGCACGAGCGCGCTGGGATGCAGCAGGCCGAGCTCGACGGCGTGCAGGACGAGCTCGGCGCCGAGCCCGTGCCCGCCGACGAGCGGGCGCGGGCCGGCGACGTCGACGCAGAACGCGGCGACGACCTCGGCGAGCCAGTCGCGCGTGTAGGGGTGCCGTGGGCGGTCCTCGGAGTCGCCGTGCAGCGGCAGGTCGGGCAGCACGACGCGAAAGCGGTGCTCCAGCCCCTCGACGAGCGGGACGAACTCACGGTGGCTCAGCAGCTCGGAATGCCACAGCACGAGGCCGGGGCCCGTGCCCTGCTCGCGATAGGCGACGCGGGCGCCGTCGGGATGGTGGTAGAGGCGGAGCTTCATCCGCTGCCCGCGGGCCGCATGCCCGGATCGTAGACGCGGCCTAGCATGGGGCGCGTGCGCCGCAGCGAGCACGATCGCGAGATCCTCCTGATCGCGCTGCCGTCGCTCGGCGCGCTGGCGGCCGAGCCGCTGTACCTGCTGGCCGACACCGCGATCGTCGGCCATCTCGGAACGACGCAGCTCGCAGCGCTCGCGCTCGCGGCGACCGTGCTCTCCTCGCTCGTGGGCCTGTGCAACTTCCTGGCGTACGGGACGACGGCGCAGGTCGCGCGCCTGCACGGCGCCGGCGAGCGCGAGCACGCCGGCGACCTGGGCGCGCAGGCCACGTGGCTGGCACTGGCGGTCGGGCTCGCGCTCGTCGCCCTGACGCTTGCGCTTGCGGCCCCCGTGATCCATCTGCTCGGCGGCGACGGCGAGGTCGCGCGCCTGGCGACGCGCTACCTGCGGATCGCAGCGCTGGGGCTGCCGTTCGCGCTGCTGGCGCTCGCCGGCCAGGGCTGGCTGCGCGGCGTCGGCGACCTGCGCACGCCGCTCGTGATCATCGTCGTGGCGAACCTCGTGAACATCGCGCTGGAGGTGCTGTTCGTCTATGGGCTCGGCATGGGCCTCGACGGCTCGGCGCTGGGGACCGTGATCGCCCAGCTCGGGATGGGTGTCGCCTTCGCGTGGTGGCTGCTGCGTGCGCCGGCGACGACGCGCCGCCCCGTCTGGGCGCTGATGCGCCCGATGACGCGGATGGGCGCGCAGATCGTGGTGCGCACGGCATCGCTGCTGCTGGCCTTCGGGGTCGCGAGCGCCGTGCTCGCGCGCACGAGCGACGCGGCGCTGGCCGCCAACCAGGTGGCGTTCGAGCTGTTCATCTTCCTCGCGCTCGTGCTCGACGCGCTGGCGATCGCCGGGCAGGTTCTCGTCGGGCGCTCGCTCGGCGCCGGCGAGGACGGCACGGCCCGCGCCGCGGGGCGGCGCCTGATCGAGCTCTCGTTCGTCGCCGGCCTCGTCATGACCGTCGTCCTGCTCGCCCTGTCGGGCGTCATCCCGCGGATCTTCACGAGCGACCCCGCGGTGCTCGATCAGCTCGCGCTGATCTGGCCGATGTTCGCCGGCATGCTGCCGTTCGCCGCCGTCGTCTTCGCGCTCGACGGGGTCCTGATCGGCGCGGGCGACACGCGCTACATCGCGATCGCGATGGCCTGCGCATCGGCCGTCGCGGTCAGCATCGAGCTCGCGGCACTGGCGTTCGGGTGGGGCATCGTCGGCGTCTGGTGCGGCGTGCTCGCCCTGATGGCGGTGCGCCTGGCGACGATGGCCGCGCGCTTCGCCGGCACGCGCTGGGCGCTCGTCGGCGCGCCGTCCTGACGGCGCTCAGTCGAAGGCGTCCGCGGCGCCGTCGAGCGGTGCCGGCAGCTCGAACCTGACGCGCGCGCAGCCGCGCTCGATCTCCGAGATCACGGCGTCGAGCACCGCGATCCGCGCGAACTTCTTGCTGTTTGCGGGGATGACGTACCACGGCGCCCAGGTCGTCTCGGTGCGGTCGAGCATGTCCTCGACGGCGGTGCGGTACTCGTCCCAGCGCTCGCGGTTGCGCCAGTCCTCGTCGGTGAGCTTCCAGCTCTTGAGCGGATCCATCTCGCGCTGGCGGAAGCGGCGCAGCTGCTCCTCGGGCGAGATGTGCATCCAGATCTTCACGACGATGACGCTCTCGAGATGCAGCGAGCGCTCGAAGTCGACGATCTCGGCGTACGCCCGCTGCCACTGCTCGGTGGTGGCGAACCCCTCGACGCGCTCGACGAGCACGCGGCCGTACCAGCTGCGGTCGAACACGGCCATGCCGCCGTGCCCCGGGAGGTCGTGGATGAACCGCTGGAGGTACAGGTGGCGCTTCTCGTCGGGCGTGGGCGCGGCGTACTGCGTGACGCGCACGTGGCGGGCGTCGAGCGGAGCGACGAGCCGCTTGATCGCCCCGCCCTTCCCGGAGGCGTCCCAGCCCTCGAACAGCACGAGCAGACCGGGGCCGAGGCCGCTGTCGGCCAGGCGCCCGGCGATCGCCAGGCGCAGCTGGGCGAGCCGCAGGCTGCGGGCCGTGAGCCGCTGCTCGTAGGCCTTGACGGAGATCGTCTGGCTGAGGTCGACGGCGTCGAGACGTGCCACGCCCGGAAATCTTGCAGACTCGCGACCCGCGCGTCTTCGCTGGAACCCGCAGCCCGGCCGCGCCGAACCTGCGCAAAGCTGCAGTGACGCTCGCCCCGGCGCGGCGGCGCGCCGTCAACGCGGGGGTATGGCGACTCGCTCCCACTCGCGCCTGGGCCTCACGGTCTCCGAGGCCGCAGACCACCTCGGCGTCTCGATCGGCACGGTCCGTCGCTGGGAGAACGCCGGCCACCTGCAGGGCACGCGCACGCCGGGCGGCCAGCGTCGCTTCACGGTCGAGCAGCTCGACGCGTTCATCGCCTCGCTGCAGCCGCGCGAGCGCTACCGCGCCTCCGGCGAGTAGCGACCTACGAGGGCGCGGCCGCCTCGCTCATGCGGCGCTCCATGTCGAGCTCGCGGTCGAAGTCGGCCTCGTCCTGGTGGCGGTAGTCCGTGCCGCGGCCGGCGAGCAGCTCGGCCAGCACCTCGACGTACCGGCCGTCGACCTGCTCCGCGGAGACGCGCCGCAGCTCCGTCAGCGCCTCGAACGAGGTCATCGGCGTGCGGTAGGTGTCGGGCGCGGTGAGCGTGTCGTAGATCTCCGCGACGGCGACGATCTTCGCGACGTCGGGGATCTCGTCGCCGGTGATCCCGCGCGGGTACCCGCGGCCGTCGATGCGCTCGTGGTGCGCGCGGATGATCTCGCCGATCGGCCCGAAGACCCCGATGTCCTTCAGGAGGTCGGCGCCGATGTCGGGATGGCGGCGGATGCCGCGCCAGTCGATCTCGTTGAGCTGGGCCCCGCGCTCCATCACACGGTCGGAGAGGACGAACTTGCCGATGTCATGGAGCAGGCCCGCGGTGTGGGCGAGTTCCTGCTCGCGCTCGTCCATTCCCGCGGCGCGCGCGATGTCACGGGCGAACATGGCGACCGCGGCGCAGTGGCGCGCCGCGCGATGGTCACGCTCGTTGAGCGTGCGCACGAGCGCTGAGAGCACACCCCAGGAGAGGTTCGCGTACTGGCGCGCCTGCCCGCGCGAGGTCGTCACCAGCCGGCTCATGTAGGCGATCGTGCTGAGCGCGACGAGCAGCAGGGCGAGCGCCTCCGTCCCGAGCTCGATGTAGGCGGCGGCGACGGCGAGCGTCAGCAGTGCGCTGATTGCGACGGTGGGGAGCAGGTCGCCCAGCGCGGCGAGGCTCGGGCGGATCGGGCGGCCGTCGTACAGGCTGGCGAGCGGCACGACGACCAGCGCGTTGAGGCCGAGCGTCACGCCCGTCGCAGCGGCGAGCAGTGCGTAGAACTCGAGGCTGCCCTGCACCGGATCGATCGCGGCGAAGCCGAAGGCGACGGCCATCGTCGGCGTCGGGATGCCCGCGACGTTGATCAGCAGCCCCTCCCAGCGGCCACGCAGAAGCGCCCACGCCGCCAGTTCCGCGCCGAGCGGAACGGCGAACGCGCCGGCAGGGCCGACGAACGCCACGGCGAGCATGCCGCAGACGAACGCCGGCGACACCAGAAGGTTCCCCGAGTACCGGGCCGCGGACAACGTCGCCCCGACGCCGATGACGAGCAGCACGCCCGTCGCGCGGCTCGTCAACTCGTGGTGGTCGGCCAGTATGAAGCCGGTCGCCCCGAGCGCAGAAAGCGCTCCTGCGATGACAAGCGCAAGCCGCGAACGCGCATTCGAGACGGCGGGCGTCACGCGGGGAACGCTACCTCCCCCGCGTGACGCTACCGCTTCAGGTGGGGCAAACTAGCCCTTTCTGATGTACATGGGCTGCCTCCAGCTGACTACTCGGACCGGGACCGACCCGCGGATCCTAGCTGGCTCGACGACCGCTTGCACAACTTCCGCGCAAGAAGCTGTGCAAATGCTCGCTCCGGCATCTGGACGCCCTCGACACGTGGTCCTCTCCCGCGTGCTGTGCGGACCCTGAAGACCTCAGAAGCGGCGACGTACCTCAACGTGAGCCCGAACACGCTGCGCGCGTGGGAGCGCCGCTTCGGCTACCCCGCGCCGATGCG
>DATCDC010000111.1:0-6481 GCA_036510915.1 Solirubrobacteraceae bacterium | reverse complement strand
GATCGGCGACTCGGCGCCTGCCGGGGAGGACACGCCGGAGGGCTGGGACCGCACGCTCCGCACGAACCTGACGGGCGCGTTCCTCGTCGCCCGCGCGGCGCTGCCGCTGCTCGAGCAGCGCCGCGGGGCAATCGTCGCCGTCGCCTCGGTCAACGCGATGCGGACCGGCCCGGGCTGGGCCTCGTACTGCGCCTCGAAGGCCGGCCTGGTGATGCTGTGCAGGACGATCGCCGCCGACTACGGACCGGCCGGCGTGCGCGCCAACGCGGTCTGCCCGGGCTGGGTGCGCACCCCGATGGGCGACGCCGACATGGACGCGCTCGCGCAGCTGCGCGGGACCGATCGCGAGGGCGCCTACGCGCTGACGCACGCGAACGTCCCGCTGCGCCGCCCCGCGGAGCCCGAGGAGGTCGCCTCCGTCGTCGCGTTCCTGCTCTCCGGCGAGGCGGCCTACGTCACCGGCACCGAGATTCCCGTCGACGGCGGTTCGACCGTCGTCGATGTCTCGGCCACGGCGTGGAACACCGGGCCGCCGCCCGAGATGCCACGACGGCGGCCGGACGAGGTCGGCGGCGCGTAGCTCGTGGGCGCGGCCGTCGACGAGCAGGGCCCGCCGGAGCGGGCCCTGGAACCTCGAAGCCACCGCGCCGCGGCTACTGCGGCTGCGGCACGATCCGGATGTAGGGCTTGGGCTCCTCCCAGCCGTCCGGGTAGGTCTCCTTGGCCTCCTCGTTGGAGACCGAGCCGGCGATGATGACGTCGTCGCCCTGCTGCCAGTTGACCGGCGTCGCGACCTTGTACTTGGCGGTCAGCTGCAGCGAGTCGATGACGCGCAGCACCTCGTCGAAGTTGCGGCCCGTCGTCATCGGGTAGATGAGGATGAGCTTGACCTTCTTGTCCGGGCCGATCACGAAGACGTTGCGGACCGTCTGGTTGTCGGCGGGGGTGCGGGCCTTCGGATCCCCTTCGACGCTCGAGGGGAGCATCCCGTAGAGCTTGGAGACCTTGAAGTCGGCGTCGGCGACGATCGGGTAGTTCGGTGCCGTGCCCTGCGTCTCGGCGATGTCCTGCGCCCAGCGCTCGTGATCACCGGTGGCGTCGACCGACAGGCCGATGATCTTCACGCCGCGGCGGTCGAACTCCGGCTTGGCGTTCGCCATGTAGCCGAGCTCCGTCGTGCAGACCGGGGTGAAATCCTTGGGGTGGGAGAACAGCACGCCCCAGGAATCGCCGAGCCACTCGTGGAAGTGGATGCGACCCTCGGTCGTGTCGGCCTCGAAATCAGGTGCGGTGTCGCCGAGTTGCAACGCCATCGTTGTCCTCCAGAGTCGAATTCGGTGCTTCGCGATAGAAACCCAGTTTACCGATCAGGAATAACACATTACTCGGGTCGTCCGCCGTCGGCCGACCGGTGCCGTCAGCCCGTCACGCGACGGATGAACGAGCGCGTGCTCAGCCACGCGAGCGCGCCGGTGATCGCGAGCAGCGCCGCGATCACGACCGGGACGGGCATGTGCGGGATGCTCGGCGTCATCGCCGCGCGCAGCCCCTCCGAGACGTAGACGAGCGGGTTGACGAGCGTCAGGACCTTGAGCCACGGGATCGCCGAGAGGGTCTGCCACGGGTAGTAGACGCAGCCCAGGAACGTGATCGGCACGACCACGAGCGAGAAGATGAGGCCGATCTGGCGCGGCTGGACGACGGTGCCGAGCAGCAGCCCGAGGAACCCCGCGAGCAGGCCGGCGATGACTACGACGCCGATCAGCAGCGGCCAGCTCGCGATGTGCACCGAGACCGGCTCGGCGGGGATCACGTAGAGCAGCGGGAACACGACGAGCGCCGCGAGCACCGACTGGAACGTGCTGAAGACGACCTTCTCGAAGGAGACGAGGGCGATCGGCAGCGGCGCCATCAGGCGATCCTCGATCTCGCGCGTGCCACCGAGCTCGGTGGCGAGCGGCAGCGCCACCGCCGCGATCCCCTGGAAGAACACCGCGACGGCGATCAGGCCGGGGACGAGCACCGTGGCGAAGGTCGGGCCGCCGGCCGCCCCGCCGCCCAGGCCGCGCCCGATCTTCGGGAACACGTAGGTGAACACGAAGACGAACAGCAGCGGGTTCATCACGGTCCGCAGCAGGAACGAGACGAACTCGCGGCGCAGCACGCGCGCGTCGCGGACCATCAGGCCGTAGAAGGCGCGCCCGTAGGTCACCCTGACCACGGCGCCGGCCTGGACGCTCACTCGCGCAACTCGCGGCCGGTGAGGGCGATGAAGACGGTCTCCAGCGAGGGCTCGGCCAGCGCGAGCGCGCGCAGCCCGGGCCCGGCGGCGTTCACCAGCCCGGGCACCGCCCCCGCCCCGTCGGCCGTCGTGATGCGCAGGGTCACGCCGTCCTCGTCGACGGTGCCGAACCCGCGCAGGCCCGCTGCGGCCCGCTGCGCGGAGGCCTCGTCGGAGAACCCGAGCGTCGCGATCGCGAGGTCGCCGTGCTCGCGCTTGAGCGCATCCGGCGTCCCCGAGACGAGGATCCGCCCGCGGTCGATGATCGCCACGCGGTCGCAGAACTGCTCGGCCTCCTCCATGTAGTGCGTCGTCAGCACGACGGTGAGGCCCTCGTCGCTGCGCAGCTCGCCGAGGACGTCCCACAGCGCGATGCGGCTCTGCGGGTCCAGGCCCGCGGTCGGCTCGTCGAGGAACACGATCGTCGGCCGGTGGGCGATCGCACGCGCCACCTGGAGGCGCTGGGCGAGGCCCCCGGACAGCGCGAACACCATCTCGTCGGCGCGATCGGCCAGGCGGAAGCGCTCGAGCAGCTCGTCGGCGCGGTGCAGTGCCACGCGGCGCGACGCCCCGAAGAACCGGCAGTGGAACACGAGGTTCTCGCGCACGGTGCACGCCCGGTCGAGCGTGTTGAACTGCGTCACCACGCCGAGGGAGGCCTTCGCGTGGGCCGGGTCGGCGACCACGTCGATCCCGTTGACGTGCACGCTGCCGGAGGTCGGCGCGACGCGCGTCGTGGCGATGCCGACCGTCGTCGTCTTGCCCGCGCCGTTGGGGCCGAGCAGGCCGAACAGCTCGCCGTGCTCGACCGTCAGGTCGATCCCGTCGACCGCGTTCGGCGCGTCGTGGACGTAGGACTTGACCAGATGACGAAGCTCGAGCGGTCGGGAGTCCACGACCACCCAGTATGTCGCGGGCGACAGGTCTAGGGTTTCGGGCATGTTCACGCGAGAGGTCCTCCGCAGGCTCGCCACCGCCGAGCCCAGCGGTCCCATCATCAGCATCTGCGCGCGCACCGACCCGCGGGGTCCCGCGAACACGAGCAGCACGCCCGCCTGGCATGTGGCGCTGCGCAACGGGCTCGCGCAGATCTCCGAGCGCCTCGAGGCCGGCGACGAGCGCGATCAGCGCCTCGCGTTCCGCGAGCTGCGCGAGCGCATCGAGGAGGAGCTTTTCGGCCTGGAGCCGGCCGAGCGCGCGCGCAGCGTCGCCTGGTTCCTCGACGCCGAGGGCGAAAGCTCGGAGCGCTTCGCGCTCCAGCTCCCGCTGCGCGCGGATCTCGCGGTCTGGGACGCCAAGCCGTTCGTCTCGCCCCTCGTCGACATCGCCGATCGCGGGGCGCCGACCGGGGTCGTCCTGGTCGGCCGCGACGCCGTCCGGCTCCTCCAGATCGAGCAGGCCGAGCCGGCCGAGCCGGCCGACTCGCTGTTCGAGCTCGAGCTCGGCGACTGGCGCCCGTTCGGCGGCACCGCCGCCGGGAGCCCCGGACGCGGCGTGCAGGCGACCTCCCACCAGGAGAGCTACGAGGCACGCGTCGACGCACAGCGCGACCAGCTGTTCGAGACGGCTGCGACGCAGACCGCCAGGCGCCTGGAGGAGCTCGGCTGGGAGCGCGTCGTGCTCGTCTGCGAGACGCAGGTCGCGTCGCGCTTTCGCGCCGCGCTGCCGGCGGCGCTCGACGAGCGGATCGTCGCCGAGAGCGACGTGAACCTCCTCGGCGAGGAGCCCACCGTGATCGTCGAGTCACTGGAGCCGCTGATCGAGGACGCCTGGCTGCGGCGCACGACCGCGCTCGTCGACCTGGCCCACGAGCGCGCCCGTGCCGGCGGCGCGGCCGCGCTCGGAGCCCAGGAGACGTTCGGCTCCCTCGCCGAGGGGCGCGTCGAGCACCTGCTGCTCGACCCGGCGCACGACTTCTCCGCCGCCGCGGGCATGATCCCGGAATCCATCGGCGGGCCGCCCGAGCTGCTCGGCGAGCGCGCGGTCGAGGCGGCGATCGCCACCGGCGCCGAGGTCACCGCGCTGCCCGTGAGCGCGTCGGACACCCTCGACGACGCCGGGGGGATCGCGGCGCTGCTGCGCTACTGAGGTCAGCCTGCGGCGACCTCGATCGTCTCGCCGGCACAAAGGACCCGCACCGGCACGCCGCGCTCGGCTGCTGCGGCGGCGAAGCGCTCGGCCGCGTCCGGCACCGGCCGGTAGACGCCGTCGATCTCGTAGCCATCGGCGTGGATCGGGATCGCCAGGCGCGCGCCGAGGATCTCGACCGCGATCGCGGCCTGCTCAGGGTCGAGCGCGACGGGCAGGGGGCTGGCCGGGACGCGATGGGGAAAGGCGACGACCGCGCCGTTCACCGGGACGAGGACGACGTCGAACGGCCCGTGGCGGAGTGCCATCCGCCACCACGCGCCGTGGAACATCGTGTCACCCAGGTGCAGGACGCGCACCCCGCCGGCCTCGACGAGCCACGCGACCTGCGGGTCGCCGACGCCGTCGCAGGCCGGGAGCGCGGTCAGCGTGAACGGGCCTGCGGTGGTCGACTCCCAGGGCGCGAGGCGCCTGCGATCCAGGCGCGCGGCCGTCAGCTCGTGGTCGGCCTGCACCAGGGCGAGGTTCTCGAGCGCGGCGCCGCCGCCGGCCGGCGGTTCGAGGACCGGGCCGCCGGGCGCCAGCGCGGCCGCGAGCGCCCGCGCATCCGCATGGTCGCGGTGCAGGTGGGTGACGAGCCCCGCTACGGCCCTGGCGGCGCCGGGCGCGACGACGTGCGGTAGCGGCATGCCCGCAGCCGGCTCGCCGAGCGGCGCGAACACCGCGCCCGCGTCCTCGAGCGGGTCGATGACGACCGTCGCGCCGCGGGCCTCGAGCTCCACGCCGGCCCAGCCCAGCCATGTCAATCGCATTGTCCGGTCCTCCCGTCGTTTGTCGATCCTGGGAGTTATACAGAACGATCGTTCGTGCGATATTCTGGCGTCATGCCCCGCCGCTCGCTCGCCGCCGTCGCCGACAGCCGGGCCTCCACCGTCGAGGCCGCCGTCGACCTCGCGTCCGTCGAGGGGCTCGAGGGCATCACGATCGGCCGGCTCGCCGGCGAGCTCTCGATGAGCAAGAGCGGACTGATCGGGCGCTTCGGTGACAAGGAGGCCATGCAGCGCGCCGTGCTCGCCGCCGCCGTCGAGCGCTTCACGGACGCGGTCTGGCGCCCGGCCGAGCGGTCCGAGCCGGGCCTCCCACGGCTCGAGGCGATCGTCGACGCGTGGATCGGCCACCTGCGCAGCGGGGTGTTCCCCGGCGGCTGCTTCGTGACCACCGCGTCGGTCGAGTACGACGCGCGGCCCGGCCCGCTGCACGACGACGTGGCGGCAGCGGTCCTCCGCTGGCTCGGGGTGCTCGAGGCCGAGGCGCGCCGCGCACGCGATGCAGGAGACCTGCCCGCCGACCGCGACCCCGCCGACGTCGCCTTCGAGCTGCACAGCCTCGCCTCGGGCGGGAGCGTGGCCGGCCGGCTGATCGGGGACGCCGCCGCGCTCGACCGGACTCGCGCGGCGATGCGCCGCGCGCTCGGGCTGCCGGGCTGAATCGCACCCGCGTGACGTCGAAATCGGGGCGGCCGGATTCGAACCGGCGAAACCTCCGCGTCCCAAACGCGGCGCTCTAACCAGGCTGAGCTACGCCCCGAGGCGACGAACTGTACGCACCGCGTGGCAGTGCGAGCACACGAGCTCGCATCTCGCGATCTCCTCGAGGACCCGCCTGCGACTGCCGCGACGCGCCAGATCGGACAGGTTGGCATGATTCTCGGTCCCCGGAAGGTGATCCCAGTGCATCGCCTCGGGAGGGAAGACGTGGCCGCAGCCCGCGCACGGCCGGCCGGCCTTGAGGCTCCGGTACCGCGGCCCCCAGGTCCGGCGGTGGCGCTCGGCGTCGTATGCCCGGCGGCACGTCTTGCACCAGACCTGCCGGCCGTCGCGCTCCCACCACCGGTGGAACTCGTCGACCGGCTTCATGGTCCCGCATCTGGCACATCGCTTGGTGTCCACGAGACGAACATACGTTCGCAGGCGGACGTTCCCCGCAACCTCTACCGCCCCACCCCGTTCCAACCGGCGCACCCAGTCCCAGGGCGCACACCACGGGGGACGGGCGGTTCCACCGGCCGGGGCGGCAGCGAGCGCCCCGGCCGGCCGCCTGACGCGGTGCCGG
>DATCDC010000110.1:0-14396 GCA_036510915.1 Solirubrobacteraceae bacterium | reverse complement strand
ATGCCGCGGCCCGCCTCGCGGCGCCTGACGCGCGCTCCCGGGCTACCCTGGTCCTGCTCGTGACCCGCATGCCGAGATCCGGATCGTCGGGGGCCCTGGTGCTCGCCGTGCTCGCCCTGGCGACGGTCGGCGCCGCGCCGGCGCCCGCCGCCGCGCCCGCCGGCCTCCGGCTCTCGAACGAGCGCGACACGACGCGCTGGGCCACGCCGTCGCGCCTCACCGACATCCATCGCCACGCCTCCGGCGCCTCCGCGCGGGTCGGGCGCCTGCGGTTCTTCACCGAGGACGGCTTTCCCGAGGTCTATCTGCTGCTGCGCCGGTACACCGATCCCGCGGGGCGCGCGTGGGTCCGCATCAGGATCCCCAAGCGCCCGAACGGGCGCACCGGCTGGGTCCCGCGCGACGCGCTGGGGCCGTTCAACGTCATCCACACCCGCCTCGTCGTCAACGAACGCCTGCTGCGGGTGACGCTGTTCAAGAACGGGCGCCGGATCTTCGGCGCGCGCGTCGGCATCGGCAAGCCCTCGACGCCGACCCCGAAGGGCCGCTTCTGGGTGCGCGAGAAGTTCCGCTTCAAGGACGTCCCGCTGTACGGGACCTACGCGCTGGGGACGTCCGCCTACGCGCCGCACCTGACCGACTGGCCCAACGGCGGCGTCGTCGGGATGCACGGGACCGATCAGCCGGGCCTGATCCCGGGGCGGCCATCGCACGGGTGCATCCGCATCCGCAACGCCGACATCCGGCGGCTCTGGCACCTCACGCCCGTCGGCACGCCGCTGCTGATCGAGTAGGCCTCTGCAGGCCGGGCTGCATTCCTGCTCGCTGCAACTCATCCTGCAAACGCGCACCTTTTGGCCTGCTAGCGTCGCTGACGTGCCGAATCGCCGTGCCTCCGGGCATGGGGATCGGGGGAACCACTGCGGCCCGTCCGGGTCGCTGGGGCGAATCGCCGCACTGTGCGGCGTAGCGGACGCCGCGTGCGGCCTGCGAGCCCGTCAGCTCACCTCGTAGGCACCACGAGACCCATGCATCGATCCTCCACCTCGCGCCGCGGCATGCCGCGCCTGCTCGCCCTGACGGCCGTGTGCGCCGCGGCCCTGCTCGCCGTGCCGTCCGCGCAGGCCGTCACCGTGGTCAAGCCGGGCGCCCACTCGCGCGCGGTCAAGCGCCTGCAGCGCGCGCTCGGGCTCACGCCGGACGGCATCTACGGGCGCGGCACCAAACGCGTCGTGCTGCGCTTCCAGCGCCAGCATGGCCTGAAGGCCGACGGGATCGTCGGCCCGGCGACGTGGAGCATGCTGCGCCGCGCCGGCATCCGCTCGCACGCCGGGCGCACCGGTGCCGCCCTCACCGGCCGCAGGCGCTCGGTCTCACTGCTGCAGCGCCGCTTGGGGATCGCCGCTGACGGCGTCTTCGGCCCCGGAACCGCGCATGCCGTGCGCACCTTCCAGCGCGCCCACGGCCTCAGCGCCGACGGCGTCGTCGGCACGGCGACGTGGGCGGCGCTCGGCATCCGCGGGTCGCACCCGGTGCTCAAGCGGGTCCGGCTCGGCGGCGGCGGGGGTGCGGGCCCGAGCGGCTTCCCGGTCACGATCGCACGCGCGATCGCGGCGGGCGACCGCATCGCCCACCTGCCCTACCGCTACGGCGGGGGGCACGGCTCCTTCACCGACAGCGGCTACGACTGCTCCGGCTCGGTCTCCTACGTGCTGCACGGCGCCGGTCTGCTGCACGTCTCGCTCGACTCGAGCCAGTTCATGAGCTGGGGCGCAGCGGGGCCCGGCCGCTGGATCACGGTCTACGCGAACCCCGGGCACGCGTACCTGACGATCCGCACGCGCCATGGGCTGCTGCGCTACGACACCTCCGGCATGGACGACGGGTCGCGCTGGGACGGCACGCTGCGCCCGAGCGGCGGCTACAGCGTCCGCCACCCGGTCGGGTACTAGGACACCCGACCTCAGGCCACGCCCGGCCGGCCCTCGACGAGCAGCGACCAGCGCGTCGTGTGGCGCTCGCCCGGGCTGACGAGGTGCAGGCTCGCGCCGCCGCGGCGCAGCGCGTCGGTCGGCGCGGTCATCGGCTCGAAGCAGATGAAGTCCGCGCCCGGGGGCGTGTAGACCTGCGCGCACGCCCAGCCCTCGTCGAAGCGCAGACGCAGGGCGCCGTCGCCGCCGGCGAGCACGAACTCCGCCGGGTCGTCGAGCAGCGGGAACAGGTCGTCGAACGCGCGCTCCCCGAGGACGCCCGCGCGGAAGCCGGCGGGCGAGGTCTGGCCGGTCGGGATGCCGCGCGCGTCGAGCATCGCCCGCCGCACGACGGGCAGCTCGAGGCGCCACTCCTCGCGGGGGACGCCGGGCAGGCGCAGGTACGGATGCCAGCCGAAGGACACCGGGACGGCGCGGTCGCGGCCGGCCAGGAGCGTCAGCTCCCACGAGATCACCTCGCGCTGCAGCGCGACGACGAGCTCCAGGACGTGAGGGAACGGGAACCCGGCCAGCAGGCGCGGCTCGGCGCCGAAGTCCAGGCGCGCGGCGACGCTCGCGCCGCCGCCGTCGGCATGGGTGCGCTCGACCGCCCAGCCCGGGCTCGCGTGCAGCAGGCCGTGGATGCTCAGACCGTTGCCGTCGAGGTGCACCGGGGTCCGGGCGGGGTCGAGCAGGACGTGGGCGCCGGCGGCCTCGTAGCTCAGGCGCTCCAGCCGGTTGGCCCAGGGATGCAGCAGGGGGACGCCGAACGTCGCGGCGCGCTCGACGTACGCCGGGAGCCCCTCGCCGACGTGCAACAGCTCGCGGCCGTCATGTCGCAGGGAGGAGCAGATCATCCCGGCGCCGGGAACGATCGTCGCCTCCAGCAGGGCGGCCGGCGAGACGAGCACGAGCGCGTCGTGCCCGTCGACCGTGGTCTCGTGGAGCTCATGCGCGAGGGCGGTCATGGCGTGATCCTCGCAGTCCGGGCGACGACAGCGGGACCCGGTACGATCGCGCCGCGATGATCCACATCGACAGCGACTCGTTCCTCGTCATCGTGGCGGCGAGCGCGGTCGCCGCGCTGATCGTCGCCCTGATCCCGTCCCGCTTCGCGATCCCGGTCGTCGTCGTCGAGCTGCTGCTCGGGATCGTGATCGGGCCGCAGGTGCTCGCCCTGGCGGGCGTGGACGGCTTCATCCAGTTCTTCGCGAATCTCGGCCTGGGCATGCTGTTCTTCTTCGCCGGGTACGAGATCGACTTCGAGCGCATCAAGGGCCGCCCGCTGCGCCTGGCGGCCTACGGCTGGCTGCTGTCGCTCGTGCTCGCCTACGGGATCGGAGGCCTGCTCGCCGCGGGCGGGATCATCGTGTCCTACCTCTACACGGGCTCGGCGATGGCGACGACCGCGATCGGCACGCTGATCCCGATCCTGCGCGATGCGGCGAGCTGCGCACGCGCTTCGGCACGAATCTGCTCGCGGCGGGCGCGATGGGGGAGTTCGGCCCGATCCTGCTGATCACGATCGTCCTGTCGACCGGCAACAAGCTCTCGAGCGCGGCGATCCTGCTCCTGTTCATCGGGATCGCCGTGATCGGGGCGGTGGTGGCGGTTCGCGCCGGGGCCTTCGGCTTCCCGCTGCTCGAGCGCACGCTCGAGTCCAGCGGGCAGCTTGCGATCCGCCTGGCGATGGTGCTCGTCTTCGGCCTCGTGACGCTCGCCAGCCAGCTGGGGCTGGACCTGCTGCTGGGCGGCTTCGTCGCGGGCATCATCACCCGCCTGGCACTGCAGGGGCACGAGGTGGAGCGCTTCGAGTCCAAGCTGACGGCCGTCGGGTACGGCTTCTTCATCCCGTTCTTCTTCGTCGTCAGCGGCATGAACTTCAACCTCAACGCGCTGATCCACAGCACCGCCGGCATGCTGAAGCTCCCGCTCTTCCTGGCGATGTTCCTCGTCGTGCGCGGCGTTCCCGCGCTCGTGCTCTACCGCAAGGTGCTCGACGGCCGCGACCGCGCGGCGCTCGCGTTCTTCTCGGCCACCGAGCTGCCGCTCGTGGTGGCGATCACGACACTCGCGATCGACGACGGGAAGATGCGCTCCTCGACGGCCGCCGCGCTCGTGGGCGCCGCGATCCTCTCGACGCTGATCTACCCGCTGGTCGGCCTGCGCCTGCGCCGCGGCCGCGCCGAGCACGACGTCGACGAGGCGGTCGAGGCCGAGCTGGCGGCCGAGGGCCTGGAGCCGGCGCCGGCCTAGCCCAGGTCCGCCGCGGCCGCCGGGCTCGCGTCGACCATGAGGTAGACGCGCAGCGCCGTGCGCGTGAAGCGCCCGAGCGGGACGCGCACCGTCGCGGGGGCGCCGCCGGAGGTCTCGGTCCGGGTGGTGCCGTAGCTGTAGTCGAGCGGCACCGGCCGGTTCGTGTGCCGGTCGACCGCCACGAGCGAGAGCACGTGGCGGTCCGCGCGCAGGCGCGAACCCGCGAGGCTCGCCACCAGCGCTCCGCCGCTGCGGGTGAAGGAGACCCGCCCGACCCCTGACGGGGCGTGCTGCGTCCCTGCGCTGTCGAGCAGCGCCGCGCCGAACACGGCCATCGGGCGCGTGGGGGTGCACGCGCCGAGGCCTTCGAGCGCCTGGCCGTAGAAGCCGACCTTCGCGCAGTCGACGTTCAGAGCGACGTCCAGCGGCCCGCTGGTGCGCCCGCCGCGGTTCACGCGCGCCGCCATGCGCCAGAACTCGTTCGCGTTCTCGAAGCCGTTGAGCTCGAAGCGCGCGCCGCCGGTGTTCGTGAACGACAGCAGCCCGGCGCTCTGGCGCACGACGAACGGGACGAGCCACTTCGCGGCCGGGTCGGCACTCACGCGGCCCGCGGCGTCGGCGCGCGCGCCGACCATCCAGCCCAGCGCGGCGTCGCGGCCGAGCGGTGCGACGAGGCCCATCAGGAAGTTCAGGCGGTCGAACCCGATCTGGTTGTAGCTCGGCAGCAGTGTCGGCAGCGACAGCGCCAGGCGGCGCATGCGCCAGACCGAGCCCGGCGCGCCGGGGTGCGCCGGGGTGCGGGCGACGGCCGCCGCCGCGGCGCTGCCGCGCTCGACGCGCAGGCGCAGATCGGCGCGCACCCTGCCCGCCGGGCGACCGCCGCTGAGCGCGAGGCCGTGCCGCGTGCCGCCGGTCCGATAGCGCACGCTGACCTGCAGCCGCACGCGGCCGTCGCGCGCGGCGCGCAGCGCGTCGTCCGGCACGACGATGAGCTGGCGCCCATCGCCGGAGACGCGGACGCGGAGCGCCGCCGCCGGGGTCGCGCGAACGCGCATGCCCGCGGAGTCCAGGCGGGCGGCGATCGTCCTGCCGGCGCGGCGCACGTCGAGCTGCAGCGCGAGCGGCTGGTTGGCGCCCAGCGCCGTCGGGGCGCTGCGCTCGACCAGGCCGAAGGGCGTGACGCGGTCCAGCCGCGCCCCCGCCGTGGGAAGGCCTTCGCCGCGCACGCAGCGTGCCTCGTGCAGGCCGGCGCCGCGCAGGCACCAGTCGTAGGGCACGGAGTGCACGTCACCGTTGGAGTCGGCGATCACGATCGCGTCGCGCCCGAGCGCCGGCGAGCTGTTGAGCGTCCCGCGCGGCGGCGCCGCCAGGCGGATCGACCAGCGCAGCCGGCCGTCCGGGTTGAGCACGAGCAGGCGGCGGTCGCCCGTCCCGACGTAGATGCGACCCATCGTGTCGACCGCCGGCGAGGAGCGGATCGGTGCGAGCGTGTCGTACTGCCAGCGCTGCGTCCCCGTGCGCGGGTCGACGCCGTAGACGCTGCCGTCCGCGGACGCCTGGACGATCGTGCCGTCCGGCAGCTGCGCGGGGCTCGCGTAGAGGTGGTCGCGCGTGGCGAAGCTCCAGCGCAGCGCGCCGCTCGCACTGTCGTAGGCGCGCAGGAACCCGTCGAACGAGCCGACGACCGTCAGCCCGTCCGCCGTCACCAGCGGGCTCGCGACGGTGGCGCCATCGGTGGCGGCTGCCCAGGCCTGTGCGCCGGTCGCCGCGTCGACCGAGAACGTCGACGGGATGCCGAGCAGGAAGAAGTTGCTGCCGAACGCCATCCGCCCGTCGGCCGCATCGAAGGCGGGTGACGACCACGTCTGATCGGACGTCGCGAACGCCCACTTCTTCACGCCGGTATCGCGGTCGATGGCGTAGGTCAGGCGGTTGTCGTTCGGGGCGTAGAGCGTGCCTGCACCGTCCATCGAGACGTTGCCCTCGAACCAGTTGATGAAGGCGCCGGTCGTCGCGGGCGGATCGGCGGCGAACGTCCAGACGCTCCGGCCGGTCGCCGCGTCGAGGGCGTAGACGTGGCCGTCGGCCGACGGCACGTACACGCGGCCGCGATCGTCCAGCAGCGCAGCCGAGTCGATGATCTCGCCCGTGCGCCGCGTCCAGCGGACCTTGCCGCGCGCGGTCAGGGCGTAGAAGACGTCGTCGGCGGACCCGACGTAGACCGTCCCGTCGGCGCCGATGACCGGCGAGCTGAAGATGCCCTTGCCCGTGTGGAACGTCCACGGCGCGCCCGCCAGGCGCGGGGCGGTCGTCGCGCGGCCGCTCTGGGCGAGGTCGCCGCGGAACTTCGGCCACGGGCTGCCGGGCGCCAGCGGCGCGTCGGCGGCGCGCGCCGCCGCGAGGGGGAGGAGGGTCAGCGCGAGCGCGACGCCGAGGGCGCGCCGCACCGGGCCCAGCAGAGCAGCCGACGGCATCGCCCAGAGCGTAGCCCGGAGCGGCAGGATCATGAGCCGGTTGCTGTGGCAGGCTTCGGCCATGCCCGTCCCGCCCGTCCTCTGGACCCCGTCCGCGGAATTCCGCGCGAGCACGAATCTCGCGCGCTACGTCGAGGGGCTCGAGCGCACGCGCGGCCTGCGCTTCTCCGTCGACGACTACGCGGCGCTGTGGCAGTGGTCGGTCGACGAGCTCGACGCCTTCTGGCTGAGCATCTGGGAGCACTTCGACGTCCAGGCCGACGGGACGCCGTCCGTCGCGCTCGCCGAGCGCGCGATGCCCGGCGCAACCTGGTTTCCCGGCGTCGCACTGAACTACGCCGAGCACGTCTTCCGCGGCGTCGAGGACGACGACCTCGCGCTCATCGAGGCCGGTGAGCTGCGCGCCACGCGCGAGGTGACCTGGCGCGAGCTGCGCGAGCTGACCGCGCGGATCGCCGGTGGCCTGCGCGCGCTCGGCGTCGGGCGCGGCGACCGCGTCGCGGCCTACATGCCGAACATCCTCGAGACGCTCGCGGGGTTCCTGGCGACGGCGAGTCTCGGCGCCGTCTGGTCGAGCTGTTCACCGGACTTCGGTGAGCGCAGCGTCGTCGACCGCTTCGCGCAGATCGAGCCGAAGGTGCTGCTCACCGTCGACGGCTATCGCTATGGCGGCAGGGACTTCGACAAGCGCGAGGTCGTCGCGGGGCTGACGGGCGAGATGCCCGGCGTCGAGCACGTCGTCGTCCTCGGGCACCTCGATCCCGAGCCCGACATCGGCGCGCTGCCGCGGGCGATGGCGTGGAACGAGCTGCTGGAGCGCGGCGCCGGTCGGGAGCTGCGCTTCGAGCGCGTGCCGTTCGACCACCCGCTCTGGGTGCTCTACTCCTCGGGCACGACCGGGCTGCCCAAGGCGATCGTGCAGGGTCAGGGCGGGATCCTGCTCGAGCAGCTCAAGAAGATGTGGCTGCACCTCGACGCCCGCGCGGGCGACCGGGTGTTCTGGTTCACGACGACCGGCTGGATGATGTGGAACTTCCTCGCCGGCGTGCTGCTCACGGACGCCGCGATCGTGCTCTACGACGGCAATCCCGGGCATCCGACGATGGATCGCCTGTGGGATCTGGCCGACGAGACCGCGATCACGTGCTTCGGGACGAGCGCCAGCTACCTGGCCGCCTGCATGAAGGCCGGCGTCGAGCCCGGGGCCGGTCGGGACCTGTCGGCGCTGCGCGCGGTCGGCTCGACCGGCTCGCCGCTCTCGCCGGAGGGCTTCCACTGGGTCTACGACCACGTGGGGGAGGACACCTGGCTGTTCTCGACCAGCGGCGGCACGGACGTCTGCACGGCGTTCGTCGGCGGCTGTCCGCTGCAGCCGGTCTACGAGGGCGAGCTGCAGGGCCGTTCGCTCGGCTGTGCCGTCGAGGCCTGGAGCGAGGAGGGGGAGAGCGTCGTGGGGGAGGTCGGCGAGCTGGTCATCACCGCGCCGATGCCGTCGATGCCGTTGTACTTCTGGAACGACCCGGGCGGCGAGCGCTACCGCGAGAGCTACTTTGCGATGTTCCCGGGCATCTGGCGCCACGGCGACTGGATCGAGCTGACCGACCGCGGCACCGCGATCATCTACGGGCGCTCGGACTCGACGATCAACCGCGGCGGGATCCGCATGGGCACGAGCGAGATCTACCGCGCGGTGCTCGCCGACGAGCGCATCGCCGACGCGCTCGTCGTCGACGTGCCCGACCGCGATCCGTCCAAGGACGCCTGGATGCCGCTGTTCGTCGTCCTGGCCGACGGGGCCGCGCTCGACGACGACCTGCGGCGCGCGCTCGCGCGGGAGATCCGCGAGGCCTGCTCGCCGCGCCACGTCCCCAACGACGTCTTCGCCGTCAGTGAGGTCCCGCGCACGCTGTCGGGGAAGGTGCTCGAGGTGCCCGTCAAGCGGATCCTGATGGGCCAGGACCCGGCGGCGGTCGTCAGCCGCGACTCGCTCGCCAACCCCGCAGCGCTCGACTGGTTCATCGACCTCGCAGCGCAGCGCGCCTGAGCCTCAGGCGGGCGAGGGCTGACGGCCGAAGTCGAAGCTCACGCCGGTCAGCTCCTCGGAGATCGCCCACAGCTCGGCGGCGTCGTGCTCATCGCGCGCCGCCGAGGTCGTGCCGACGAGCTTGGGGTACCCGCGCTGTTCGAGCGGGCCGTCGGGGCCGACGTAGGCGCCCGGCGGAATGTCGGCGACCGACGCGGCGTAGAGCGTCGGCAGCGCGCCCTGCTCGTCGCTCTGGGCGAAGATCTTGTTCGCCAGGACGCTGAGCCGCTCCTCGACGCCGTTGCCGGCCATCTGCGGCCCGGCCGTCTGGAGGTTCGTGGCGGCGTAGCCGGGGTGCGCGGCGACGCTCAGCAGCTCGGTCTGCGCGGCGACGGCGCGGCGCTGCAGCTCGAAGGCGAACAGCAGGTTGGCGAGCTTGGACTGCCCGTAGGCACGCCACTTCCAGTAGTGACGCTCGCTCTGGAGGTCTTCGAAGTTCATCTTGCCGAAGCGGTGCGCGCCGCTGCTCACCGTGACCACGCGAGGCTTCGGTGCGGCGAGCAGCAGGTCGAGCAGCCGGCCGGTGAACGCGAAGTGCCCGAGGTGGTTCGTGCCGAGCTGCAGCTCGAAGCCGTCCGCGGTCCTGCGCTTCGGAGTCGCCATGACACCGGCGTTGTTCACGAGCAGATCCAGGTGCGCGTGGGACTCGTGCAGCGACTGCGCGCAGGCGGCGACCGATCCGAGGTCGGCGAGATCGAGCTGCGCGACCTCGATGCGCGCGCCGGCCACCGCGCTGCGGATCCTCTGCGCAGCCTGGTCGCCGCGCTCGGGGTTGCGACAGCCCAGCACGACGGTTGCGTCGGCACGCGCGAGCTCGCGCGCAGCGACCAGCCCGATGCCGCTGTTCGCGCCGGTGACGACGGCGATGCGGCCGGTCTGGTCGGGGATGTCCCGGGCGGTCCACTTGGCCATGGACACAGGGTATGCGACGGACTGCGCGGGCCTTTGCGGCGGGCGTCGCCGATCAGGACCGCAGGGAGCGCCACGGACATAGCGTCGCGCCCATGCGCACGATCGCCGCCCTCGTCAGCGTCGTCCTCGCCGCCGGCGCCGCCTCGCCGGCCGCCGCGGCGCCCACCGGGCTCACCGCGCAGGTACGGCGGCTCGTCGCGATGCCCTACGACGCGTTCCTCACGGTCAAGCGGACCGTCCCCGCAGCGCCGTTCGACTGGTCGACCGACGGCTGCAGCCGCACACCCGCCGAGTGGGCCGCCATCTTCGACGGACCGTGCGAGCAGCACGACTTCGGCTACCGAAATTTCGGCAACGGCCTGCGCCTGGACCGCACCGAGGCACGCCGCGCCTGGATCGACGGCCGGCTCCTGGCAGGACTGCGCCAGGTCTGCACCGAGCGCTACCGCAGCGTGCGGCTCGTCCTGTGCCGCACGAGGGCTCGCCTGATGTGGGCGGCGGTGCGCACCTTCAACGACTGGAGCGGGTGACCGACGAGCGCCGTTGTTCACCGGCTGACGGCCGGAGCAGCTGTTCAGTCCGGCTCGTCCGAGGCGACCTCGCGGCCCTCGGCCTTCGGGATCTCGTCGGCGCGCTCGAGCACGCCGAGGATCTCGCCGACGCGGCAGACGAGCAGGCGCTCCTCGTCGACCTCGACCCAGACTCCGGCCGTGGCGGGGAACACGACGTGGTCGCCGCGCTGGACCGGCATCGACACGCCGGCGCCTTCCCACCAATCGATGCCCGGGCCGATCGCGAGCACGATCCCGTGCTGCGGCGGTGGCTCGTGGTCACCGGGCGGAACCACGAGCCCCGACCGCCTGATCCGGTCGGGATCCAGTTCCTTGATCACGATGCGATCGAAGAGTGGGCGCAGGTTGTGCCGCATGCAAGGGAAACGATACGACCACTGTCGGCCCGTTTCCCGTATCGGTCGACATAACGCACATTATCGGGCATTGATTCCGAGAATCCCGAGTATCGGGCCTCTGCCCTCAGACGGGCTCGAGGTCGTCCCGGGATCCCGTGCGGGGCTCCCCGTCCAGCAGCCGCGTCAGGCCCGTGAGTTCGAGGACGCGGAGGATCTCAGCGCCGGCGAGCACCCGCAGGCGCTCTCCGAGCGCGCGCTGGGCATCCAGGATCAGCGCGATCCCGGACGAGCCGCAGAACGTGATCCCGCGCAGGTCGAGCACGACGTTCCGCTCCGTGACCGCCGCGTCGGCGATCGCCACGCGCAGCGTCTCGTCGGTGGCGATGTCGAGCTCGCCCTCGGCGACCACCGTCAGATGATCGGCCTCGTCCTCGTCCACCCTGACGCGCAGGATGCCGTCGTCGAAGCTCGTCACGGGCGAGCCTCGCGTCGCTGGTACATCGAAGACCGGTACATGAGAGCAGCTCCTGCCTTGCTGTCAGGCACCGTCCGCTCGCCGCGTGGTACGGCGCGCGTCGCGATGATGTGTCTGGTCGGGCGCCTGCGTTCCGGTGCGGGGTCGGCCCGCAGGACCAGCGGCCATTCTAGCGCGCCGGCGGACCTCATTCGGTGATGATCGCCAGCAGCAGCACGTCCGGCGACAGCACGATCTGCGCCGCCAGCGCGACCGCGCGCCGCTCGAGGATCCGCCCCACCTCCTCGAGGATCTCACGCTCGAAGGTTGCCATGACCGCGTCGCGCAACCGGCGCGCGAGGTCGGCGCGGTGGCCCTCGGCGAGCGTCCGCTCGACGGTGGTCAGCGCACCGTCGAGGAGGCAGACGACGCAGTCGTCGAGCACATACGTGCGGGTCGCGGTCGCGCCGCGACCGGTCCGGTCCCGCACGATCCTGTTGATGGCGTTGGAGAGCGCAGCGCGCGTCGCGCCGTCCGCCCCGTCACCGCGCTGCTGGGGCGCCGCCGAGGCGGCCGCGTCGCTCGTCGCGGCGTCCGCGTCCCCCGGTCGCCCGGCATGGAGCTCCTCGACAGGAGCGGCACTCCCGGTGGTGGTCGGCTCCGCCTGGCCCGGATCGAGCAGGAACCATTCGAGCGCGCGCGGCGGGTCGAGCACGATCTGGCTGTGGTAGCCGACGACGGTTCTGCGCGTGAGTCGCTCGACCTGATCGACGAGGGCGTGGCCCATGATGTCCTCGAAGGTCAGCCGGGCGTCGCGCACGAGGTCGCCCTCCCCCGCCTCGATCAGCGCCTCCTCGGCGATCGTCAGCGGCTCGTAGAGCACGGAGAAGACGAGCCGCTCCAGCACGTACGTGCGCGTGTTGGCCGGCCCGCGGCCATAGAACTCGCTGAAGATGCGCGCGACCTCGGCCGAGAGGCGGCCCTCGAGCTCGGATCGCGGCTGGGAGGCGCGCGCCGGCATGCCGGGAACTACAGCGCGCCCTTGATCGCGTCCCCCGTCGGTATCGGGTCGCAGAACCGCACGACGGGCGGCTCGGAGACCAGGTCGGCGGCCGCCGCGCCCAGCGCCGCGACGTACGGCTGCAGGAAGTGGTTGTCCAGCGCGACCTGTGAGGTCCAGCGCTCGACGATCACGAGCACCGACGGGTCGTTCTTGTCGCGGTGCAGCGCGTAGTTCAGGCAGCCGGCCTCGTCATGGGTCTGCTCGATCACCGGGCGCAGCACCTCCAGCGCCTCCTCCTCCCTCCCCTCGCGGATCTTGAAGCTGGCGACGACGGTGACGGTGGACATCGGCGGAGCGTAGTCGGCCTCGGCCCACTACCACGTCGTGCGCTCTTCGTCAGCCCAATTGGCCATTCGACCGACACTCGCGACGACCGCTCAGCGCGCGAAGTCGACCATCCGCCGAGATTCGCGCCCATTTGCCAACGCGATCCCAACACGTTCCCGATGGTGCGCCAATCCGGCTGGCACGACGCGCCATCCGCTGAGTCCCGTCACGAACGGGGGTGCGGAACGGCGTCTTGGGCCTACGGGGAAGAAGGCAAACAACAGCTCCTGGAGAGGAGACACATGAACGGTCCGGCAGCCCTGCGGGGCGGCGGTCGCCTGCAAGCGACCGCCGCCGCGCTCATCACCGTCGCGCTCGTCGCGTCCATCGCCGTCCTCGAAGCGGCGGATGCGAACGCCGGCAGCTACGTCGTGTCGACGTGTCTCGCGGCGCCGAACGGCGAGAACAACGCGTGGACGCCGTCGGCGTCCAGCGCACACGTCACCGCCTACGGCAGCGCGTGCGACAACATCACCGCGAGCGGTCTCACCGCGCGCACCGCTGTGGATCCGCCGGGCACGACGGCGCCGTTCCTGGACAACGCGACGTGGACGTTCGACGCGCCGGCGGGCTCGGTCATCACCCAGGCCGAGCTGTCGGCGTTCGCCTACCGCTTCGGCAGCGGCGCGAGCTTCGCACCCGAGTCCTGGGCGACCGGGCTCTCGGATGAGACGGGCGGGTACATCTGGGGCAGCGGCGGTCTGACCCCTATGTGGACCGGCACGAGCCCCGGCAGCTACATCACCGTGCCGGTGCCCAGTCGCACGCACCTGCAGTTCGGTGTGGTGTGCGGCAACCTCGGCGGCTGCCTGACGGCGTCGACCGGGGTGTACAGCCCGCCGGTCGTCTACATGCGGGCGCTCGCACAGATGTACGGCTCGCGCGTGACCGTGACCGATGGGACCACACCGAGCATCAGCGGCCAGCGCGGCGCGCTCTACACGACCAGCGGCTGGATCGGCGGGACGGCCGCAGTCGGGTTCGACACGTCCGACAACGTCGGGATCAGGACGACGCGTGCCGCCGTCGACGGCAACGTCCACAGCGCGGACAGCGCCTGCGACTACACGCGGCGCGTGCCGTGCCCGAGCGCTCCCGGCTACGACACGTCCTTCAGCACCTCGGCGTTCAGCGACGGGGACCACACGCTGACGCTGACGGCGATCGACACCGCCGGGAATCCCCTGTCGCTGGCGAAGGCCGTCCACATCGACAACACCGCCCCGGGCATGCCGACGACACCCGCGCTCCAGGGCGCGCCCTCGTCCCAGTGGCGGACGACGAACGGCTTCACCGTGACGTACGCCAACCCCGCCACCGGCGGAGGGTCGCCTGCATCGTCGAGCGACGTCCAGGTCTGCCCCATCGACACCCAGGGCCAGATCCTCACGACCGGCTGCACCACCACGGGGTTCGCGACAGCGACCGGCACCAACACGTTCACGGTGCCGGCAGCCGGCCAGTTCCGGGCCCGCGTCCGGGTGCACGACGCGCTGTACGCCGGTGCGTGGAGCGATTGGTCCCCGGTGCTGCGGTTTGATGATGTGGTTCCGGCGGCAGCGCAGACGCAGATCCTGAACGGATGGTTGCGCGAGACGGAGAAGCAGGCAGGTCTTGCAATCAGCCCGCCCGTTCAGCGACCTTTGACGGCCTCTGGCATCGGTGGGTACGCCATAACCCGTGATGGGTCGGCGCCTGGGTCCGCGGTCGATGTACCCGCGGATAGCGCGAACGACGGGTCGGCAACCTTGTCGTTGGGAACCTGGCCAGACGGCGCATATACCGTGCGCGTCCGAGCGATTTCACGCGCCGGACTCGCTTCTTCCGACCAGGACGTCCAGTCGACCACGGTCAAGATCGACACTCATCCACCGACTCTTTTGGTCGACGCGCCAGCTCTCGGCGCAACCGTCGCGAACGTCGTAGCGCTGGCGGTGACTGCGACGG
>DATCDC010000109.1:0-37123 GCA_036510915.1 Solirubrobacteraceae bacterium | reverse complement strand
GCTCTCGGCGTCGACGAGTGCCGCCGGATCCTCGGACCCCGGCTCGGGGCTTCCAGGCGTCGGGCTCACGAGGCCGCCATGCTAGTGGTGCCCGGGGCGCACGCCGCCGTGCCCGCGGCCGACCGCTACACTTCTGCGCCCGGTATGGCCAACATTCATTCTCAGAAGAAGCGCATCCAGCGCGCCGAGCGCGAGCGCCTGGAGAACCGGCGCTACACGTCGACGATCAAGACGTACTTCCGCCGGCTCGGCGCAGCCGTCGCGGGCGGCGACGAGACGGCAGCCGATGCGGAGCATCGCGGCCTGATCTCGACGATCGACAAGGCCGTCAAGCGCGGCGCGCTGCACAGGAACACCGGTGCCCGCAAGAAGGCGCGCGCAGCGCGCGTCCGCGCCGGCCGCGTCAACGACTGACCTCCTCGCGGCGCGCCCGCGGCGCGCCGGCTCAGCGGGTGATCGCGGTGATCGTCAGCAGGGTCTCGGTGTCGGCCTCCAGCGCGCTGCCCCCGCGCGTCCTCACCTCGAGCGCGGCCATCGCCTCGACCCCGCGCCGCAGCGTGCCCGGGTCGCTCGCGCGCGCCTCGCGGATCCGCCGGTCGGCGGCGTAGGGGCTCATCCGCAGCGAGGACTTGACCTCGCCGGGCGATGCTCCGGCCGCCAGGCGCTCGGCGATCCCGAGCACGTCGCGCAGGCGCCCGGCCATGCGCGGGATCAGGCCCGCCGGATCCTCCCCCTGTGACCGCAGCTCGAAGTAGCGCGCGGTGCAGCTCGCGCGATCGCCCGCGACCATCGCATCGACGAGTCCCCACACCTGACGCTCGGCGGAGGAGGCGGCGGAGTCCTCGACCTCCTGGACGCCGATGTGGGCCCCGTCGCCGTGCTCGATCGCGAGCTTCTCGAGCTCCCGCAGGAGCCGCTGCTGGCGCTCGCCGACCTGGGCGATCAGCGCCTGCGCGGCCGCGCCGTCCAGCTGAAGGCCCAGGCGCTGTGCCTCGGCCGCCACCCAGCGCGGCAGGTCGCGGCCCTTGAGGACCTTCTCTGCCGCGATGTCGCCGCCCGCGGCGCGGACCGCGCTGTGGAGCGCCTTCGGCGCCTGCTGGCGGCCGTCCTCGCGAGCGAAGAACGCGACGGTCGTCTCCGCGGGCGGGTCCGCCAGCGCCGCGGAGAGCTCGCTCTCGACGTCGCCCTCCTTCCAGCGCTCGACCCCGTCCACGACGATGAAGCGACGCCCGACGGCGAAGGTCATGGCGTTCAGCGCCTGCGCGACGACCGCGGGCGTCGCCGCGTCCGCCTCGATGATCTCCACCCCGCCGGGTCCGGCCTGCGCCTCCGCGAGCGCCCGCAGGCGCGCACGGCGCTCGGTGACGCGACCGTGGTCGTCGCCGTGGATGAGATAGGCGGCTTTGAAGGCGGGCACCGCCGCAGTCTAGGCACGCCGCCGGAGGGTGCTCCGGTCCGGCCACGGGTGCGGTCAGGCATGCGTGCGCACCTCCAGGCCCGCGCGAGACGCGTCGAGGCGCACCGTGCCGTCGAGGTCCGTCCGGCGGATCGGCACACCGGCGTCGTGCAGCGCCGCGAGCGTCTCCGCGGTCGGGTGCCCGTAGGTGTTCCCGCGCCCGACCTCGATCACGGCCAGACGAGGACGCAGACGCCGCAGGAGCGCCGGCAGCCCGGGGTCCGCACTGCCGTGATGGCTGACCTTCAGCACGTCGACCGGATCGAGCGGGAGCCGCGCGAGCACGTCGGACTCGGCGTCCGCCGTCAGCAGCACGCGCAGCCCCGGCCCACTGCCGAGCGCGACGATCGCGCGCTGGTTGGGGTCCTCACCGGCCACCGGCGGTCCGCTGCGCGCCGGCGGTGAGAGCACGCGCAGCGCCAGCGGACCTGCCCGCACCACCTCGCCCGCAACGGGCGCGACGATGCGGACGGCGCGCTGCGCGGCCGCCGCGCCCATCTCGTCGCCCTGCGCCTCGCGGTTGCCGTCGCGCCCGTCGAGGACCAGCCCGACCCCCAGCGCGCGCAGGACGCGGTCGGCTCCGCCGTCGTGGTCGGCCTGGGCATGTGTCGCCACGAGCACGTCGAGCCGCCGGACCCCGGCGTGGCGCAGGCGCTCGAGGATCGGCCCATCGGGCGGACCGGAGTCGACGAGCATCGCGTGGCCGCCGGCCTGCAAGAGCGTCGCGTCGCCCTGCCCGATGTCGAGGAACGTCGCCCGCGTTCGCCCCGCGGCCGGCGCCTGCAGCACGGGGTCCCTGTGCGCGATGGCGACCCACAGCACCGCCAGCACCACCAGTGGCGCACACAGCAGCGCCCCGCGGCGCACGCGACGGCCGCCCGCGAGCGCGCATGCGGCGAGCCCGCAGGCGGACGCGACCGGCAGCGGACCGGCGGCGATCTGCGCGGCGGGCAGCGCCGCCGCCGCGTGCCCGATCCATTGCAGGTACGCCAGCGGGAGGAGGGCGAGCGCCGTGAACGGCAGCGCCGCCGCGCTGCTCGCCTGTCCGAGCAGGGCCGCGAGCATCCCGAGCCAGGTGATCGGCGCCACCGCCGGCGCCGCGAGGAGGTTCGCCGGCAGGGAGACGAGGGAGACCGTGCCGAAGACGGCCGCGCCGACCGGCGCCGTGCCCAGCGTCGCTGCGCAGGTCACCGCAGCGGCCTCGGCGAGCGCTCGCGGCAGCCCGCGACGCGTCAGCAGTCCGCTGAACCTGCCGGCGAGCAGCGCGATCGCCACGACAGCCGCGAAGCTCAGCTGCCAGCCCGGATCCTGCAGCGAGGCGGGATCGAGCGCGAGGGTCACCGCCGCGGCAAGCAGCAGCGCCTGCCAGCGCGCGGCGGGCCGCGAGGCCAGTGTCGCCACGACGGCCGCCCCGCCCATGACGCCGGCGCGCTGGATCGATGCCCCGGAGCCCGCGATCGGCACGTAGAGGGCGATCAGGGCGAGCACCGCGACGAGCCGCGGCCCGCGTGCCAGCCCGAGCAGCGACGCGACGCCCAGCGCCAGGACCGACAGCAGCGCGACGTTGGCCCCGCTGGCGGCCACCAGATGACCGAGACCGGCTCGCCGCAGTTCCGCGCGATCGCCCGGCGTCATCGTGGCGTCGTCTCCGAGCACCATGCCGCGCAGCAGCGCCGACTGTGGGCGCGGCACGCCCTCGCCGAGGGCGTGCTGGGCGCGGCGGCGCAGGCCGTCGACCAGGCCGGAAAGCCCGCCGCGCCGGCCCGCGGGACGCACGTCGTCCGCCTGCAGCACCGCATGCACGTGCCGGGCACGCAGCCACCCGTCGCGCGGGCCGAGCGCCCGCAGCCCGCCGTGGACTGCAGCGATGTCGCCGGTGGACAGCAGCGGAGCGGCCCCCGAGCCCCGCAGCAGGACGCGCTCACCCCCGAGCGCGGAGATCGCGCGCCATCCGAACGCCGTCGCCCGCGGCGTCTCCAGCGCAACGGCGCGGGCGTCCACCGCGTGGCCGATGCGCGCCCCGAGCGAGGAGCGATCGAGCGCCGCCAGCCGAGCCTGCGCGATGCCGGCGCCGCAGGCCAGCGCGATGAGCGCCGCGAGCGCCGCAGCGGGTCCGGCGCACGCCAGCGGCAGCACGACGAGCGCGACGAGCAGCACCGCGGGTGCGCGCGGCCCGGCGCCGAGGCCGAGTGCCAGCGCCGCCGTGCCCACATGGACCGGTCGCGCACGGACCTCGGCGAGGAGCGCACCCGCCCCGCTCACGGCGTCACCTGCGGGCGCAGAGCCTCGAGCTTCTTCGGGCCGATCCCGGGGATCTGCGCCAGATCGTCGACGGAGGCGAAGCCGCCGCTCTGCGCGCGCCATTCGAGGATCTTCTGCGCCGTCGATGGACCGACCCCCTGGAGCGCATCGAGCTGCTCGAGCGTCGCGCCGTTGAGGCTGACGGGCACGGGTGGACCTGCTCCCGCGCCGCCGGCCGCTGCAGGCCCGGATGCGCCGGCGATGCCGGGCGCGCGCTCGGGTACGAGGATCTGCTGCCCGTCCGTGATCTTCGCGGCGAGGTTGACGGCCGCGGTGTTCGCCCGGTGGGTCGCGCCGCCCGCCCGCAGCAGCGCGTCGCGGACGCGGGCGCCTGCGCGCAGGCGGTAGACGCCCGGCCGTCGTACCGCACCGGCGACGTCGACGACGGAGCTGACGGCGCCGGTCGGGATGCTGACCTGCGGCTCCGCGGCGGTCGTCGCAGCGGCGGTCGTTCGGTGCACGGCGCCGGCCGGCGAGGCGGGCGCGGCGTCCTGACGGCCGGCGAGCCAGCGCCCGCCGAGGACGAGGACGAGAACGGCCGCGATCGCGTACGGGGCGAGCGTGCTGAGGGGAAGCGACGGCATGTCCGCGACGCTACGGCGCCGCGCGTTGCACGGGACCCCGGCTTTCAGGCGGAACTGCGCTGACTGTCTGCCAGCAGGGCCGCGATCCGCGCAGCCGCCTCGGTCGCTGTGCTGACGTGCTCGACACCTTGCACGTCCCACGTCCCCAGTCCCACGACCGGCTTGCCCGCGCGCAGCGCGAACGCGATCTCCGCGAGGGTCCCGTACTCCCCGCCGACCGCGACGCACGCCTGCGCC
Source organism: Solirubrobacteraceae bacterium (assembly GCA_036510915.1). GTDB lineage: Bacteria > Actinomycetota > Thermoleophilia > Solirubrobacterales > Solirubrobacteraceae > F1-60-MAGs163. The sequence continues at coordinate 32,545 of DATCDC010000109.1, read as the reverse complement.
GCCGCGACGACGAGCGCGTTGCGCGCGTCGCCGAGCCCGGTGGGGATCGCGAGCTCGACCCAGCCGTTCGCCGCCTCGGGGTCCTCGCCCGGGAGGATCCCGATCGTCGCCCCCAGCTCCGACCGCGCCCCACGCGAGGCGGCCTCCATGACGCCGCCCAGTCCGCCGGTGACGACGGTGTAGCCGGCGTTCGCGAGCGCCGCGCCGACCTCTTCGGCGACCGCCAGCGTCGGCGCCTCGGCGACGGCGGCCCCGACGACGGCGATCACGGCGGCACGGCGCATCTAGAGGATCATCTCGAGAAGGGCCATCAGCGCACCACGACGTTCACGAGCTTGCCCGGCACGACGACGACCTTCACCATCTCATGGCCGTCCACGTGCGCCACGACGTTCGGCGCCGCGAGCGCCGCCGCCTCGAGCACGTCGCGGCCCGCACCGGCGGCCACTTGGACGCGGTCGCGCACCTTGCCGTTGACCTGGCAGACGAGCTCATAGGTGTCGCGCTCCAGGAACGCCTGGTCGGCGACCGGCCACGGCTCCTCCCAGACGCGCTCGCCGGTCAGCAGGTGGTAACCATCGGCCGCGACGTGCGGGGCGAACGGGAACAACAGCGAGTTGGCGGTCTCGAGCGCAAAGCGCCGCGCGGCCGGGCCGGCCTCGTCGCGCAGCCGCGAGATCTCATTCGTCAGCTCCATCACGGCGGCGATCGCGGTGTTGAAGGCGAAGCGCCCGGTCAGGTCGCCGGTGACCTTCTCGATCGCCCAGTGGGCCTTGCGGACCAGGTCCAGGTCGGGACCGGCTGGGACCTCCGTGGTCGGCGCGGCGGACTGCTCGGCCGCCTCCGCGCTGAGGCGCCAGAGCCGGCTCAGGAACCGCTGCACCCCCTCCAGGCCTTCGTCAGACCAGTCGGCGTCCTGGTCGGGCGGCCCGATGAAGAGGATGTAGGCGCGCGCGGTGTCCGCACCGTAGTGCTCGACGATCTCCCGCGGAGACACGACGTTGCCGCGCGACTTGGACATCTTCGCGCCGTCCTTGGTGATCATCCCCTGGGTGAAGAGGCGGGCGAAGGGCTCCTGCGCGTCGATGTGGCCGAGGTCCGACAGCGCCTTGCAGAAGAAGCGCGCGTACATCAGGTGCAGGATCGCGTGCTCGACGCCGCCGATGTACTGGTCCACGGGCATCCACGCGCGCAGGATCGCCGGGTCCCACGCGGCCTCGTCGTTGCGCGCGTCGCAGTAGCGCAGGAAGTACCACGAGGAGTCGACGAACGTGTCCATCGTGTCCGTCTCGCGCTTCGCCGGGCCGCCGCAGCTCGGGCACGTCGTGGTGACCCACTCCTCGGCGGCCGCAAGCGGCGAGCGGCCCTTGGGCGCGTAGTCGCTGATGTCCGGCAGGACGACGGGCAGCTCGTCGTCGGGCACCGGGACGATGCCGCAGGCGCCGCAGTGCACGACCGGGATCGGACAGCCCCAGTAGCGCTGGCGCGAGAGCAGCCAGTCGCGCAGCCGGTAGTTGACCGATGCGTGGCCCTTGCCCTCGCGGTCGAGCCAGCCGACGATCGCCTCGAGCGCCTCGCGGTTGGGCAGGCCGTCGAACTCGGGGGCGGAGTTCACGAGCGCGCCGTCGCCGCCGTAGGGCAGCCCGTCGGCGTCGCCGTCGGGGTTCTCCCCCTCGATCACGCGCCGGATCGGCAGCCCGAACGCCGTCGCGAAGGCGTGATCGCGCTCGTCATGCGCGGGGACGGCCATGATCGCGCCGGTGCCGTACTCCATCAGCACGTAGTCGGCGACGTACATCGGGATCGCCTCGCCGTTGACGGGGTTGACGACGTGGCGCCCCAGGAAGACGCCGGTCTTCGTCTTGTCCGCGGCTCCGCGCAGCTCGTTGGACTCGTTCAGCGCATGGTTGACGTAGTCGCGGACGACGGCCTCGTTGCCGGTGCCGGCGGCCAGGCGCTCGAGGTCGGGGTGTTCCGGCGCCATGACGAAGAACGTCGCGCCGAAGAGCGTGTCCGGCCGCGTCGTGAAGACCGGGTAGTCGATGCCGAGCTCCTCGCAGCGGAAGACGACCTCCGCCCCCTGCGAGCGGCCGATCCAGTTGCGCTGCATCGTCTTGACGTGCTCAGGCCACTCGATCGTGTCGAGGTCGTCGAGCAGGCGATCCGCGTAGTCGGTGATGCGGAACATCCACTGCTCGAGCTGCTTGGCCTCGACCTCGTGACCGCAGCGCTCGCAGCGCCCGTCGACGACCTGCTCGTTGGCGAGCACGGTCTGGTCGTTCGGGCACCACTTGACCGCCGCCTCCTTGCGGTAGGCGAGGCCGTTGCGGTACAGCTCGTTGAAGATCCACTGCGTCCAGCGGTAGTAGGCCGGATCGCACGTCGCGAACTCGCGCGACCAGTCGATCGAGATGCCCCAGTCGCGGAACTGGCGCTGGAACTCGGCGACCGCGGCGTCCGTCGAGGCGCGGGGGTGCTGCCCGGTCTTGATCGCGTGGTTCTCCGCCGGCAGGCCGAAGGCGTCGTAGCCCATCGGGTGCAGGACGCGGTGCCCGGTGCGGCGATGGAAATGCGCCACCGCGTCGCCCACGGAGTACACCTTCAGGTGCCCGATGTGCGGCTCGCCGCTGGGGTAGGGCAGCATCTCCAGGACGTAGGACTTGGGCTCCTCGCCGGCCTGGGACTGCCCGGCGACCGGGTTCGCGACCTCCCAGGTGTGCTCGTCGGCCCAGACCTGCTGCCAGCGTGGCTCGATGTCCTTCGGGTCGTAGCGATGCTCCGGCATGAGTGGAGGCGCAGGATAGTGTCCGCGCGATGTCGGGTGACACCCCCGCGCCGGAGCTCGATCCCGGGCGCTTCGCGGTTCAGCGCGCGCTCGTGCGCGATGACGTCGAGCTCGCGTACGTACAGGAGGGGCGCGGCGGCTTCCCACTGCTGCTCGTCCACGGCTGGCCGGAGACGATGCGGATCTGGTGGCGGAACATCGAGCCGCTCGCGCGGGCCGGGTTCGAGGTCATCGCCCCGGACCTGCGCGGGTTCGGGCTGTCGAGCATCGCCGCGGACGGGCACTATGACCTCGCCGCGCACGCCCACGACCTGCATGCGCTCGTCCACGACGTGCTCGGGCACGAGCGCTGCGCAGCCTCGGGCGGGGACCTGGGCGGCGGCGTCATCGTCGATCTGGGGCTGCGCTTTCCCGGGTTCGTCGCCCGCCAGGTGCTGTTCAACTGCATCCTCCCGATCCTCCCGGAGGCCTATGCCGCCGCCGGGATCGATCCGGCGCCCTCGCGCGAGGTGCGCCAGGCCGCGGACTACTTCGCGCGCCAGGGGCGCGACGCCGACGCGCTCGCCGCCGAGCTCGACAGCCCCGAGCGTCGGCGGCGCTACGTGGCCGAGTTCTACGGGCACCGCTTCTGGGCCGCGCCGGGCGGCGTCTCGGGCGAGGCGACGGCCTTCATGGCCGAGCCGTTCGCGGATGCCGAGAAGCTGCGCGCGTCGTTCGGGAACTACGAGAGCGGGCTCGGGACGCGGCCGCTCTCGGAGGCGCCGCGCTTCTTCGAACCGAACCCGGTCCCCACCGTCGCGCTCTATGGCCCGGAGGACCACGTGATGTTCCGCGACTTCCCCGAGCGCTGCGAGGTGGCCTTTCCGGATCTCGTGGGGCCCTTCGTGGTGCCGCGGGCCGGGCACTTCCTGCAGTGGGAGCGCGCGGCGCTGCTCAACGCCACGCTGGGGGCGTTCTGCCGCGACCTCCTGGGCTGATCACGGCAGCCGCGAGCCTTGTAAACTGAGTGGCGCAGGGTCACTGCGGGGCTATAGCTCAGCTGGGAGAGCGTCGCGCTGGCAGCGCGAAGGTCGTCGGTTCGAGCCCGACTAGCTCCATGTCCGCGAAGGCCGCCTCACCTGGGCGGCCTTCGTCGTTGCGGGTGCGCCTCGTGGGTCTTCTCGGAATGTCGGGGCCGGAAATGCCGCCGCGGCATTCCCGGGCAGACGTCTTGAGAAGGGCCACTAGGCGGCGTCCTCGCCCGCCGAGGGCGCCGCGTCCTCGTAGACCTTGCGCGGCACGTCCCCCCAGAGCGTCTCCAGGCGGTAGAAGTCGCGCGTCTCCGGCGTGAAGATGTGCACGACGACGTCGAGGTAGTCCATCAGGATCCAGCGTGACTCGGCGACGCCCTCGACGCGGCGCGGCAGGAGCCCGTGCTCGTTCTTCAGCGCGATGTGGATCCCGTCGTGGATCGCCTTCGCCTGGCGGTCGCTCGTGCCCGAGCAGACGACGAAGGCGTCGGTGAAGCCCGAGACCCCGCGCAGGTCGAGCACCACGACGTCGCGCGCCTTCTTGTCGAGCGCGTAGCCGGCGATCAGCTCGCTGAGCTGCTCGGTCGTGAGCTCCTCGGCCACTGCGGCCGCCTGTCCGTCGTCCGGCGTCATCCCTGGACCTCCTGTCGAGCGCCTTCTGCGCGTGGTGCGGTGTCGCGGTACCAGCCGTGCTCGTCGATCGCCGCCGCCACCGCTTCCGGCACGAGGTGCCGCACGGAGCGTCCCGCGGCGATCCAGCGGCGCAGCATCGAGGACGAGACGTCGATCCGCGGCATCTCGAAGAAGGCGAGCCGCGAGCCGTCGTGGAACGGCGCCAGCGCCTGCTCGACATCCGCCGCCGGGACGCCGTCGCGGCCCGCCACCGCCAGGCACGCGAGCCGCAGGACCTCGGCCGGCTCACGCCAGGTACCCAGGCTCTGGGCCATGTCAGCGCCGACGATGAACGTCAGCTCATCCTCTGGTGAGCGATCATGCAGGACCCTGAGGGTATCCACCGTGTACGACGGGCCGCCGCGATCGACCTCCAGCGACGAGGCCCGCAGCCGCGCCTCGCCGGCGACGGCGAGCTCGCACAGCAGGAGCCGCGCGGCCGGACCGGGGTCTCCCACGGCCTCCTTGTGCGGCGGGCGGTGGACCGGCATCAGCAGGACCTCGTCCAGCCCGAGCTGATCGCGCGCGTCCTCCGCGCACACGAGGTGGCCGATGTGCGGCGGGTTGAACGTCCCGCCGAGGATGCCGACGCGGGGCATACTCGGCGCTTCAGCCGCGGACGTGGCCGTCGCCGGTCACGACGTACTTGAACGTGCACAGCTCGCGCAGCCCGATCGGCCCGCGCGCATGGAGCTTCTGCGTCGAGTTGCCGATCTCCGCCCCCATCCCGAACTCCGCCCCGTCGGTGAAGCGCGTCGAGGCGTTGATGTAGACGCACGCCGCGTCGACGCCGTGCTCGAAGGCGCGCGCCGCGTCCAGGTCGGCTGTGACGATCGCCTCCGAGTGACCGCTGCCATGGGCGTTGACGTGCTCGATCGCCTGCTCGAGCGAGTCGACGACGCCGACCGCCATCACGAGGGCCAGGAACTCGGTGTCCCAGTCCTCCTCGACGGCCTCGACGACGACCTGCTCAAGCTCCGGGCCGGCGAGCGAGCGCGTGCGCGCGTCGACGCGCAGCTCCACCCCGGCCTCGCGCAGCGCGGCGAGCGCACGCGGCACGAAGTCCGCGGCGACGTCCGCGTGCACCAGCAGCGTCTCGGCGGCGTTGCAGACGCCCGGGCGGTGGGTCTTGGCGTTCACGGCGATCGCCAGCGCGCGGTCCAGGTCGGCGGAGCGGTCGACGTAGACGTGGCAGTTGCCCGACGCCGCGTAGATCACCGGGACCGTCGCGACGCCCTTCAGCGCCGCCTTCAGGCCCTCACCGCCGCGCGGGATGATCAGGTCGACGACCCCGTCCTGGGTGGCGAGCTCGGCGAGCTCCCCGCGCCCGCCGCCGGACACCAGGACGACCGACCCGGCCGGCAGCCCGGCCTCCTCGGCCGCCTCGGCGGCGATCGCCGCGAGGACGGCGTTCGAGTGCGCCGCGGACGACGAGCCGCGCAGGACGCAGGCGTTCCCCGACTTCAGGCACAGCGCCGCGGCATCGATCGTCACGTTGGGGCGCGCCTCGTAGACGATGGCCACGACTCCGAGCGGGACGCGGACCTTGCGCAGCTCCATGCCGTTCGCGAGCCGACCGCCGCCGATCAGCTCGCCGACCGGGTCCTCCAGGGCAGCGACCTGGCGGGCGCCCGCGGCGATCGCGCGCACCCGCTCCTCGGTCAGCTGCAGGCGGTCGAGCAGCGCGCCCGACAGGCCGGCCTCGGCGCCCGCATCCATGTCGCGCGCGTTGGACTCGAGGATCTCGGCACAGCGGGCCTCGAGCGCGTCGGCGATCGCGTGCAGCGCGGCGTCCTTGGTCGCCGCGCCGGCGCGCGCGAGCGTGCGTGACGCGTCGCGCGCCGTGCGGCAGATCTGCGCGACGGACTGGGCGGTGGTGGCCATGCCCACAGGGTAATCGGCGCCCGCGCTCACGCCGACGGCACGCCGGAGTTCGCCCGTCGTCGGCTGTGGTCCCCGGTCGCTCATCCTCACGCCGACAGCGCGCCGGAGTTCGCCCGTCGCCGGCTGTGGTCCCCGGTCGCTCATCCTCACGCCAGCACGAAGTAGTCCCGGTGCACCGTCTCGTCGGCGGCGCGGGGCAGCAGGCGCCGGACCTCGTCGCTCTTCTTGCCCAGGACGCGGCGCAGGTCGGCTGCGCTGTAGCTCGAGATCCCCTTGCCGATCACCGATGCGCCGTCGCTGACCTCGACCGCGTCGCCCTGCCCGAAGCCGCCGTGCACCTCGACGACCCCGACCGGCAGCAGCGACGCGCCGCCCTCACGCAGGGCGCGCGCGGCGCCGGCGTCGACGACGACGGTCCCGAGCGCCGGCTTGGCGTACTTCAGCCACAGCTCGAACGAGGAGTAGCGCTGCTCCTGCGGAGCGAAGCTCGTGCCCTCGCGCTCGCCGGCGAGCGCGCGCGCGAGCACGCCCTCGCGCAGGCCGCTGCAGATGGTCGTCGGGATCCCGGCGGCCGTGGCCATCTCGGCCGCCACGACCTTCGAGCGCATGCCGCCGGAGCCCAGAAGCGACGGGCTCTGACCGATCTGGAAGGCGCCGAGCTCGGCGACGTCCGTGACCTCGCGCACGAGCGCCGCGGACGGGTCATCGCGCGGGTCCGAGACGTGCAGCCCGTCCTGGTTGGTCAGCAGGACGAGGCGATCGGCGCCGACGAGGATCGCCACCTGCGCGGCGAGGAAGTCGTTGTCACCGAAGGTGATCTCCTCGGTCGCCGTCGTGTCGTTCTCGTTGATCACGGGGACGACGCGCCAGTCGAGCAGCCGCGCGAGCGTGCGCCGCGCGTTGAGGTAGTGGCCGCGCTCGCTGAGGTCGAAGAACGTCAGCAGCACCTGCGCGCTCGTCACCCCGTGGCCGCGCAGCAGCTCGTCGTACGACCGGTACAGCTTGCCCTGACCGACCGCGCTCGCCGCCTGCAGGTCGCCCAGGCCACCCGGCCGCCCCTCGAGGCCCATGACGGCGATCCCGCACGCGATCGCGCCGCTGGTGACGACGACGACGTCGTCACCAGCATGGTGGCGGCCGGCGATCTCACCGCAGATGTGGGACAGCACGTCGTCGCGCAGCGACCCGTCGTCGCGCGCGACGATGTTCGACCCCAGCTTGACGACGTAGCGGCCCACGGGGCGCAAGGGTATCCGCGGGTCGGCCCGCGGAGCGGCGCGCTCGAGGCGCCGATCAGCCCGGATCGAGCTCGAAGACGACGCCCGCGATCTCGACGTCGTCGCCGGGCTCGAAGCCCGCGTCCTCGAGCGCACGGATGACGCCCATGCGCTTCAGGCGCCGCTCGACCTGGGCGAGCGCCTCCTCGTTCTCGATGTCGTAGCGGGCGATCAGCCGCTCGACGGGCTCCCCGCTGACCCGGTAGGCCCCGGGTCCCGCGCACACCACGCTCCAGGCGCGACCGGCGGCCGGGCGGAAGACCTGGTGCTCGGCGAGCGCCCCCGCAGCCGCGAGCTCCTCCGGTGCGTGCGGGGCCTCGACGGGCACGCGGCGCAGCAGCTCGCGCGCCAGCTCGTCGAGACCCTCGTGCGTGGCGCTCGAGGTCACGAACACCGGGACGTCGGGCCCCGGGCGCGCGCGCCAGCGCTCGGCCGCCTGCGCGGCGTCGGCGGGCGGGACGAGATCGGCCTTGGACAGCGCCAGGATGCGCGGCAGCGCCGCCAGGCGGGCGTCGTGGCGGGCGAGTTCGTGCTCGATCACCTCGAAGTTCTCCTCCGGCTCGGAGCCGTCGAGCGGCGCGAGGTCGACGACGTGCACGAGCAGGCGCGTGCGCTCGACGTGCGCCAGGAAGTCGTGCCCGAGGCCGGCGCCTTCGCTGGCGCCCTCGATCAGGCCCGGGATGTCGGCCAGGACGAGCTGGCGGTCGGGCGACTCGAGCACGCCGAGGTTGGGCTCGAGCGTCGTGAACGGGTAGTCGGCGATCTTCGGGGCCGCGCGCGTGAGCACGGAGATCAGCGAGGACTTGCCGGCGTTGGGCATCCCGACCAGGCCGACGTCCGCCAGCAGCTTGAGCTGCAGGTCGATCCAGTCCTCGGCGCCGGCGAGCCCGTTCTCCGAGAAGCGCGGCGACTGGCGCGTAGGGCTCTTGAAGCGCGCGTTGCCGCGCCCGCCGGTGCCGCCGCGGGCGACGACCGCCTGCTGGCCGGGGATGACGAGATCGTGCAGCGTCCCGTCGGGCAGCCGCACGACCGTGCCGGGCGGGACATGGACGACGAGGTCGGGGCCCGCGGGGCCCTGCTTGAGCGCGCCCTCACCGTGGCGCCCGCGCTCGGCCTTGTAGTGCGCGCGGCGCTTGAAGCTCTGCAGGTCCCGCTGGGAGTCGTCGCAGAGCAGCACGACGTTGCCGCCGTGGCCGCCGTCCCCGCCGTCGGGGCCGCCATGGGGCACGTGCGCCTCGCGGCGGAACGACATGCAGCCGTCCCCACCGCGGCCGCCTTGAACGAAGATGCGAGCCTTGTCGTAGAGCATGTATCCCGCGGGCGCACGGGGCGCCCGCCCATCCCATCCTCGCAGCACCGACGACAGGAGCACCACGATGGCCGACAAGGTCTTCCTCATCACCGGCGCCTCGTCCGGCATCGGCGCGGCGACCGCGCACGCGGCCGCGCAGGCCGGCTACCGGCTCGTCCTCGCGGCGCGCTCGCAGGACAAGCTCACAGCGCTGGCAGAGGAGTGCGGCGGCCCGGATGCCGCACTCGCCGTCGTCACCGACGTCACGAGCCCGGCCGACACCGAGGCGATGGCCGCCGCGGCGCTCGCGCGCTTCGGGCGGATCGACGTCGTGTTCGCCAACGCCGGCTTCGGCGCGAAGCGCAGCTTCACCAGGGCCGAAGGCGACACCGACGAACACTGGCGCGAGATGGTCCTGACGAACGTCCTGGGCTGCGCCTACACGATCCGCGCGACGATCGACGCGGTGAAGGAGACCACGGGGCACATGCTGCTGACGGGCTCGGTCGCCGGGCGCGTCGCGATGCCCGGCAGCCTCTACTCGAGCACGAAGTGGGCCGTCACCGGCATGGGGCAGTCGCTGCGCGCCGAGCTCGCCGGCTCCGGCGTGCGCGTCACGCTGATCGAGCCGGGGGCGGTCGACACGCCGTTCTTCGACAACCGCCCGCAGGCCGCGCTCGTGGCGCAGGACATCGCGAACGCCGTGATGTACGCCGTCTCGCAGCCGCCGCATGTCGACGTCAACGAGATCCTCGTGCGCCCGACGCAGCAGTCGGTCTGAGCGCCGCTGTCAGGCGGCGCGCAGGCGCCGGGCGATCCCCCACCCGGCGACGGCTGTCCCGAGCGCGATCGCGATCACCGCGTCGGCCTTCGGGCCGGCGTCATCGCGCGCGGCGCCGGTCGCGACGCCGTCGACGAGGTCGCAGACGGCGATCGCCGCCGACCAGCGCGCGGCGATCAGCGGATCCCGGGCGCCCGCGACATGCACCGCCATGAAGCCCAGCAGCACCTCGCGGGCGCCGAGCGAGCGCACCACCACCTGGCCGCCGGGCAGATCGGCGGCCTCGCCGACCCACGGCTTCCCGAGCGCGACGGGCGCAGCGACCATCCCGAGGCCGATCGCCAGGCGACCGGCCCCCACGACGCGCATCGCGGTGCGCGCGCTCATCGGATGGTTCTACTCGGCGTCGGGGGCGACGACGTTCACGATCCGGCCGCGGCGGCCGCGCGTGAACTCGACGAGCCCCGGGCTGGTGGCGAAGATCGTGTGGTCGCGGCCCATGCCGACGCCGTCGCCAGGACGAAAGACCGTGCCGCGCTGGCGGACGATGATCTCGCCGCCGGTGACGCTCTGGCCGGCGAACGTCTTGACGCCGAGGCGCTTGGCGTTCGAGTCGCGGCCGTTGCGGGAGGAGCCGAGCCCCTTCTTGTGTGCCATCGGTCGCTGCTACTCCTTCGTCTCTGCGGCGGGCTCCTCGGCGGGCGCGTCGGCCGTCTCGGCCGCCGGCTTGCGCGAGAGCTGCTTGATGTCGGTGACCTCGATGCGGGTTAGCTCCTGGCGGTGGCCCGCCGTGCGCTTGTAGCCGCTCTTGGGCTTGAACTTGAACACGCGGATCTTGGGTCCGCGGAGGTGCTCGACGATCTTCGCGTCGACCTTGACCTTGGCGAGGCCGTCGGCGTCGAAGACGGTGTCGTCCGAGCGGAAGAGGAGCGGCTCGAGCGCGACGGTCGCGCCCTCGTCCTCGGGCAGGCGCTCGACGAGCAGGGTCTGGCCCTTCTCGACGCGGTATTGCTTTCCGCCGGTCTTGACGATCGCGTACATGAGTGTTTCCTACTCGGTGGGGTTCTCGGCCGCGGGAGCGGCCTCCGCCGTGGCAGCGGAACGGCGCCGTCCGCCTCTGCGGCCGCGGCGCCGAGGCTTCGATTCTAGGGCATCGCCGTTCCCGGTGGTCTCGCCCGCCGCGGAGGCGCCGTCCGAGACCGCCTGCGAGCGCCCCGGGCGGGTGCTCTGCGCCTTCGGCTGCGGCCCGGGGCCGCCGACGAGGGTGGCGCGCGCCGAGTTGCGGCCGGCCTCCTCGATGCGCACGAGGCGCTTGTCGCCGATGAACCGCCCGCCGCCGGTGACCGAGACGACGTAGCCGTCGATCTTGGCGACCGCGTCGTCCACGTTGTACATGTGCGGCTCGACGATCGTGACGAGCACCTCCTCGCCCTCCTGGAAGGGCACCGCGCGCTCGCGCACCTCCTCGACCGTCCCCTCCATGGTCACGGCGAAGTGGTCGAGCGACAGGCTGTCCGAGCCCTCGAAGTGGAAGACCTTGCCGGTCGCCGCCTCGAGCTCGTGCAGCATGCGCGCGCCCAGGCCCGTGAACTCCATGCTCACGAGCGGGTGCACCTGGACGAGGAACGCCTCCACCCCGCGCGGCGCACGGGCCGCGAGCTCTCGCAGCTTGCGATCGAGCTCGATCGCGACGGTCTCCTCGCTGAGGACGACGCCGTCGCCGTCGCAGGTCGGGCAGGTGCGGGAGATGATCTCGCGCACGCCCTCGGTGACGTTCTGGCGCGTCATCTCGACGAGCCCGAGCTTGGAGATCTCGGCGGTGAACGTCTTCGTGCGGTCCTGGTCCAGCGCCCCGCGCAGCACCTTCATGACGGCGTCGCGGTTGCGCGCCTTGGCCATGTCGATGAAGTCGATGACGATGATGCCGCCGATGTCGCGCAGCCGCAGCTGGCGGACGACCTCCTCGGCGGCTTCGAGGTTCGTCTTCGTGATCGTGTCCTCCAGGCGCGCCTGCTTGCCGCGCCCGACGAACGACCCGGAGTTCACGTCGAAGACGGTGAGCGCCTCGCCGTAGTCGACCATCAGGTAGCCGCCGCTGGGCAGGTCGACGCGGCGCGAGATCAGGCCGTCGATGACCTCCTCGACGCCGGTCTCCTCGAACAGCGGCTTGGAGCCCTCCCACAGCTCGACGCGGTCGACGAGCTCGGGCGCGGTGCGCGTGAAGAACGAGACGAGCCGCTGGTACTGCTTCTCGTCGTCGACGACCGCGCGCTCGAAGTCCGCGCTGAAGATGTCGCGCACGACGCGCACCGAGAGGTCCGCGTCCTGGAAGACGAGCGACGGCGCCGACTGCCGGGCGACGCGCCCCTGCAGCACCTCGTGCAGCTTGAACAGGTAGGGCAGCTCGCGCTCGAAGTCCTCGCGCCGGGCGCCGTGCGCCGCGGTGCGCACGATCGCGCCCCCGCCCTTGAGCTCAAGGCCCTTGACGGCGCGGCGCAGGCGCTCGCGCTCCTTGTCCTCCAGGCGCTTGGAGACCCCGATGCCCTCGCCGGTCGGCGTGTAGACCATGTAGCGGCCCGCGATCGTCAGGTCCATCGACAGCCGCGCGCCCTTGGTCTTCAGCGGGTCCTTGACGACCTGCACGACGATCTCCTGGCCGGGCTTGAGGATGTCGCTGATGCGCTTGCCGCCCTCCTGGCCGCGCCCGCGCCGCGGGATCTCGACCCCGGGCAGGACGATCTCGTCGATGTGCAGGAAGCCGTTCTTCTCCAGCCCGATGTCGACGAACGCCGCCTCGAGGCCGTCGAGCACGTTGTCGACGCGCCCGAGGTAGATGTTGCCGACGATCGAGCGGCTTCCGCGCCGCTCGATGTACAGCTCGGCGACGCGGTAGCCCGCGCTCGGGTCCTTCCTGCGGGCGGCGCGCGCGCCGCCCTTGGGGGCCGGTGTGCCGGCCTGTTCGAGCAGCGCGACCCTGGTCTCCCAGGGGTCCACGCTGACGTGCACTTGCTTTTTCACTGGTGCGTCACTCGCTTCCGATTCAGAATGTGAGCACCCGTCCCTTGCCCGCGGCTGCGGCACGCCCCTGTGCATAGATCGACTGCAGGAGCCCGATGGCCAGCATCGTCGCGATGATCGACGAGCCGCCATAGCTCATGAGGGGCAGCGGGATGCCGGTGATCGGCATGATCCCGATGGTCATCCCGACGTTCACGAAGACCTGGAAGAGCAGCATCGCGACGATGCCGCCCGCGACGAGTGCGCCGTAGAGGTTCTTCGAGAGCGTGAGGATGCGCAGGCAGCGCCAGATGAGCAGCGCATAGAGGGAGAGGACGAGTGCGGCTCCCGCGAAGCCCCACCGTTCGCCGACGACGGCGAACACGAAATCGGTGTGGTGCTCGGGGAGGAAGTTGTACTTCGTCTGCGTCGCGTGATCTCCTCGGCCGGTCTTCTCACCGGAGCCGATGGCGATGCGCGACTGGTTCTGCTGGTAGCCCGCCTTGTCGGCGGTCTTCGAAGGATGGAGGAACGCCGTCAGGCGGTCCTTCTGATAGCCGTGCAGGATGCTGACGCCGGCGGCCGGCAGCACGACGAGGCCGAGCGTGACCGCCACACAGGCGAGCGCGCCGAGCGCGGCGAAGTGCTGCCACGGCGCGCCGGCAACGAACAGGATGGTGAGCGTGATCGCGATGAAGACGAGCGCCGAGCCGAGGTCCGGCTGCAACATCACGAGCGCCGCGGGAACCAGGCCGAGGAGCAGCATCCGGGAGGTCGTCCGCCGGTCGGCGAGCCGCCGCGACGCGTCGACCATGAAGGCCGCCAGCGACACGACGAGCAGGACCTTCCCGAGCTCGGAGGCCTGGAAGGAGAAGAAGGGGAAGTCGATCGCGCGGCGCGATCCGCGCGCGACCGAGCCGAGCGCCATGACGGCGACGATCGAGGCGATCAGGAAGCCGTAGGTCGCATACTTGAGCTCGCGCAGGCGTGAGTAGTCCAGGCGCCAGAGCAGCGCCGCGGCCGCGGCACCGACGGCGAAGTAGATCGCCTGGCGGGTCACGAAGTAGTGCGGGTTGCCGGCGATGTCGTCGGCGGTCGCGTCGGCGACGGTGATCAGCGAGCAGGCGATCAGGCCCAGCGTCGCGAGCAGCAGCACCGGGTCGAACGGCAGGTTCAGCCCGCCGCTGCGCGGCAGGGCGACCGTCTCGCCGGCTCCCGGCTGGATGGCGGTGCGCGTGCTCACTTGGTCTTCGACCTGCCGGGGCTGCAGGCGGCCTTCTGGTGGTACCAGCTCTTGAGCATCAGGCAGGTGATCGGCGCCGCCGCCTGCGCGCCCCAGCCGCCGTCCTCGACGGTCGTGGCGATGACGACCGGGCGCGTCTTGTCGGGCACGAACGCGACGTACCAGGACTGGTCGGGCCGCGGCGGGCGCTGGGCGGTGCCCGTCTTGCCGAACACGGGGTAGGCGCTCTGGTTCCAGCCCTGGAAGACGTCGGCCGAGGTGCCGTCGGCCATCGTCGCCATGTGCAGCCCGTCGAGGATCGCCTGGCGGTCGCCCTGGTTCATCGTGACGTGGCGCGCCGGCGGGGTGTCGATCTGCTGCAGCGGGCTGCCGGTGTCGTCCTCGACCGACAGGCCCAGGTGCGGGCGCACGACCGTGCCGCCGTTCTCGAGCGTCGCGTAGGCGGTCGCCATCTGCAGCGGGGTGGCCTGCACGTCGCCCTGGCCGACCGCGAGCTGGATGTTGTCGCCGACCGACCAGGGGCGCTTGTCGGAGAACAGGCAGTTCGGTGGGCACTGGGTGTGGTGCTGGTGCTCGTAGGCGACCTCCTTGGCGTTCTGGCGCGCGCGCCAGGCCCGGTCGGGGATCGTCCCGCCGGCCTCGCCGGGGATGTCGATGCCGGTCGGGTGGTCGAGGCCGAGCTTGCGCGCCCAGCTCTGGATCACGGGGCCGAGCGGGTTGGCCTCGCTGCCCAGCCGGTAGAAGAAGACGTCCGAGGAGATCTGGATCGCGCGGCGCAGGTTCACGACCCCGTTGGGCACCTTGCCGGCGTTGTAGAACTTCTGCGTCCCGGCGACGAACACGCCCGGGTCGTCGACCGGCGTGTCAGGCGTGATGATCCCCTTCTGCAGCGCGGCGATCGCCGTGATCGGCTTGAACGTCGAGCCGGTCGGGTAGGCGCCGGCGATCGCGCGGTTGAAGTCCGGCGCGCCCGCCTTGGGGCCGAAGATCGCGTTGTACTTCGCCTGCGTGATCGGCCGCGCGAGGACGTTGGGGTCGAAGGTCGGGAACGAACCCATCGCGAGCACGCGGCCGTTGCGCGGATCCATGGCGACGAACGCGCCGGCCGTCCCGGTGCCCGAGGCGATGACGTTCGCCATCGCCGTCTGCCCGGTCTTCTGCAGGTCGAGGTCCAGCGACGTGCGCAGCTGGTCGCCCGAGTGCGGCTGGCGCGCGAGCCGCGAGCTCTTGG
The DNA here is from genome assembly GCA_036510915.1 of Solirubrobacteraceae bacterium. Taxonomy (GTDB): domain Bacteria; phylum Actinomycetota; class Thermoleophilia; order Solirubrobacterales; family Solirubrobacteraceae; genus F1-60-MAGs163. Next base: position 17,374 of record DATCDC010000109.1, on the reverse strand, counting down.
CGCGCCCTGAGGCGTCGACGGTGATCGTCTGCACGCCGTCGGTCCCGCGCAGGTAACGGTCGTAGGCGTGCTCGAGCCCTCCCTGCCCGACGATCGCGCCCTGGTGGACGCCGCGGAAGGCCTGCGTGCCGAGCTGCGCCGGGCTGATCTGCCCGACGGTGCCGAGCAGCTGCGCCGCGGTCGAGCCGAGCGGGTAGCGCCGCAGGTAGACGCGCTCGACGGCGATGCCCGGGAAGTCGCGCTGGCGCTCGAGCAGATAGTTGCGGACCGTCGCCGGCACGTCGACCTTCACGCGCACGTTGGCGTATGGCAGGACCGCCAGCTGCTGGATGACCCTCTCCTGGATGCGCGCGGGGGCAACGCCGAGCGCGTTCGCCAGCCGCGCGAAGCGCACCCGCAGCTCCGGCGTCGTCGGGGCGGGGATGGGGATCGGCCTACCGCGCTGCCCCTTGGGCTTCAGCGCGCGCAGGCTCATCTGCTGGCCCCACGCGGCCGCCGCGTCGCGCTCGCCGGCCGGCAGGCGGCGCGGGTCGAGCTGGATCACGGTCGCCGGGCGGTTCTCGACGATCGCCGTCCCGCTGCGGTCGAGGATCGAGCCGCGCGGTGCGGGCACCGCGACCATGCGCACGCGGTTGTCGAGCGCCTGCTGGCGGTACTGATCACCGGAGAGCACCTCGAGGAACCACAGGCGCAGGAAGACGATCGCGAACAGCGCGAAGGCGATCCCGCCGAGGATCGCCACACGCAGCGCGAGCTGCGGCGTCGTCGGGGTGCCTGAGCGGCCGGGGCTGCCTGCGGGCTCGATCATGCGCGGCTCAGCGGCGAGAGGCCGCCCGTCGTGTAGGCGCGCCGGCGGCGCCGGCGCGGGTCCTCGGGCAGCGCGGGCAGCAGCCAGCGGCGCACGAGCGAGTAGACCGGGAAGGCGATCACGGCGTTGATCCCGACCGTCAGGACGATCTGCCAGATGAGGTCGATGTCCATCGGGACGTCCTTGCCCAGCAGGAACTGCATCAGCGCGAAGCCGAGCTGGGCCACGACGGTCGCCAGGACCCCGACGACGATCGGGACGACCGCACCCTGCGGATCGCGCAGCTCGCGCAGGCGCCCGGCGCCGTAGCCGACCGTCAGGAAGATCAGGGAGGACATGCCGACCGTCTGCACGAGCGCCAGGTCGAGGAACAGCCCGACGGCGAAGCCGAACGCGGCGCCCGGCAGCGAGCCGGCCAGCAGGCCCGCCGCGGCCACGACGAGCGGCGTGAGGTCCGCGTTGGCGCCGAGCAGCTTCAGCTGCGAGATCGCGGCGATCTGCACGAGCACGGTGACGATGCCGAGCACGGCCAGGCGCCAGGTCAGTGAGCGCACGTCGGCGGTCATCCGCGATTCCCGTTGACGCGCCGGGTCAGGACCTGGACGAACTCCAGGCGCTGCATGTCGGCGTAGGGATCGACATGCACCTGCTGGGTGTCGGTGCCCGCGTCGTCGACGCGCGTGACGACGCCGACCGGGATGCCCGGCGGGTAGAGCGACTCGTACTTGTCCGAGCTCGAGGTCGTCCCGGCCGTGACGATCGCCATGCCCCTGTCGATGCGCCCGGTGCCCGCGGGCCAGTTGAAGCGCAGGTCGCTCGGGCCGCCCGGGCCGGTCTGCACGATGCCGGGTGCCCCGGTCCTGCTGATGCGCGCGGGCACGGCGCTCGAGCTGTCGGTGATGAGCGTGACCACGGCGGAGTCCGAGGCGGCGAAGGTGACCTCGCCGACGAGCCCGTCGCCGGTGATCGCCGGCTGCCCGACGCGGACGCCGTCGCCGGTGCCGACGTCGATGCTGATCGTCGAGTTCCAGATCGTCGGCGAGCCGCCGATGACCCGCGCCGCGACCGGCCTCGTGCCCTGCAGGCCGGCGCTCTGGTCGAGGCCGACGAGCTTCTGCAGCTCGGCGTTCATGCGCACGGCGTCGCTGCCGGCGATCGCGTCGCGACGCAGCACCGCGTTCTGCTTCTTGAGGCCCGCGACCTCGCTCTTGGCGTTGATCGTGTCGCCGAACCAGCCGAAGAGGTCGCGCACGGGCTTGAGCGCGCGGCTGGCGCCCTCCTGGATCGGAGTGACGACCTGCAGCACGCCGCGCTGGACGCTGTGGAGCCCGCCGCCCTGCGACTCACCGAAGTACGCGGTGAGCAGGAGCAGCGAGCAGGCGACGAGGAGCGCGAGGGCTACCCGGCGCCGGCGAACCGACTTGTCGTACACGTGAAGCTCTCTGGAAGGGGCATGGTGACGGGTTCGCGCTCGGCGGCTAGTAGCGCCGGCGGCGATTCCTCGTGGTGCGGTTGGCGCGATGGATGACCTCGAACTCCTCGAGCGAGCGACCGGATCCGACGGCCACGCAGGTCAGCGGGGATTCCGCCAGGTGCGCGGGCATCTGGGTCTCCTCGCGCAGGCGCTCATCGAGCCCCTGCAGGAGTGATCCGCCGCCGGCGAGCATGATGCCGCGATCCATGATGTCGGATGCGAGCTCCGGAGGGGTCCGGTCCAGCGTCTCCTTGACGGCATCGATGATCTGCGCGAGCGGCTCCTCGAGCGCCTGGCGGATCTCCTCGCTCGTCAGGACGACGGTCTTCGGCAGGCCGCTGACCATGTCGCGGCCGCGGATCTCGGCCTGGAGCTCGTCCTCCATCGGGTGGGCCGAGCCGATCTCGAGCTTGACCTCCTCGGCGGTCTGTTGACCGATGAGCAGCTTGTACTCGCGCTTGGCGTAGTTGATGATCGCCTCGTCGAGCTCGTCGCCGCCGATGCGGATCGACTGCGAGACGACGATCCCGCCGAGCGAGATCACCGCGACCTCGCTCGTGCCGCCGCCGATGTCGACGATCATCGAGCCGGTCGGCTCGCCGACGGGGAGACCGGCCCCGATCGCGGCGGCCATCGGCTCCTCGATCAGGTAGGCCTGGCGCGCGCCGGCCGACAGGCACGCCTCCTCGACCGCGCGCTTCTCGACGCCCGTGACGCCGGAGGGCACGCAGACGACGACGCGCGGATGCGCCCAGCGGTTCTGGTGGACCTTCTGGATGAAGTGGCGGAGCATCTCCTCCGTCACGTCGAAGTCGGCGATGACGCCGTCCTTCAGCGGGCGGATGGCCTGGATCGTGCCGGGGGTGCGGCCGAGCATGCGCTTGGCCTCGATCCCCACGGCGTGGACCTCACCGGAGCGCGAGTCGATCGCGACGACGCTCGGCTCGGACAGGACGATGCCGCGCCCACGCACGTAGACGAGCGTGTTGGCGGTGCCCAAGTCGACGGCCATGTCGCGGCCGCCCATGCCGGTCAGGTAGCTGAAAACACCCATAGGACGCGAGTGATGCGGCTCACCGTCCGGCTGGCGCCCGGCGGGCGGGCGCGGGGGGCCGCATCGCGCACCAGTGTAGCGGCGGGCGCCTGCTCAAAACGGGCGCACGAGGCCTTGCACGAGCGCTCGCAGCGCCGGGACGGGCAGGCCGACGACGTTCAGGTAGTCGCCCTCGATGCCCTCGATCAGCGCGCCGCCGCGCTGCTGGATGGCATAGCCGCCCGCGCGGCCCTCCCATTCGCCCGTCGCGACGTACTCCGCGACCTGGCCCGGATCGAGCGGCGCGAAGGTCACGCGCGTGCGGTCGGTGCGCTCCAGGATGCGCCCGTCGGGCAGCGCGACGGCGAGCGCCCCCAGGACCTCGTGGGTCGCGCCCGCGAGGTCGGCGATGAACGCGCGGGCCTGCGCGGCATCCGCAGGCTTGCCGTAGACGCACCCGTCGAGCGCCACGACCGTGTCGCAGGCCAGGACGACGCTGTGGCCCCGTTCGGCGTCCGTCAGGGCCGCGCGGCCGGCCGCAGCCTTGCGACGGGCGTTCTCGGCCGCCAGGAACCCCGGCTCGCCGTCCTCGAGCTCCTCGACGTGCGTCGGGCGCACGTCGAACGCCACCCCGATCTGCTCCAGGATCGCCCGCCGCTGCGGCGAGGCCGAGGCCAGCACCAGCAGCAGCGAGTCGTCCCAGGTGAAGGGGGCCACCCCGGGCGGGGGCTCAGCCCAGTTCAGGGAAGAACAATGCGGCTTCGCGGGCCGCCGACTCGGGCGCGTCGCTCCCGTGGACCATGTTGCTCCCGATTTCCAATGCGAAGTCTCCGCGGATCGAGCCCGGGGCGGCCTCGAGCGGGTTCGTGGCGCCGATCACCTGGCGGGCGGCGACGACGGCCTCGTGGCCCTCGAGCACCATCGCGACGAGCGGGCCGCTGGTGATGAACTCGACGAGCTCACCGAAGAACGGGCGCTCGGCGTGCTCGGCGTAGTGCTGCTCGGCGAGCTCGCGCGAGGCGGTCATGTGCTTCAGGGCGACGAGCCGCAGGCCCTTGCGCTCGAAGCGGGCGATGATCTCACCGGTGAGGTTGCGCGCGAACGCATCCGGCTTGACCAGGATCAGGGTCCGGTCCATGAGGAGTCTCCGTAGGTTGTGGAACTAGTGCTGCGTGGACGGCGGCGCCTCGTGCCAGGGCGCGTCGTCGTGCTCGTGTGCCACGAGCGTGTGGTCCCCGGCGGCGGACTCGTCCAGCGCAGCGGGATCATCCTCGAAACCGCCGTCGGGCGGCGCCTCGGAGTCCTCGTCGCGCCGGCGGCGGCGCCGCGCGGGCGTCACGCCGGGGATCTCGGCCTCGCAGTACGGGCAGAGCAGCCAGTCGGGATCGAGCGGCTTGGCGCACGTCCCGCAGGTGTCGCGCAGCTTGCGCATGCAATGCGGGCAGCGCAGGAAGTCACGACCCGCCGGTGCGTCGCAGTGCGGGCACAGCTGGTAGTCGGCGGAGAGCAGCCGCGCCTCGGCCGCCTGCATCTCCAGATCGCGCTCCTTGACGTCCTCCAGGTACTCCGGAGGGCGCACGATCATGTAGACGATCGTGCCCAGGAAGGGGAAGATGATCGCGGCCAGCGTCGCCGAGGCGATCAGCAGGCCGTCGTCGGTGCGCCTGCGCGCATCGGCGAACGTGTACCAGACGAGTGCCAGCCACATGACCACGATGCCGAGCAGCACGAGCTGCGCCACCGTGTTCAGGGTGTTGTTCGTGATCCCGAATATGGCAGGGGTGGTCATCATCGATCCGCGTGCAGGGTAGAGCACCGTTCGCCGCGTGACGCCGATGCCCTTCCGATTGCAGGGGAAAGGCCTAGAGGAAGGCGCGCCCGAACAGGTATCCGATCCCGAAGAAGACGAGGATCACGAGCGCCACGATCACCGCGACCGCGATCACCATCGTGATGACCGACGGGCCGTTCTCGTTCACAGGGTCGACCCCCTCGCGGCGCCCTCGGGGCGCAGCAGATCGGCGATGAGATACAGCGAGCCGGTCGCCAGCGCGACGCCCTGCGGCCCGGCCGCGCGGCGCGCGGCGGCGAGCGCGGCGTGCGGGCTGGGCACGACGTGCGCGAAGTCCTCGCCGCGGCCGGCGACCTGGCGCGTGAGCGACTCGAGCGTGGCGGGCGAGAGCGCGCGCGGGTTGCGCGCGGCGGTCAGCACGACCTCGTCGCAGAGCGGCAGCAGCGCGCCGAGCATCTGCGCGGCGTCCTTGTCCTCCAGCACGGACAGACAGGCGACCAGCCGGCGCCCGTCGAGGAAGCCCTCGAGCGCCTCGGCCAGCGCGCGCATGCCGTCGGGGTTGTGGGCGCCGTCGAACACGGTCACCGGGTGCTCGCCGACGACCTCGAAGCGGCCGGGCACGATCGTCGCCGCAGCGGCCGCCGCGACACGGCGCGCGTCGAGCGCGCCGAGGAACGCGTGCGCGGCGGCGGCGGCGAGCGCGAAGTTGCGGCGCTGGAACGGCCCCTGCGCGAGCACCTCGACGCCCGGGTCGGCCGGCGCGACGATCAGCCGCGCGCCGCGCTCCTGGCAGACCTGCGCGGCGACCGCGAGCGCGTCCGGATGCAGCCCGGCGCCGACCACGAGCGTCCCGTGCGGGCGCACGACGTCGACCTTCTCGGCAGCGATGTCGGCGATCGTCGGCCCCAGCCAGCGGGTGTGCTCGAGGCCGATGTTCGTGAGCACCTGGACTTCGGACGGGATGACGTTCGTCGCGTCATAGCGCCCGCCGAGGCCGGCCTCGATCACCGCGGCCTGCACGCCCCGGCGCGCGAGCTCGTCGTAGGCGGCCGCCGTCAGCGCCTCGAACTGCGTGACCGGCTCGTCGTCGGGCGAGCTGCGGTTGACGGCGCCGGTCGCCCGCGCGGCGCGGGCGACCGCGCCGGCGAAGTCGGCCTCGTCGATGTCGTGCCCGCGCACCTGCACGCGCTCCGCGAACGAGACGAGGTGCGGTGAGAGGTAGGCGCCGGTCGCGACGCCGTGGCGCTCGAGGATCGCGGCGATCATCCGCACCGTCGAGGACTTGCCGTTCGAGCCGACCACGTGGATCGAGCGAAAGCGCTGCTGCGGGTTGCCGAGCACGGTCATCAGCCGGCGCATGCGCTCCAGGCCGAACTTCATGCCGAAGACCTCGAGCGACAGCAGCCAGCGCTCGGCGTCGGCGACGGACCAGTCGCGATCGGTCCTCGGGAGCTGGCCGGCCATCGTCGCGGGGCCCGTCACAGCGTCACGAGCTCGGCGCGCAGGCGCGCGAGCTTCTCGCGCTCGGCGTCGACGAGGGCCGGCGGCGCCTTCGCGACGAAGCCCGCGTCGGCGAGCTTGCCCTCGGCGCGGGCGATCTCCGCCTCCAGCTCCCGCCGGCGCGCGTCGCGCTTGGCGGCCTCGGCCTGCGGGTCGACGACCTCGGACGGGAGCAGCTCGATTGCGCCACCCGGGACCGGGATGCTCGCCGCGGCCTCCTCGGCCGACGCCGCGCCGGCCTCGAGGTCCAGGCGGGCCAGGCGCGCCACGAGCGGCGCGGTCTCCGGGTAGCCCTCGACACTGAGCCGCGCGGGCAGGCGCGCGCCGGGGGGCGCGCCCGCCTCGCTGCGCCAGGAGCGCACCGCGGTGACCGCGCCGATCACGCCTGCGATCCGTCGCTCGGCGTCCTCGTCGATCAGCGCCGCGTCTGCGACGGGGGCGCGGGCGCCCGCCAGCAGGCCCTCGGCCTGCGGGACCGAGGCCCACAGCTCCTCGGTGACGAACGGGATGAACGGGTGGGCGAGCGCGAGCGTCTCGCGCAGCACGTGCAGCAGCGTCGCTGAGAGGTCCGCGTCGTACTCGCGGCCCTTGACGAGCTCCAGGTACCAGTCGCACAGCTCGCCGTAGACGAAGTCGTAGAGGCCGAGCGCCGCCTTGGCGAAGTCGAACTCGTCGAGCCGCCGCTGCGTCCCGGCGACGACGCGCTGCAGGCGCGAGAGGATCCAGCGGTCCTCGACCGTCGTCGGGCGCGGCCCGGCCGGCGCGTCGGGGCTGACGTTCAGCAGCACGAAGCGCGAGGCGTTGAAGAGCTTGTTCGCCAGCGCCTGGCCCTGCTCGACCTTCTCGCTGGAGTAGCGCACGTCCTGCGTGGAGGACATCGCGAGCAGGCCGAAGCGCACCGCGTCGGCCCCGTGGCGGTCGATCTCCTGCAACGGGTCGATGCCGGTGCCCAGCGACTTGCTCATGCGCCGCCCATCGGGCGCCTGGATGACCGAGTGCACGTAGACGTCGGCGAACGGCACGTCGCCCGCGAAGCGCAGGCCCATCATCACCATCCGCGCGACCCACAGGAAGAGGATGTCGCGCGCCGTCGAGAGCACGTCGGTCGGGTAGAAGGCCCTGAGCTCGGGCGTCTCCTCGGGCCAGCCGAGCGTGGCGAACGGCCACAGCGCCGAGCTGAACCACGTGTCGAGGACGTCGGGGTCGCGCGTCCAGCCCTCCCCCGTGGGCGCCTCCAGCCCGACGTGGGTCTCCTCGCCGCGGTACCAGACCGGCAGCTGGTGGCCCCACCACAGCTGGCGGCTGATGCACCACGGCCGGATCTGCTCCAGCCAGTCGACGTAGCGCCGCGACTGGCTCTCGGGATGGATGCGTACGCGCCCGCTGGTGACCGCGCCGATCGCCGGCGGCGCGAGCTGGTCCATGTTCATGAACCACTGCAGCGAGATCAGCGGCTCGATGCGCTCGCCGGAGCGGTGCGAGTAGGGCACGGTGTGCGTGTAGGGCTCCTCGGCGCGGATCAGGCCCTGTGCGCGCAGCTCGGCGACGACTGCCTCCTGCGCGGCCGCCACGGAGAGGCCGGCATAGGCGCCCGCCTCCTGCGTCATGCAGCCGTCCTCGCCGATCACGCCGATCTCGCCGAGCCCGTGCCGGCGCCCGATCTCGAAGTCGTTGGGGTCGTGGCCCGGGGTGATCTTCAGGCAGCCCGTGCCGAAGTCCGTCCGGACGTAGTCGTCACCGATGATCGGCAGCTCGCGGCCGACGAGCGGCAGGGTCACCGCGCGCCCGATCAGCTGCGCGAAGCGCTCGTCGCCGGGGTTCACCGCGACGGCGGTGTCGGCGAGCATCGTCTCGGGGCGCACCGTCGCGACGACGACCTCGCCGGTCCCGTCGGCCAGCGGGTAGGCGATCGAGTAGAGCGTGTCGGTGACCTCGCGGTCCTCGACCTCCAGGTCGGAGATCGCCGAGCGGCTGCCCGGATCCCAGTTGACCATGTAGTTGTCGCGGTAGATCAGGCCGTCGGCGTACAGGTCGACGAAGACCTTCGTCACCGCACGGTGGTAGCCCTCGTCGAGCGTGAAGCGCTCGCGCGAGTAGTCGCAGGAGGCGCCCAGGCGCTTGAACTGCTCGATGATCGTGCCGCCGAACTCGCGGCGCCAGCTCCAGACCTGCTCGATGAAGGCCTCACGGCCGATCGCCTCGCGCGTCGTGCCCTGCTCGACGAGGCGCCTCTCGACCTGCTTCTGCGTCGCGATCCCGGCGTGGTCGGTGCCGAGGATCCACTCGCTGCGCCGGTCGCGCATCCGGTGGTGGCGGATCAGCACGTCCTGGATCGACCCGTTCAGCGCGTGGCCCATGTGCAGCGCGCCGGTGACGTTCGGCGGCGGGATCGCGATCGAGTAGTTCTCGGCAGCGGTGCCCTCCGGCTCGGCATGGAAGAGCCCGCTGGCGAGCCAGCGCTCCATGATCCGGGGCTCGGCCTCGCCCGGCTCGAAGCGGGTCTTGCTGGTCAGGTCGGACACGGGCCGGTGAGTCTACGGCGGAGCCGCTCCGGCCTGCGATCTACTTGGGCTTCTTGGTCTTGAGCCCCGGGACCGGGAACGGCGCGGCCGTGCTGGCGAGGTCGCGGCCGAGTGCGATGTGGTCGAAGCGCCGCGCGATCTCGACGAGTTCGTGGCGCTCCTTCGCGCTCATCCTGTGGGGCAGCCCGCGCGAGTCGCGCAGGACCTGGGTGACGCGGGCGCGGTCGTCGCGCTCGAGGCGCTGCCAGTGGTCGTACAGGACCTGGATGGCCGCCAGGACGAGCAGCCAGGGGACGGCGCGGAAACGACGGGAGAGGGCCATGGCCGGCGGTGTACCCCGAACGGGCTAGCCCGCCGCGGCCTCCTGCTCGGTCTCCTCGTCGTCGACCGCCTCGGTGACGAGCGTCGGCGGGTTGCCGTTCTCGACCGTCTCCCTGGTGACGACGCACTTCTTGACGTCGCGGCGTGAGGGCAGCTCGAACTGGACCTCGAGCAGGATCTCCTCGAGGATCGAGCGCAGGCCGCGCGCGCCGGTCTCGCGCTCGAGCGCCTTGTCGGCGATCGAGTTCAGCGAGTCCTCGGAGAAGACGAGCTCGATGCCGTCGAAGTTGAAGAACTTCTGGAACTGCTTGGTGAGCGCATTGCGCGGCTCGGTGAGGATCGAGATGAGGTCCTCGCGCGTGAGCTGGTTGACGGCGCTCATCACGGGCAGGCGGCCGATGAACTCGGGGATCAGGCCGTAGTTGACGAGATCCTCGGGCAGGCACTTGGCGAAGACGCGGCCCGTGTCCTTCTGGGCCTTCGTCTCGATCGTCGCGCCGAACCCGACGCCCTTGTTGCCGATCCGCCGCTCGATCACCTGGTCGAGGTTCGCGAACGCCCCGCCGCAGATGAACAGGATGTTCGTCGTGTCGATCGTCAGGAACTCCTGGTGGGGATGCTTGCGTCCGCCCTGCGGGGGCACGCTGGCGGTGGTGCCCTCGAGGATCTTCAGGAGCGCCTGCTGGACGCCCTCGCCGGAGACGTCGCGCGTGATCGATGGGTTGTCCGCCTTGCGCGCGATCTTGTCGACCTCGTCGATGTAGATGATCCCGGTCTCGGCCTTCTTGACGTCGTAGTCGGCCGCCTGGATCAGCTTCAGCAGGATGTTCTCGACGTCCTCGCCGACGTAGCCGGCCTCGGTCAGCGCCGTGGCGTCGGCGATCGCGAACGGCACGTTGAGGATGCGCGCGAGCGTCTGCGCGAGCAGCGTCTTGCCACAGCCGGTCGGGCCGAGCAGCAGGATGTTCGACTTCTGCAGCTCGATCTCCTGATCGGCCGTCTGCGCCATCTGGACGCGCTTGTAGTGGTTGTAGACGGCCACCGACAGCGAGCGCTTGGCGGACTCCTGCCCGACGACGTACTCGTCCAGGACGCTGTAGATCTCCTTCGGGCGCGGCAGGTTCTCGAGGTCGAAGGACGGCGGCGCCGTCAGCTCCTCATCGATGATCTCGTTGCAGAGATCGATGCACTCGTCGCAGATGTAGACGCCAGGCCCGGCGATCAGCTTCTTGACCTGGCGCTGGGACTTCCCGCAGAAGCTGCACAGCAACTGCTCATTTGAATCGGTCGGACGAGCCATCTCTCTCCCAGGAAGCTCCCTCGCCGTCGCCCGCTAGTGCTGGGTGATGACGCGGTCGATGATGCCGTATTCGGTCGCCTCTTCGGACGACATGAAGTAGTCGCGCTCGGTGTCTCTGCTGACCTTCTCGTAGTCCTGGCCCGTGTGCTTGGCGAGGATCTTGTCCAGGCGCTGGCGCACGTCGATGATCTCCTTGGCGTGGATCTCGATGTCCGTCGCCTGTCCCTGGAACCCGGAGGAGACCTGGTGGATCAGGATCTTCGCGTTGGGGAGTGCCATGCGCTTGCCCTCCGCGCCGCCGGCCAGCAGCAGCGCGCCCATCGACATCGCGATGCCGACGCAGATCGTCGACACCTGCGGCTTGATGAACTGCATCGTGTCGTAGATCGCCAGGCCCGCGTAGACCGAGCCGCCGGGGGAGTTGATGTAGATCGAGATGTCCTTGTCGGCATCCTGGGACTCGAGGTGGAGCAGCTGCGCCACGATGAGGTTCGCGATCTGGTCGTCCACGGGCGTGCCCAGGAAGATGATGCGCTCGTTCAGGAGGCGGCTGTAGATGTCGAAGGCACGCTCGCCTCGCGACGTCTGCTCCACCACCATGGGGACAAGGGGGCTCATGGTCTCCGCTCTATTTCGGTCGCTGCGCGCTATTCCTTCCGGCGGCAACGACGCAGCCGGAACCAGGGTGCGAAGCCTAGCAACGGCGGGTGCCCTGCCCGACAGGGTTTCTAGCCCTTCGGGACGGCCCCGCACGCCGGCCTGGACGGATGGTCGGGCGCGGCTACGCGGACGGCTCGTCGCCGGCGTCGCCCGCGTCCTCGGCGGCGGGCTCGTCCGCCGCCGGCTCGGCCGGGACCGCGGTCGCGTGCTCGACGAGCAGGTCGAGCGCGGCGCGCTGGGCGAGGTCGTCGCGCAGGTCGTCCAGGCGGCCGGCCTTCTCGAGCTCGGCGCGCAGCTTCTCCGGCGTGGAGTTGTCGCGCGCGGCGGATGCCTGCAGGGCGTCGAGCACGTCGCCGTCGGAGGGTGCGATCTGCTCGGCCTCGACGATCGCGGCCAGGACCGCCTCGCGGCGCAGCGTCTGCGCGGCGTCCTCGCGGCTCTCCTCCAGCAGGTCCTCCTCGCTGCGACCGGAGATCTGGAAGTACATGTCGCGATTGATGCCCTGGTGCTCGAGCTGGTGGAGCATCCGGTCGAGCAGCTCGCGCGCGCGGGCCTCGACGAGCGCGTCGGGCACCTCGATCGTCGCATGGGCGACGGCGGCGTCCAGGCAGGCCTCGCGGAACTCCGCCTCGGCGCGCTCGGCGTCCATCTCGCGGATGCGCCCGGCGACGTCCTCGCGCAGCTCGTCGACCGTCTCGAGGCCGGCGGCCTCGTTGGCGAACGCGTCGTCGAGCTCGGGGAGCACGCGACGGCGGATCTCCTTGACGGTGACGTCGAAGGTCGCGTCCTGCCCGGCGAGATGCTCGGCCTGGTAGTCCTCGGGGAAGGTCAGCTCGACGACGCGCTCGTCGCCGGCGGAGGCGCCGGTCAGCTGCTCTTCGAAGCCCGGGATCAGGCGCCCGGAGCCCAGCTCGATCAGCTGGTCGGCGCCGGTTCCGCCCTCGAAGGGCTCGTCGCCGAGGCGCCCGGTGTAGTCCATGACGACGAAGTCGCCCTCGGTGGCGGCCTCCTCGACGGTCTCGAGCTTCGACATGCGCTCGCGCAGCTCGTCGATCTGGGCGCTGATGGCCTCGTCCTCGGCGCCGGGCTCGCGCCGGGCGACCTCGAGGCCCTTGTAGGTCCCCAGCTGGGCGGTCGGACGCACGCCGATCTCGAAGCTGAAGGTCAGTGGCTCGCCGGCGGCCGGCGGGTCGTCGAGCGAGAGGTCGGGGTCGCCGACCGGATGCAGCGAGCCCGCGTCGATCGCCTCCATGTACCAGCGACCGAGCGTCTGGCGGATCGTCTCGTCGAGGACGGTCTCGCGTCCCAGACGCTGGGCGATGACCTGCGGCGGGACCTTCCCCTTGCGGAAGCCCGGCATCTTCATGTCGCGCCCGAGCGAGCGCGCGACGGCCTCCATCCGGCGCTCGAGCTCGGCGGCGGGGACCTCGACATCCACGTGGACGCGGGACTCCGGGAGGTCCGTGACCCTTGCGCTGACGGCAGGTGCTGGCATCGCGCGCACGATAGCGTCCGCCTGTGGCCGGACACCGTCTCAGCGCGCCCACGCGCGTGCGCGCATGGCTCGTCACCGGGCCGCTCGGCCACCTCTACGGCGGGGTGATGGATTGGGGCGTGCTCCTCGCACGCCTCGCGCGGGCGCGCGTGCGGGGAACCGACCCGTGGGCCTCCTAGCCGAGCAGCCGCATGATCGGCCAGTGCCCCGGGACGCCCTTGAGCTCGTGCGACCCGCGCGGCTCGAAGCGCAGGCCCGAGCCGACGACCGTGCCGTACGCCGTCCCCGACGCGAACACCTCGTTCGGCCCGGCGAGCGCCGCGACCCGCGTGGCGATGTGGACGGCCATGCCGCCGACGTCGTCGCCGATCAGCTCGCACTCGCCGGTGTGCAGGCCTGCGCGCAGGTCGACGCCGACGTCGCGCACCGCGGCGATGATGCCCAGCGCGCAGCGGTGCGCGAGGCTGGGCGCGCCGCTGAACGCGATCAGGAAGCCGTCGCCCAGGTGCTTGACCTCGCGGCCGTCGAAGCGGTCGATCTGCTGGCGGATCTCCGCGTCGTGGGCGGCGAGCACGTCGCGCCAGCGCTGGTCGCCCAGACGGGCCGCGTGGCCGGTCGAGTCGACGATGTCGGTGACGAGCACCGTCAGCAGCGCGCGCTCGATCGTGCGCCGGCGCGTACCCGTGAGGAACTCCTCGTACTCGGCGATGATCGCCTCGCTGTCGCCGACGCTCGGCAGGTTGTCGATCCCGTCGAGCTCGACGTAGCGCGCCCCGGGGATGCGCTCCGCCATGAAGCGCGAGTGACGCACGTCGACCGCGCGGTCGCCGGAGCGGTGCAGGATCAGCGTCGGGACGCGCAGGTCGTCGAGGTCGCCGCGCGCGTCGTACGTCGAGGTGCTGCGCCACAGGTTGCGCATCGCGCCGGGGCTCGAGGACAGGCGCGTCAGGCGCGCCAGCCACGCGCGCAGCCGCTCGTCGTCGGCGCGCGAGGGGGCGAGCACCTCGATCGGCGCGCCGTTCCCCCAGCCGATCAGCGTGTCGTCGATCTCCTCGGCCGCGCGCTCGCGGTCGAAGTCCTCGGTCCAGTTCAGGGCCGTCGGCACGGCCGCGTACAGCGTCAGGGCGCGCACGCGCGCGGCGCGCTCGTGGGCGTAGCGGATCGCGAGCGGCCCGCCCCACATGTGGCCGTTGAGCACGACCCGGTCGCTGTGGGCCGCGTCGAGCACCGCATCGACGTCCCCGCACTCGTCGTCGAGGGTCAGCGGCCCGTCGACGGGATCGGAGAGGCCCACGCCGCGGCGGTCCATGAGGATCACGCGCGCGAAGGCGGCGATCCGCTCGAAGTAGCGCGCCAGCGACGGCTCCTCCCAGATGTGCTCGACGTGCGAGACGCCGCCGAGCAGGAAGAGGAAGTCGATCGGGCCCTCCCCGATCTCCACCCAGGCGAGGGTGACCTCGCCGTTGCGCGCGTATCTGACGTCCGGAGCCACGGCCATGGAGTATTCCGGGTGGCGCGATCGTTTCAGGAGTTGTTTACCCGCCGTCCGGCAGGGTCGGGGGCGATGCCCCCTCCCCGGTCCCTCCCGCCGGCGCTGCTCGCCGGCGCCCTGAGCGTCTCCCTCGCCGCCTGCGGCGGAGGCTCGTCGTCCCCCACGGGAGCCGCGTCGACGGCGCGGACCGCGGGCGCCACGACGGGCGCCGGCGCCGCCGCGTCCCCAGCGCCTGCACCCGTGACGCTCCACGCGCGCGCGACCGGCCGGCTGCCGGCTCCCGTCCAGCTGCCCGCCGTCACCGCGCGCGGCCCGAGCGTCCTCGCCATGGGCGGCCTCGACGCCGGAGACGCCTCGGTCAGCTCGATCGTGCGCGTCGCCGGTTCGCACGCGGCCGTGATCGGCCAGCTGCCGCGCGCGCTGCACGACGCCGCCGCGGCCACGGTCGCCGGCGCGAGCTACTTCTTCGGCGGCGGCGAGGCCGGCGCCACGAGCGACGCGATCGTGCGCATCCATCCCTCCGGCGCGACCTCGCCGGCCGGGCAGCTGCCGGTCGGCGCCTCGGACGTCACGGCCGCCACGATCGGGGGAACGGCGTACATCGTCGGCGGGTACACCGGGACCGTCCCCCTGCGCTCGATCCTGGCCTTCACCCCCGGCAGCGGGGTGCGCGCGGTCGGCGAGATGCCGCGCCCGCTGCGCTATGCCGCCGTGGCTGCAGTCGGTGGCGCCGTGCTGATCGCCGGCGGGACATCCGGCGTGACCGCCCGGCGCGAGGTGCTGCGCTTCGACCCGGCGACCGGGCGGGTCAGGCGCATCGCGATGCTCCCCTCCCCCCTCACCCACGCCGCCGGCGCCGCGCTCGGCGGCCGCTTCTTCGTCCTGGGCGGCCGCGGCGACGGACTCGACACCCAGCGCGCGACGATCCTCGCGATCGATCCCGCGAGCGGACGGATCACGCATGCCGGCCATCTCCCGTCGGCGATCTCGGACATGAGCGCGGCCTCGCTGGCCGACCGGATCGTCGCGCTCGGCGGCCGCGACGCCGCGGGCCAGGTGCACGACCAGATCTGGACGCTGCGGGGCGCACGATGAACGGCCGCCGGCCGCTGATCGCGGCGCTTGCCGGCGTCGCCGCGCTGAGCCTGGCCGCCTGCGGCTCGGGTGACTCGGCCACGACCGGGGCGACGTCCTCGACGCCGAAGACCTCGACCACGAGTCCCGCCGGCGGGACCGTTCGTGCGGCCGGTGTGCTGCGCCCCGGTCGCGTCCCGGCGCTCGTCGACCGCAACAACGTCTACGCCGCCGACGCACGCGGGCGGCTGAGCCCGGTGGTGCAGGGCGACCCCGCGCGGGTCTACGTGCCGAACAGCCGCAGCGCGACGGTCGACGTCGTCTCACAGAAGACGTTCAAGGTCATCGACCACTTCGCCGTCGGCGCGCTCCCCCAGCACGTGACGCCCTCGTGGGACCTGCGCACGCTGTGGGTGACCAACGACCAGGGCAACAGCCTCACGCCGATCGACCCGCGCACGGGCAGACACGGTCGCCCGGTCCCGGTGACCGATCCGTACAACCTCTACTTCACCGCCGACGGGCGCCGCGCGATCGTCGTCGCCGAGGCCCGCCGCGAGCTCGACTTCCGCAGCCCCCACACGATGCGGCTGATGCACGCGCTGCCGACGCCCGGGTGCCCCGGCATCGACCACATGGACTACACGGCCGACGGGCGGACCGCGCTGGTCTCGTGCGAGTTCGGCGGCCGGATGATCGTCGTCGACCTCGTGCACGAGCGGGTCGTCAAGACGATCCCGCTGCGCACGGGGGCGGCGCCCCAGGACGTGAAGCTCTCACCCGACGGGCGCACGTTCTACGTCGCGGACATGATGTCGAACGGCGTCTGGCGGATCGACGCGCGGACAATGCGCAAGGACGGCTTCGTCCACACCGGGACGGGCGCCCACGGCCTCTACCCCAGCCGTGACGCGAAGGTCCTCTACGTCTCCAACCGCGGCGAGGGGTCGATCTCGCTGATCAGCTTCCGCACGCGCCGATCGGTCAAGAAGTGGCACCTGGCCGGCGGCGGGAGCCCCGACATGGGCGGCGTCTCCGCCAACGGCCGGGTCCTCTGGCTGACCGGCCGCTACGACGGCGTCCTCTACGCGATCAGCACGCTGACGGGCCATCTGCTGCACCGCATCAAGGTCGGCGACGGGCCCCACGGCGCCGCCGTGTGGCCCCAGCCGGGCCGCTACTCGATCGGGCACACCGGCATCCTGCGCTGAGACGGTCTTTCGAGATGAGACGCGGGTCGTGGATGCCGTGCATCCACGGTCCGCGGCTTTTCGAAAGGCCTTCTGAGCGCGGCTCAGGCCTCCAGCCGCGCACACAGCGCCTCGCGCCCACGGCCCCAGCCGCAGAGCGAGCCTCGGCGAGGCCGCCGTCACCGCCGTGATCGAGGCGGCGGCGGTCCTCGTGTGCCTTCGTAGCGCGCGGGAGCCCGCTGGGCCTGCGCCCGGGTGCGTGCTGAAGGAGGAGGGAGGGGTGAGCGACGGGACTCGAACCCGCGACCGCCTGGACCACAAACGGAAAGCGGGGGGTCAGGTACGGTCCAGTTTGGCTTGTTTACTTGCTTTTCGTGGGGTGCGATCAGGCCTGTTTTGCTCACTTTGGTACCTCATTGGTACCTTGGGCGGCTGCGGCGGCCGGTAGTCTGTGTCGCGTGGAGTCCTCCGATCAGCCTCGCGCCGGCACCGCCCGTCGCCCTCGGGGGACCGGTTCGCTGCTGGTCGTGCGCGACGCCGCCGGTCGTGAGAGCTGGGTCGCCAAGTGGTGGGTCGGCACCTCGCAGGTTAAGCGGCGGATCGGCCCCAAGCGCACGCCGGCCACCCGCGAGGGGCTGACGCGCGCGCAGGCCGAGAGCGAGCTGCGGCGCCTGATGGGCACCGTCCACCCGCTCGCTGCCCGCGGCGAGCGC
>DATCDC010000108.1:0-31150 GCA_036510915.1 Solirubrobacteraceae bacterium | reverse complement strand
CGGCTTGTCGACGCGTCCCTTGCGCTCGCGCAGGCGCGCGACGGCCTCGTCGCTCCCCGCGTCGCAGGTCAGGTGGTAGCCGCCGAGGCCCTTGAGCGCGACCACGAGGCCGTCCGCCCACGCCGCCTGGACCGCGGCGATCGCCGCGTCGTCGCCCTCGACGATCAGCCCGCCGCCGACGAAGGCCAGCCGCGGACCGCAGGCCGGGCAGCAGATCGGCTGCGCGTGGTGGCGGCGATCGGCCGGGTCGGCGTACTCGCGCGCGCAGGCCGGGCAGAGCGCGAACGGCGCCATCGTGGTCGCCGGGCGGTCGTACGGCAGGTCGCGGATGACCGTGAAGCGCGGCCCGCAGTTCGTGCAGTTCGCGAACGGGTGGCGGTGCCGGCGGTCGGCCGGGTCGAGGACCTCCGCCAGGCACTCGTCGCAGATCGCGGTGTCGGGCGGGACGAGGGTGCGCGCGCCGTGGGCGGACTCGTCCGAGACTGCGATCGCGAAGGCGGCGTCGCCGCGCACGGCCACGGCCGTCGCGGTGACCCGCTCGAGCCGCGCGAGCCGTGGCGCCTCGGCGACGAGCCGCTGCGCAAAGCGCTCGACGGCCTCCGCGGGGCCCTCCACCTCGACGCGCGCGCCGGCCGGGTCGTTGCGGGCGAAGCCGCTCAGGCCGAGCTCGCCGGCCAGCCGGTGCGCGAACGGGCGGAACCCGACGCCCTGCACGACGCCCTCGACGTCGAGCCGGCGGCGCACGACGGGCTCACGCGCGAGGGTCGTCAACGCGGCACGCTCCACAGCGTCACGCGGTTGTTGCCCGAGTCGGCGACGGCGAGCAGGTCGCCGTCGACGGCCAGGCCGTACGGCCAGCACAGCGAGTCGGCGCCGACCGCATCCCAGCGGTTCTCGCCGTTGGCGTCGAGGTCGGGCTGGCCCAGCACGCGGTCGGCCGCGCCACCTGCGGGGGCGCCCGCGAGCGTCGCGCCCACGTCATCGAGCACGAGCACCCGGTTGTTCGACGTGTCCGCGACGAACAGCTCCGCGCCGCGGTCGGCGACACCGTAGGGGAAGCGCATGGCGCGCGGGCCCTGCGGGCGGTAGGGGTACTCGACCGCCGTCGCGAAGTCGGGCTGACCGAGCACGGCGCCGGCCGGGCCGCCGCGCTCCGGCGCGCGCCAGAAGAGCACGCGGTGGTTGCCGGCGTCGGCGACGGCGAGCCGGCCCGCCGCGCCGCTGACGGCGTGCGGCCAGCGCAGCGAGTCGGCGGCGACGGGGCCGTCGCGGTTCTCCCCGCGGTGCTCGAAGTCGGGCTGGCCGAGCAGCAGGTCGGCGTCCACGCCCGGGCCGGGGACGCCGCCGCTCCAGCCGAGCACCCGCCGATTGCCCGTGTCCGCGACCCAGAAGACGTCATCGACGACCGCGACGCCGAACGGCCAGTAGAACGCCCGCGGTCCGCAGCCCTCGGTGACGCCGTCGAGGCCGGCCTGACCCAGGACGACGTCGGGCGCCGTCCCGCTCGCGCGCGGCACCTCGTCCCAGATCAGGATCCGGTGGTGCCAGGCGTCGGCGACGATCAGGCGGCCTTCGTGCACGAGCACGCCAGTCGGCAGGAACAGCAGGCCCGGCCCCTCGCTCGTCATGTCGCCCTTCCCGACGACGACCTCGGCGGGCGCGTGGTCGGCGAGCGCGGCGGCGTCGGGCCAGATCAGCAGGCGGTGGTTGCCGGTGTCGGCGGCGATCAGCGCGCCGCCGGCCAGGCACACCCCGCGCGGCGCGTAGAGCGTCGACGGCGTCGGAGCGGCGTCCGGCAGCGCGAGGCCGAAGGCGCTTGGCCCTCCGAGCCACGCGACGGGCGCGGGCGCCACGGATGCCGTGGCGCTCACGCCGCGGGTGCCCTCCCGGGCACCTGGGCCATCGGGAGCGCGATCGCCGCGCCGCCGAGCGGCGCGAGCACCGGCGGCCCGGCGTCCTCGACCGCGTGGATCTCGGGCACGTGCTCGAGCATCGCGTCGTGGATCACCTGGTGCATCGTGACGCTCGACGAGCCGCAGCCCTGGCAGTTGCCGCTCAGGCGCACGCGCGCGACGCCGTCCTCGATCGCCACGAGCTCGACGTCGCCGCCATGACTCGTGATGTACGGCCGCACGCTCTCGAGCACCTGCATCGCGCGCATCGCGACGGTCTGGCGGACGAGCCCGGCCTTCACGAGCGCGGCGTGCACCTCGGCGTCGTCGACGAGGTCATAGAGCAGCTCACGCCCGCGCTCGTCGGCGCGCAACTGCGTCACGACGGTGCGCAGCACCGACGCGAGGTGCTCGTCAAGCGCCTCGGCGAGGTCGGCGGCGACCTCGCGCGGCCCCTCGGGCAGCGCCGCGGCCCGCCGGCGGGCGGCGTCGAGCCGGCGGGCGCGCTCGGTGAAGTCGCTCATGCCGCGCCCTCCTCGCCCGTCGTCGCGCCGCGGGCGGCGTCGATCGCCGCGAGCTGTTCGTCGATCACGCCGAGCGCGTCCGCGTCCTGCAGGTGGCCGAACCAGCGGCGCGCCTCCTGGTACTTGGCCTGAGCGTGGTCGAGGATCCCGAGGTGCGCGAGCGCGTTGGCCTGGTTGGCGAGCACGCGCGCGTACGCGGCCGGGTCGGTCTGCGGCGAGCGAACCGCGAGCAGCTCCTCGTAGATCTCGACCGCCTCGGCGAGGTTGTCCTCGCGGTGCGTCGACGGCAGGTACTGGAGCGCGTTCGCGAGGTTCAGCCGCCCGCTCGACCACTCGTCGGGGTGCGCCTCCTGCGTGTAGACGCGCAGCGCCGCACGCAGCGACTGGACGGCGACGCCGAGCCGCACCTGGTCGGACGACTGGGTCGCCGGCAGCGCGAGCATCGCCAGGCCGATGTTCATGTTCGCGAACGCGAAGCTCTCGGCGTGCTCGTGCTCGTCGAGCGCGATGAGCGCGCTCTGGTAGAGGCGGATCGCCTCGAGCAGCAGGTCGCGGCGCCCGGCGGCGGAGAGCTCGTGCAGGACGCCGGCGCGCTGGATCTGCAGCTCGGCGCGCACGACGCCGAGGTCGGTCGGCTCGAGCGCGGCGACCGCGCGCCCGTAGGCGTCGGCGACCTCGATCGTGGGGCCCTCGAGCTGGTGGTGCAGCTCGGCGAGCGCGCCGAGCGTGCGGCCCTCGAGCGCCGGGCCGACGCCCTCGGCGAGCGCGCACGCCTGCTCGAGCCACGGCAGCGCCGCGCTGCGCGCACCGGCCGCGAGCGCGTCCGACGCGCGCACGGTGGCGGCCAGCGACGCGAACTCCGCGGCGGCCGCGTCGACCGACGGCGGCCGGTCGGCAAGGCCCGCGGCGAAGGCTGCGGCGGCGACGACCGTCTCGAGCTCCGCGTTGCCCCGCGCGGCGGCGCGGGCGGCGGCGAGGTGCTCCTCGGTGGGACGCAGGACGAGCCGGTTGACGTGGTCGCACGGGTCGTCGCCGAGCGCGGCGAGCGCTGCCTCGTCGTCGCCGGCGAGCATCGCCGCGAGCGCCGCGGCGGCGGGCGGCCAGCGCTCCGGGATCTCACCGCGGGCCAGCGTCGCCAGCAGCTCGCCGACGCCCTCGCCCGGCGGGACGACGAGCAGGCCCGCCGGGCCGGTGAACACGCCCACGGGCTGCGGGCGCAGGAGCGAGGCCGGCGGTGCGGCGGCGGTCGTGGTCATGGTCCTCCGATCCCTCCCGGCCGTCGCTCGGCCGCCGCCTTCATGAGGCGCGCGGCGAGCTCGGCCTTCTCCCTGGTGTGGTAGGTCGTGACGTCGTGGCGCACGGCGCCGTCGGGGAAGACGACGTCGAGGACGACGGCCCAGCGCCCGCGGTCGGGCACGACGCTGGCCGACACGATCGCCTCGTCGTCGCCGGGTGACGGCGTCCGGCCGCGCTCGGCTGCGCTCACCGCGGTCACCGCGCGAGCTCCTGCGTCAGCAGGCGCTCGACGAGCGCGTCGACCGCGCGGTCGACGGCCGGGGTCAGCGGCGCGCCGAGCTCCAGCCCGCCGGCCTCGACGAGGTAGATGGCGACGTCCTCGGGGTACTCGTCCTTCAGCGCCCAGCGCCCGAACGCGAGCGCGTGGTCCCAGCGGAAGCTGTGCAGGTTCAGGCCCGCGAGCGGCGGCAGCTCCTCCACGTCCTCGCCCGTGAGCCGGTAGAGCGTCCCGGGCTCGCCGCCGGTCTGCGCGGCGTCGACGACGATCACGCGCGCGGCGCCGCGCATCCGGAACGCGACGTCCATGCCGGACGTGCCGGCGTCGGCGACCTCGACGCCCGCCGGCAGCCCGCGGTCGAGCAGGCGCCGGACGAGCACCGGCCCGACCGCGTCGTCGCCGCGCAGCAGGTTGCCGCAGCCGACGACGAGCGTCAGGGCCGACCGGGGCTCGGCCGGCGGCGGGGCGAGCACCGGGCGCATCGGGTCAGCCCGCCCCGACCTGGAAGCGCGACATCTCCTTGCCGGTCTTGCCGTCGTAGGCGTGGACGGTGCAGACGATGCACGAGTCGAAGCTGCGCGCGACGTGGCCGAGCTCGATCGGGTCGACCATGTCCTCGACCGGCGTGCCGATGAAGCCCTGCTCCATCGGGCCGTTCGTCTCGTGCCCGTCCTTCGGGCCGATGTTCCAGGCCGTCGGCGTGATCACCTGGTAGTTCGCGATCTTGTTGTCCTCGAGCACGATCCAGTCGGCGAGCGCGCCGCGCGCGGCCTCGGTTGCGCCGAAGCCCTTGCCCGACTCGCGCTCGACCGGCTTGATGTACGTGCGGTCGTGCAGGTCGATCTGGTCGATCCACCGGCGCGTCATCTCGTAGTACTTCGGCGCCTCGTGCAGGCGCGCGAGCGTGCGCAGGAAGATGCTCGGGCCGATCTTGTCGTAGCAGTCGCGGATCAGCGGGTCGTAGGCCTGCCACGGGTGGCGCTCCGGGTTGCCCGCGATCATCTGCCGCGCGAGCGGGCCGACCTCGAGCGGAACGTGGCCCTTGCCCTCGACGTCGTAGCGCGGCGCCTTGGCCCAGGTGTACTTGCCCTGCTCGCGGCCGACCTTGGGGTCGATCGGCTCGGTCACGCCCTCCCACGGATGCAGCGAGCCGGTGCCCTCGAAGAACGAGTGGCTGACGTCCTCCGTCACGCGGGCCTGGTCGAACGCCGAGTACTCGCCGTGCGCGAACACGCCGGCGCGGGTGATGAGCGCGTCGTTGCGCCCCTCGACGGTCGGCGTCGCGTACTGGCCGGGCTCGAAGAACGTGCCCATCGCCAGGTAGTTGCCGTAGCCGCCGCCGTAGCTGTCGAGGCCGATGTCACGCGAGTAGCGGATGAAGAACGCCAGGTCGGAGTCGTGCTGCGACTCGTTCTCGTCGCACCACGCCAGGAGGTCCTCCCACGTCTTGTTCTCGAGGTAGCGCTCGATCGAGCAGCCGAGCAGATGGCCCTCGAGCCACTCCTGGCGCCAGTAGTCGAGGATCGCGATCGACCGTGTGATGTCGGTCAGCGTCGGCGCGCACATCACGCCGCCCGGGATCATGAACGACGAGTGCGGCCACTGGCCGCCGAAGATCGCGTAGACCTCGACGGGCTTGGCCCCGAGCACGACGCCCTTCTCGTAGCTCTCGCCGACGAACGGCGCGAAGCGGCGCATCGCCTCGTCGTAGTCCTTGGCCTTCGCGTACTTCTTGTTCACGAGGTCGATCGCGAACAGCGCATAGAACCAGCGCGGGATCGACTGCAGCGTCTCGCACGCCTGGGCGATGTTGCGGATCGTGATCGCGTTCGGCGGCAGCACGGTCTTCCAGGCCGTGTCGAGCGCGTAGCACGCCTTCGTCAGGTGGCTGCCGCCGCAGATCCCGCAGATGCGCGGCGTCATGATCAGCCCGGCCTGCGGGTCCTTGCCGCGCAGGATGACCTCGAAGCCGCGGAACATCAGGGCCTCGGTCCAGGCGTCGGTGACGACGCCGTCGGTGATCTTGACGCGCAGGTCGAGGTCGCCCTCGACGCGCCCGAGCGGGCTGACCTCGAGGTCGATCGGGGTGGTCGTCATGGGTGCGTGGTCCTTTCTCGCTCGGCGGTCCTCAGACCACGAACATGTCTTCCTTGGCCCACTGGGGCGCGGAGACGCGGGCGGCCGCGGCCGCCGCCAGGTAGGTGAGGTGGTCGGCGTCCGTCGGCAGGTCGCGCGGGATGACGCCGCTGACCTTCACGGTCTTGAAGACCGTGCCGGGCATGAGGTCGTCGTGGGGGAACTGCGGTTCGGTGCAGCCCAGGCACGGCATGCCCGCGCGCGTCTTGGAGGAGACGCGGTTCCACAGGATCCGGTTGCACGAGGAGTGCGTCATCGGCCCGCGGCAGCCGAGCTCGTAGAAGAGGCACCCGGTGCGGGTCCCCTGCCCGAACTCCATCGTCGACTGCTTGTACTCGAAGAACCCGTTGCGGGTGCAGCCCGAGTGCGTGAACGTCGTGAACAGCGTCGCGGGCCGGTGGTACTCGTCGAGCGCGAGGTCGCCGGCGCGGCCGGTGGCGACCGCCATCACGACCTGGCTGATCCAGTCGGGGTGCGCCGGGCAGCCGGGGATGTTCACGACCGGCAGGCCGGCCTTGCTGACCCAGTCCTTTCCGAGGAAGCCGCCCTTCTGCTCGCGGTGGAACTGCAGGCCGGTCGAGTCGCTGGGATTCGGCGGCACCGTCGGCAGGCCGCCGTACGCGGCGCAGTCGCCGACGCCGACGACGATCGAGGCGACCGCGGTCAGGTCGGTGATCCACTCGGTCATCGGGCGCCCGGCGAACATGTCCATCCGCCCGGAGCCGTCAGGCCCCTGCACCACGGTGCCCTCGACGACGAAGATGTCGAGCGGGCGCTCGCCGCTGACCAGGTCGCGCAGGATCGCCTGGACGGCCTCGCCGAGCTCCGGGCCCAGCGACGGGTGCCAGAGCAGCTCGACGCCGAAGTCGGTGAGCAGGTCGACGACCGTCGGCTCCTCGGCCTGGAGCAGCGAGATCGTGTTGCCGCTGCAGGCTCCGGCCTGGAGCCACAGAAGGGTTGCCATGGATCGCTCCCTCTAGGCGGGGGTGGTGGGGGATGGGGGAAGGGGCTGCTCGTCCATCCGGCGCCCGAGCGCACGGGCGACCTCGATGAGCAGCCCGAGGCCGCGCTGGACGTGCTCGTCGCGCGTGGCCTGCAGCAGGCCGCGCATGCCGACGTGGGCGTCCTTGGCCATCGCGGCGGCGTAGCCGTCGCTCAGCGCCAGGCCGGTGAGGCCGACGACCTCGACGGCGTCCTCTTGGACGATGGCCGAGTCGGTGACGCGCTTGATGGCGGGCGCGGCCTCGGCGAATGTCGGGATCAGCTTCGCGAGCTGCTGCGTCGTCTCGCCGACGTCCATGCCGGTGGCGCGGCCGGCGGCGCGCAGCTCCTCGATGACCTCGGCCGCGGTGTCGCTGATCGTGTCGGCGCGCCGCGCGAGCTCGTCGAGCCCCTGGACCATCATCGCGATGAGCTCGGCGTTGTCGACGAGCGTGTTGAGCGCGGTGAGCGTGCGGGGCTCGGACAGCCGGTCGACGAGCCCTTCGAGGTCGGTGGCGGAGCCGCCCGTGTCGTGGGTCGCGATCACAGCGCAGCACCTCCCCGGGCGGGGTGGGTCCGTGGCATCTCTCTCTCCTCGCGTGGGATGAGGGGCGCCGGGTCGTCCTCCTTGCGAGGACGCAGCCCGCCGGCGAGTTGAGGCATTCTGCGAGCGTGCCCTCCGCAGGTCAATGCAGTGTTTCGTTGCACTGATAAGGTCGATTTGATGTGTTGACGATCCATCAGCTGGAGGTCCTCGTCGCCGTCGCGGACACCGGATCCGTCCGCGCGGCGGCCGAGCGCCTGGTCGTCACCCAGCCTGCCGTGTCGGCCTCGATCCACGCGCTCGAGCGCCAGGTCGGCACGCCGGTCCTCGCTCGCCAGGGCCGCGGCATCGTGCTCACGGAGGACGGCGAGACGCTCGTCCGCTACGCCCGCCAGATCCTCGGGCTCGTCACCGAGGCGCTCGGTGCCATCGACGGGAGCGGCGCCGCCGAGCAGTCGACCGTCCACCTGGGCGTGGTGACCGCGGCGGCCCAGCACCTGGTCGGCCAGCTGCTGGCGCGCGTCAACGAGCTCACGCCGCGTCTGGGCATCGAGCTCGAGGTCGGCAACCGCGTGCGCATCTGGCAGCTGCTCAACGCGCGCACGGTCGACCTGGCGGTCACGGGCCGCCCGCCGTCCTCCGGCGAGTACGCCGCGCTCGCCCGGCGCCCGAACGAGCTCGTGCTCGTCTGCCGGCCGGGCGTGGTCTGGGCGGACAAGCTCTCGGAGGCGACGTGGCTGGTGCGCGAGCGCGGGTCGGGCACGCGCGCGTCGGCCGAGGAGGTCATCGCCCATCTCGGCATCGACCCTCCGCGCGCCGTGATCGGCTCGAACGCGGCGATCCAGACCGCGGCGGAGACCGGCGTCGGCGTCGCCCTGCTCCCGCGCGAGGCGGTCGAGGAGGCGCTCGCCGCGCGCACGCTCGCACGCCTCGAGGCGCCCGGCACGCCCGTCAGCCGCCCGTGGTTCGTCGTGGCCCGTGCCGGCGAGCCGCTGTCCGCGCCGGCGCGGCGCTGGCTCGAGCACCTGCTCGATCAGCCGGGCAGCCGGTTCCTCGCGCCGTAGCCGGGTAGCGTTCTGGGATGCCTTCGATCCCTCGCGGCGCCCTGTGGTTCGTCCTGGTCCTGGCGCTCGCCCCGATGATCGCGCTCGAGCCCGAGGCGGCGGACGCGGCCGAGATCCTCACGCGCCCGGCGACGATGCGCATCGGCGAACCCACCGCGCTGTCGCTCGGCGGAGTCGACGCGGCGGCGGAGTACAGCGCGTACGCGGACCTTCGCGGGCGCCCGTGCGTGCGAGACCAGAGTGCGTGGCAGATCGGCGTCGTCGATCCCGGCCGGGTCGCGGTGTTCTTCGGCTCCGACGGCCGGTTCGTTCCCAGTGCTCGCGTCATCCGGCTGTGCGCGTACACGCTCCTTCGCCCGGAGGACGGCTCGACACCGGTGCGGACGTACCTGACCGAGCGCCTGTCCACGCTGCCGTTCACGCTGCCCGCGGGGAGGACGCCGCTCCCGCTCGTCGACAACCGTGGTGACGCGCTCGCGCCGGGGTGGACGAAGAACGCAGCGGGCTTCACACGCTTCACGTTCTCCTGTCAGCGCAAGCGGTTCACGCTCACCCGCCGGATCCCCATCGGTGCGGACTGGAGCTTCGGTGCATCCGGGCCCGCGCGCGCGGACAACTCGACCAACTACGACGTCCCGATCCCCCCGCGCTACGCCGGGCACGCCTCGCTCGGCGTGCAGGGAGCGCTTTCGAGCGTCAGTCCCGGCGTGCTGCGCCTGGCGGTGAGGATCAGCTTCCGAGCGCCGGGCCTGCGAAGGACCCCGGGGCTTCCGGCGTGCCGGCAAGGGGTCCGGACATTCAGCGCGACCTTCCGCGTGTGAGCGCTGTGGACCGGCCCGCGAGGGATCCACCGCGGGCGCGGCTGATAGCGTCGGCGGTCGAGTTCTGAGAACGCTCTCACAACGACCCGAGGCTGGCTGATGACCGATATCCGTGCCCTGCTGACCGAGCTCGTGCGCTCGGACTCGACGAACCCGGAGCTCGTCCCCGGCGGCGCCGGCGAGGGCGGCGTGGCCCGCATCGTCGCCCGCGTCCTGGAGGGCGCCGGGTTCGAGGTGGAGGTCGACGAGATCCGGCCCGGCCGGCCGAACGTGATCGGCCGGCTGCGCGGCACCGGCGGCGGCCCCTCGCTGATGCTGTGCTCGCACATGGACGTCGTCGGCGCGCCGCCCGCGATGTTCGAGCCGGTCGTCGCGGACGGGCGGATGGTGGGCCGCGGCGCCTCGGACATGAAGAGCGGGCTGGCCGCCAGCCTCGTCGCCGCCGAGCAGATCGCCGCCGGGCCGCGCCCGGCCGGCGACCTGCTCGTCAGCGGGGTGATCGACGAGGAGTGGGAGAGCCTCGGGGCGCTGGCGATCGCGCGCAGCCACCCGGTCGACGCGGTGATCCTCCCCGAGCAGACGAACCTCGACATCGTCGACGAGCACGGCGGCTTCGGCTGGTACGACGTCGAGGTCCGCGGGGTGGAGGTCGCCGGGATCGAGGCCGACCGCGGGATCGACACGATCGCCCTGCTCGCGCCGGTGCTCCAGGGCATCGCCGACTACGACGCCGAGCTGCGCGCCGCGCCGCGGCCTCCCTACGGGCGCCCGAGCGTGCACGCCTCGACGATCGCCGGCGGGACGCAGTACCCGGCCTATCCGGTGCGCACCGTGCTGGGGATCGAGCGCTGCACCGTCCCGGGGGAGCAGATCGCCGACACGCGCACCCGGCTCGAGCAGCTCCTCGCGGGCGCGCACGGTCCCCGGGCGCGCTTCGACGCGGAGCTGCGCACGGTGGTCGAGCGCGACGCCCTCGCGCTGGATCCCGGCGGGCGGATCGTCCCGGTGCTGCGCGCGGCCGCGGCCGGCGTGCTCGGCGCCGAGCCCGCGATCCGCGGCGACATGGGCTGGATGGACTCCGGCGTGCTCGTCGAGGCGGGCATCCCCTGCGTCATCTTCGGCCCGACCGGCGGCGGCGAGCACGGCCCCGGGGAATGGGTCGAACTGGAGTCGGTGCAGGCGTGTGCGGACGTGCTCGCCGCGACCGCGCGGGCCTTCTGCGGCACCCCGTCGGCCGCATGACCGCGCTCAGCCCGGTGCTCCCGCAGACCGCGGCGCTGGACGACGACGGATGCCTCGTCGTGGGCGGCTGCCGGGTGGCCGACGTCGTCGCGCAGGTCGGCACGCCGGCCCTGCTCGTCGACGAGGCGGCGCTGCGCAGCGCCGCGCGCGAGCATCTGCGCGCGCTGCGCTCGCGCCATCCGGACAGCGACGTCTACTTCGCCAGCAAGGCGTTCCCGTGCCCGTCGATCGCCGCGCTGTTCGCGCAGGAGGGCTGCGGCTGCGACGTCGTCTCCGCGGGCGAGCTGCGCCTGGCCCTCGCCGGCGGCGTCCCCGCCGAGCGCATCCTCATGCACGGAAACGCGAAGACCGACGCGGACATCCGCGCCGCGCTCGAGGCGGGCGTGGGTCTGATCGTCGTCGACGGCTTCGATGAGATCGACCGCCTGGAGCGGCTCGCCGATCGCCCTCAGCGCGTGCTGCTGCGGGTCAACCCGGGCGTCTACGCGCCCACGCACGAAGCGTTGGCGACCGGCCACGACGGCTCGAAGTTCGGCATCGTCGCCGCCGACGTCCCGGCCGCGATCGCGCGGATCGAGGCGCTGGAGATGATCGAGCTGGAGGGGCTGCACGCCCACATCGGCTCGCAGATCCTCGAGCTCGAGCCGTTCGCCCGCTGTGCCCAGGCGCTCGCCGGCTTCGGCGCCTTCGCGACCTACGACCTGGGCGGCGGGCTGGGCGTGCGGTACACGCCCGAGGATCCCGTCGCCCCCACCTTCGACGCCTACGCGGAGGTGCTGATCGCAGCGGTCCACGAGCACCTGGGCAGCGCGTGCCGGATCATCGTCGAGCCCGGCCGGGCGCTCGTCGCGCCCTCCGGGGTGACGGCCTACACCGCCGTCACCGTCAAGCGCGGGGAGCACACGTTCGTCGCGGTCGACGGCGGGATGGGCGACAACCTGGAGCCGATGCTCTACGGCCAGCGGTTCGCGCCGCTGATCCTCGACGCGCCGCCCGGCCGCGAGCGCGAGTCGTGCGCCGTCGTCGGACCCCACTGCGAGACGGGCGACCGGCTCGTCGGGACCAGCGAGCTCGCGCGGCCGGCGGTCGGCGACACGGTGCTGCTCCCCGTGACCGGCGCCTACTGCTACACGATGGCCAACAACTACAACGGCTCGCGCCGGCCGCCCGTCGTGCTGCTGCACGACGGTGAGGCGCGCACGATCGTGCGCCGCGAGACCACCGAGGACCTGCTCGCCAGGCAGATCCTCGGCTGACGCGGACGCCCGGCTACTGCCGGAGCGTCATCGAGGGGAAGAGCTCGAAGTAGGTGTTGTTGAACACCAGCCCGCCGAGCTTGGGGGACGAGAACTTCGGGAAGCGGCGGTTGAGGAACGGGATCAGCGGCGCGTGGTCCTTCATGTAGGCCGCGTCGAGCTGCGCCCACTGGGCGTTGCGCGCGTCGCCGACCGGCATCTGCAGCGCCGCCTCGCTCTTGGCGTTGAGCGCCGGCACGTCGATGTTCGAGCCGTTGTTGTTGCCGACGTTCGTGATCCGGTTGCCGTTGAGCAGCAGGTCGACCCAGTCGGAGGCCTCGGGGTAGTCCTGGTTCCAGTCGTTGTAGGAGATCTGCGGGTCGGTCTTCTGTGCGGCGACCGTGTCGTAGTAGACGCCCTCGTCGAGCGTCTTGACCGTCGCCTTGTAGCCGAGCGAGCCGAGCACGGTCGCAAGGTACTGCGCGGCCTTCGGCTGGGGATCCGTGTTCGAGGACCAGACCTGCACGGACTGGCCCTTCGTGCCGGAGGCGGCGACGAGCGCCTTCGCCTTGGCCAGGTCGTAGGGGTAGAAGCCGTTCTTGTGGTAGGCGCTGCCGAGCCCGGGCGGCACGACGTTCTCGGTCGCCGAGCCCTGGCCGCCGAAGATCTTCACGAGCGCGCCGCGGTCGACGGCGTAGTTCAGCGCCTGGCGCACCTTGACGTTGTTCAGCGGCGCCCTGCGGGTGTTGAGCGTGAAGAACGTCGTGTTGTTGCGGACGTAGTTCTTGACCTGCTTGGGATAGCGGGCGGTGATCTCCGTCAGGCGGTCCGGCGCGACCTGCTCGAAGTACCAGTCGAGCTGGTTGTTGGCGACCTCGTTGACGGCCTGCTCGGGCGTCACGCCGATGCGCACGTCGATCTTGTCGAGGTTGCCGTCCGGCGAGTCCTTGGTCCAGCTCTTGAACGTCGGGTTGCGCGTCAGCGTGATGTGGTCCTTCGGGACGTACGAGGAGACCTGGTAGGGCCCGGTCGCCACGCGCCGGCTGGCATCGGTCGAGATGTCCCTGCTCGGCGTGCCCTTCGGCAGCGCGAAGGCGAACGGCATCGCCAGGTACTCCAGGAACGTGCCGTCCTTCTTGGCGAGCTTGAAGGTGATCGTGTTCGCCTTGTCGTCGGCGACGATGCCCGAGATGCCGCCCCTGCGGGTCTTGGCGTACTGCTTGGCGCCCTGGATGCCGGTGTAGAAGCCGACGCCGCCGGAGTCCACGCGGAAGAGCCGCTCGATCGAGGCCTTGAAGTCCGACGGCCGCACGGCGCGGTTGACCGGCGCGCCGAACATGACGCCGTCGCGCAGCTTGAAGGTGTACGTCCGCCCGTCGCTCGAGATCTTCGGCATCGCCGCGGCGATGTCCGGGACGATCGCGTTGCCCTGCGCCCCGGCGGCCTTCTTGAAGGTCAGCAGCCCGTTGTTCGTGGCCTCGATGATCTCCCAGCTCTCGTTCGTGTAGCCCAGCGCCGGATCCAGGTGATCGGGGTTGTCGACGATCCCCGCGCGCAGCGTGCCGCCCTTCGCGGTGCCGGCCGCCGGCGTCCCGGCGCCGGAGGTCGAGCTCGAGCTCGATGACCCGCCGCAGCCGGCGAGCGCGAGCGCGGCGGTGAGCGTGAGCGCCAGGATGGGCGCGAGGGCGATGCGGCGTCTGCTGGTCACGGTGGGCTCCTGGTTGGGTGGTGCGGTCGCGTAGTCAAGCGCCCGAGC
This sequence comes from Solirubrobacteraceae bacterium, assembly GCA_036510915.1. Classification (GTDB taxonomy): domain Bacteria; phylum Actinomycetota; class Thermoleophilia; order Solirubrobacterales; family Solirubrobacteraceae; genus F1-60-MAGs163. The sequence continues at coordinate 17,442 of DATCDC010000108.1, read as the reverse complement.
GCCGCGCGCGCGCCGGCTCGGGTCCGTCGGGGTCGTCCAGGTCACAGCCGCACGAGCGGCGCACGATGAGGCCGGTGGGCAGGCGCACGCGGCGCGGGCGCCCGCCCTCGCCGGCCATCCGCAGCAGGATCCGGCGGCCCGCCTCGCGGCCGAGCTCGGTCGCCGGCTGTGCCACGACGCTCACCGGCGGATCGACGAGCGTCGTCCACTCGAGGTCGTCGAAGCCGACGAGCGCGACGTCGCCGGGCAGGTGCAGCCCCAGATCGCGCAGCGCGCGCATCGCCCCGAGCGTCATGAAGTTGTTCGCGGTGAACAGCGCGCGCGGCGGGTCGCCGCGGCGCAGGAGCGCGAGCGCCGCCCCGTAGCCGTCGTCGCGGGTCGGGCCGCCGATCGAGACGAGCCGCTCGTCGGGGGTGACGCCCGCGGCCGTCAGGGCGTCGCGGTAGCCGCGGATGCGCTCGGCCGACGAGGAGATCTCGGGCCCGTCGGAGACGAGCCCGATCGTGCGGTAGCCGTGTCCGAGCAGGTGCTCGGTCGCGGCGCGCGCGCCGGCGACGTTGTCCACCGTGACCGCGTCGACGCCGAGCCCGCGGACGGCGCGGTCGAGCAGGACGAGCGGCCCGGCCTGGGCGGCGGCGCGCAGGTGGGGGACGGGCGTCGCGCTGCTGGGCACCACGACGAGGCCGTCGACCCGGCGCACGCGCAGCGCCTCGACGGCGTCGCGCTCGCGGCCGAGATCCTCGTCGGAGCTCGCGAGCAGCACGGTGTGCCCGGCCTCCTCGACGACGTCGGACAGCCCCCGCGCGGCGGCGGCGAAGAAGGGGTTCTCGATGTCGCTGACGACCAGGCCGATCGTCGCGGTGACGCCCGATGCGAGCGCGCGTGCCACCGAGTTCGGGACGTAGCCGAGCCGCTCCGCGACCGCCGTCACGCGCCGGCGCGAGGCGGCGCTGACGTACCCGTAGTCGCCCAGCGCCCGGGCGGCGGTCGCCTGCGAGACCTTCGCCGCCTGCGCGACATCGCGGATCGTCACCGTCATCTGCGCGCATCCTAACGACCCGCGGGACCCTCTGATAGCGTTCTCACAGTCCATCGGTGAGAGCGCTCTCATACCCCTCGCCCGACACAGGAGCCCCATGACCGATCTCGATGCGCTGGTGGAGCAGGCCACGCGGTCCGAGCTGTTCACCTCCCCGCGGCTGGCCGCCGACCTGCGCCGGTTCCTCGAGGACCACCGCCCCGCCGCGCTGGCGCTCGCGGCCGAGGCGCGCGAGCGCGGCATCACGAGCGTGTTCTTCACCGGCAGCGGCGGATCGTGGTCGGCGATGTACTCGGGCAAGTACCTCGCCGATCGCTTCACGACGCTGACGACCGACGCCGCCCTCTCCTACGAACTGATCTGGCGCAACCCCAGGCGCCTGGGGCCCGAGGCGATGGTGTTCGCCGCGTCCTACTCCGGTGAGACCGAGGACACCGTCGCGGCGCTGCGCCACGCCAAGGCCGCGGGCGCCTGGACCGTCGGCGTCGCCAACCGCGCGGACTCGACGATCGCCACCGAGGCGGACACCGCGATCGCCTACGAGTCGAGTGCGCTGTATGCGCTGCCGATGGCCGTCGTCTCCCTCTTCGCGCTCGAGTGGGGGCGCCTGGAGGGCGATCCGCAGGCCGCCGAGGTGCTGGCCGCGTTCGACGCGCTCCCCGACATCATCGCCGCGGCCTACGAGACCTCGCGCGCGACGAGCCTGGACCTGGCGCGCCGGTTCCTTCCCGCGCAGGAGCTCTACTGCGTCGGGGCCGGGCCGCTCTACGGCCTGGCCTACAAGTTCGCGCTCACCGTGTTCATGGAGAACATCCGCACGCACGGCTCGGTGGTCGAGAGCGCGGAGTTCCGCCACGGCCCCGCGGAGATGCTCGAGCGCCAGCGCCCGAACATGGTGTTCCTGCTGGGCACCGACGAATCGCGCGACATGACCCAGCGGTCGCTCGACACCGCCGTCGCCAACGGCGCGCAGGTGATCGTCTACGACGGCGCCGACCACCCGGGCCTGCATCCGCTGCTGACGCCGTTCGTGCTCAAGGTCCCGCTGCAGTGGTTCGTCGTGCACTCGGCGCTGCTGCGCGGGATCCTCGACCTCGACGACCGCGTGTTCATGGGCCGGAACGTCCTCTCGCGCGGCGGTGCCCGTTGGCCGTAGGCCACGCCGACGTCGCCTGCATCGGCGACAACTGCGTCGACGTGTACGTCGGCGCGTTCGCGTCCGAGCGTGCCGGCGGAAACGCGCTCAACGTCGCCTTCGAGCTGGCGCGCGCCGGGTACGGCGCCGCCTACTTCGGCGCGGTCGGGGACGACGAGCGCGGGCGCCTGATCCTCGAGACCGCGCGCTCGCGGGGCGTCGACACCGACGGCGTCGTCGTCGAGCCCGGGCCCACGGGCGTCACGGTGGTCGAGCACGACCGCACGGGCGAGCGCCGCTTCGTGGAGGAGGACTACGGGGTGGCCGCCGAGTACCGCATCGACGAGCACACCGCGCGGACCGCCGCCGCCGCGCGCTGGGTGCACCTCGCGCGCCAGCCCGACGCCGCCGACTGGGCCGGCGCGCTGGCCGCGCGGGGCGCGCGACTGTCAGCCGACTTCGGCGAGCATGCCGCCGGCAGCGCGCCCGACCCGCTCTGCTCGCGCCTGGGCGTCGCCTTCTTCTCGCTGCCCTCCGGCGACCTCGATGCCGCCGCCGCGCTCGCCGCCGACGCCGTGGCGCGCGGGGCGGTGATCGGCGTCGTCACGCTCGGCGCGCGCGGGAGCGTCGCGCACTGCGGCACGCGGTCCTGGCACCAGGCGGCGGTTCCCGTGGACGTCGTCGACACGCTCGGCGCCGGCGACGCGTTCATCGCCGGGTTCATCGCCGGGCTGCTCGACGACGAGGAGCTCCCCGCGGCGCTGCTGCGCGGCGCGCAGGCGGGCGCCGACGCGTGCACGCGCGTGGGGCTCGACGATTCACCACTGTCCGAGGAGGTTCAGGCATGACCGGCATCGGTTCGGAACGGCGCACCACCCGCTCAGCGCAGCTGTTCGAGCGCGCACAACGGCATCTCGCCGGGGGGGTGGGCTCGGGCACGCGATCGCCGAACTCGGGCTGGCGTCCGCAGCCGATCTTCGTCGATCACGCCCGCGGCTCGCACCTCGTCGACGTCGACGGCAACGAGTACCTGGACTACGCCATGGGGCTCGGCCCGCTGCTGCTGGGCCACCGTCCGCCGGAGGTCATCGAGGCCGTCACCGGGGTCATCAACGAGCGCGGCTCGCTGTTCGCCCTCGCCCACGACCTCGAGGAGACCGCCGCCGCCGCGGTCAGCGCGCGCATCCCCTCGATGGAGCTGCTGCGCTTCGGAAACTCGGGCACCGAGTGTGTCTCCTACGCGCTGCGCTTCGCGCGGGCGTTCACCGGCCGCGACCTGATCGTGCGCTTCGAGGGCCACTACCACGGCTGGGCGGACAACATCCACTGGTCCGCGCACCCGGCGCTGGCCGACGCGGGCCCCGCCGAGCGCCCCGCCGTCCTGCCGGCCTCGACGGGGATCCCGGCGGAGCTCGGCGGGTCGCTGCGCGTCATCCAGTGGAACGACCCGGCCGCGGTCGACCGGCTGTTCGCCGACGAGGGCGACCGGATCGCCGCCGTGATCATGGAGCCGATCATGGGCAACAGCGGCGGGCTCCCGCCAGCCGCCGGCTACCTGGAGCACGTGCGCGAGGTCACCCGCGACGCGGGCGCCCTGCTGATCTTCGACGAGGTCCTCACCGGCCTGCGCGTCGGCCCGGCCGGGGCCCAGGGGCTGTTGGGGATCACGCCCGACCTCACCGTGCTCGCGAAGGCGCTCGGCTGCGGGTTCCCCGTCGCGGCGGTCGGCGGGCGGCGCGAGATCATGGAGTTCGTGGCGCAGGGCCGCGTCCAGCACGGCGGGACCTACAACTCCAGCCCGCTGGTGTGCGCGGCGGTGATCGCCGCGCTCGAGGTCATGGGGCGCCCCGGGTTCTACGACGACCTGCTGGGCCGCGGTGAGCGGCTCGCGCAGGGGCTCGTCGGGATCGCCTCGGACGCCGGGATCCCCGCCTGCTGGACCGGCGTCGGCTCGCTGTTCCAGCCGTGGATGGGGTCCGCCGAGCCGCCGACGGACTACCGCTCGGCCCAGCAGCTCGTCGCTGCGAGCCCGTTCCCGACGTTCCAGGCCGCGATGCTCGAGCGCCTGATCATCATCCAGCCTCCCCAGGAGGGCCTGTTCCTCATGTCCGCCGCGCACAGCGACGCCGACGTCGAACACACGCTCGAGGTCGCCGCCGAGGTGATGCCGCTGGTCGGCCAGGCGATCGCCGAGGGCCGCGTCGGCCCGGCCGGAGGCGTCCGCTGATGCGCAGCGCCGGCTGGGCGACGGCCTGCGCGGCGCTCACCGCGCTGGTGCTGGCGGGCTGCGGCGGATCCTCCGGCAGCTCGACCGGCGCGACGGCGGGCGGGGCCGGCGGCACCCCCGCGGCCGGCACCGCGGTGCCGGGCGGGACGCTTCGCGCGGCGATCTCCGACAACCCCGATCACCTCGACAGCGGCCTGTCCTACGCGACCGAGGGCTGGGAGATCCTCGAATCGACCGGTGACGGGCTGCTGGCCTTCAAGCGCGCCTCGGGCGCCGCCGGCGCCGCGATCGTCCCCGACCTCGCGACCGCGATGCCGAAGGTCTCCGCGGACGGGAAGACGTACACGTTCACGATGCGCAGGGGCGTGAAGTTCGCGCCGCCGGCCAACCGCGAGGTGCTCCCGTCGGACGTGAAGTTCGCGATCGAGCGGCTCTACCGCGTGGACTCGGGCGGCGTCGGCTTCTTCAGCGGCATCGTCGGCGCCGACGCCTACGCGAAGACCCGCAAGGGCGGGATCTCCGGAATCGTCGCCGACGACCACCGGCGCACGATCACCTTCCACCTGACCGAGCGCGACGGGACGTTCCTCGACTACATCGCCACGCCGTTCGGCGACGCCGTGCCCAAGGGCACCCCGGACCGGGACATCTCGACCTCGGCACGCTGGCGCAGCGCGACCGGGCCGTACATGGTGACCGAGTACGTGCCCAAGGACCACATCACGCTCGCGCGCAACCCGAACTTCAGGCAGTGGACCGCCGAGCGCCCGGACGGCCATCTCGACAAGATCGTGATCCGCATCGGCGTGAACCCCGAGCAGGCGGTCAACGAGACCTCGAACGGGACGCTCGACTGGTACTTCGGGCCGATCGCGAGCGACCGCCTCGCGGAGATCAGGGCGCGCCACCCCAAGCAGGTGCACACGTTCGCGCGCAACAACATCACGTACTTCGCGCTCAACACGCGCAAGCCCCCGCTGAACAACGTGAAGGTGCGCCAGGCGCTGAACTACGCGGTCGACCGCGGCGCGCTCGTGAAGCTCTTCGGCGGGCAGGGCACGCCGACCGAGAACATCGTGCCGCCGACGCTCGGGGCCGCCTACCGCAGGCACACCTTCTACCCGCACGACATGGCCAAGGCCCGGGCGCTCGTCAACGCGTCGGGCACCCAGGGGCAGAGCGTCGCGGTCTGGAGCCACAACACCGACCCCGTCCCCAAGGCCGCGCAGTACCTCGCCGGCGTGCTGAACCAGCTGGGCTACAAGGCGACCGTGAAGAGCCTCGACGAGTCGGTCTACTGGGACACGATCTCGACCCAGAAGGGCGACCCGCAGATCCCGTTCGTGCAGTTCGACCAGGACTACCCCGAGGGGCAGGACTTCGTCGACGTGCAGCTCAACGGCTCGCGCATCGCGAACGTCGGCAACCAGGTCCACTCGAACATCGACGTCGCGGCGCTGAACGCCAGGATGGACGCCGCGCGCAAGATGCCGCTCGGCCCGGCGCGCGACGCCCAGTGGGCGGCCATCGACGCCACGATGATGAAGGATCAGGCACCCTGGATCCCGTTCATGAACCGCAACCTGCCCAAGTACGTCTCGCCGAAGCTCCAGGGCGTCGTCTTCAACGGGACGTACTACGAGATGTTCCCGCAGATGTGGCTCAAGCGATGAGGGCGCGCGGTGGCGGTCCAGGCACCTGAGCAGTTCGGCGAGGCGTTCGCCGCCGACGGCATCCAGTCCGGTGCGGGCAACGCGCGCCTGACGATCCGTCGCCTGCGGCGCAATCGCCCGGCGATGATCTCGGGCCTGCTGTTCGTGTTCATCGTGCTCGCGTGCTTCCCCGGCGCCACGCTCTGGGCGCACGCGGTCGCCCATCGCGGGCCGGACGCCCAGAACCTGCAGGGCACGATCCACGAGGGGTCGCGGCGCGTGCCGGTCGTGCGCGACGACGGGACGCCGATCGGCCCCGGGCTGCGCGGCGAGTACCTGCTCGGCGCGGACGCGAACGGCCGCGACCTGATGGTCCGGATCCTCTACGGCGGGCGCACGTCGCTGATCGTCGGGATCGCCTCCGCGCTGCTGTGCACGCTGCTGGCCCTGCTCCTGGCGCTCCCGAGCGGCTACTTCGGCGGGCGCACCGACGCGTGGATCTCGCGCACGCTCGACCTGATCTGGTCGTTCCCCGTGTACCTGCTGGCCGTCGCGCTGTCCGCCACGCTCGTCGTCGGAGGGCTGGACCTCGGGCCCGTCCACATCAGCTCGACGTCGCTGCTGATCCCGATCGCGGTGATCGCCGTCGTCTTCGTGCCCTACATCGCGCGCCCGATCCGCGCGGAGGTGCTCGCGCTGCGCGACCGCGAGTTCGTCGAGGCGGCGGCGGCGCACGGCGCCGGCTCGATCCGGATCATGAGCCGCGAGATCCTGCCGAACGTCGTAGCGACCACCCTCGTCCTCTTCACGCTGATCGTCGCCAACAACATCCTCGTCGAGGCGGCGCTCTCGTTCCTCGGCGTCGGCGTGCCGGTGCTCACGCCCTCCTGGGGCAACATCATCCAGCAGGGCTACACGACGATCGTCACCGCCCCCTGGCAGACGATCGCGCCCGGGATCGCGATCATGCTGACCGCGATCGCGCTCAACGTCTTCGGGGACGGGCTGCGCGACGCGCTCGACCCGTACGCCGAGATCCGGGGGCTGGGCAAGTGACCTGGCGCTGGTGGCTGCGGCGGCTCGGCGGGCTGATCGCGGTGCTGTTCGCGATCTCGGTCCTCGTGTTCGTGATCTTCAACGTGATCCCGGGCGGCGACCCGGCGCTGCGGCTGGCGGGCCGGCATCCGACGCCGGAGAACATCGCGCAGATCCGCAAGGACTGGGGCTTCGACCAGCCGCTCTGGACGCAGTACGCGGACATGATGAACCGGCTGTTCATCCAGCACGACCTGATCTCCTATCAGGACCAGACGCAGGTCCTGCCGACGATCGCGCGCGGGATCCCCAAGACGCTGTCGCTCGCGCTCGGCTCCGCGGTGATCTGGCTCTTCTTCGGCGTCCTCTTCGGCGTGCTGTCGGGGCTGCGCCGCGGGCGCTGGCAGGACAGCGGGCTGACCGTCGTCGCGATGGCCGGCATCTCGACCCCGATCTTCTGGCTCGGCGCGGTGCTGCTCTACCTGTTGACCTACAAGTGGCACTCGTTCCCGCTGTTCTCCTGGATCCCCAGCGGCGGCTACGTCGGCCTGAACGACCCGGTCGGCTGGGCCAAGCACCTGTTCCTGCCGTGGATCTGCCTGTCGGTCGTGTCGATCGGCTTCTACTCGCGCATCGTGCGCAGCTCGCTGATCGCCACGGAGTCCGCCGACTACGTGCGCACCGCGAACGCGATGGGGCTCTCGAGCCGGCGCGTGCTCTGGCACCACACGCTGCGCACGTCGCTGCTCCCGCTCCTGTCGCTGTTCGCGCTGGACCTCGGCGCGGCCATCGCCGGCACCGTGATCCTCGTCGAGCCGGTCTTCGGCATCAACGGCGTCGGCGCCTACGCCCAGCAGTCGGTCTCCCACCTGGACCTCCCGCCACTGATGGCGCTGACGCTCTACGGCGGGTTCCTGATCGTGATCGTCAACGCCCTGGCCGACGTGGCCTACATGCTGCTCGACCCCAGGATCCGCGTTGACTGACGCGGCCCTCAGCGTGCGCGACCTGCGCGTCTCCTTCCGCACCGAGTCGGGCCTGGTGCAGGCGGTGCGCGGCGTCGACTTCGACCTGGCGCCGGGCGAGATCCTTGGGATCGTCGGCGAGTCCGGGAGCGGCAAGTCGGCCGCCGCGATGGCCCTGATCGGCCTCAACCGCTCGCGCAACGCCTCGCTGCAGGGCAGGGTGACGTTCCGCGGCAGCGACCTCATGCAGCTCGACGAGAGCGCCCTGCGGCGGGTGCGCGGCGCCCAGATCGCGATGATCTTCCAGGACCCGATGACGTCCCTGACGCCGGTGCACCGCGTCGGCGGGCTGATCGCCGAGGTGCTGCGCGCGCACGAGCCGCTCTCCAGGCGCGAGGCGCGCGATCGCGCCATCGCCCTGCTCGGCGACGTCGGCATCCCCGAGCCCGAGCGCCGCGTCGACGACTACCCGCACGAGTTCTCCGGCGGCATGCGCCAGCGCGTGATGATCGCGATGGCGCTGGCGTGCCGCCCGGCCGTCCTGATCGCCGACGAGCCGACGACGGCGCTCGACGTGACGATCCAGGCGCAGATCCTGCGGCTGATCCGGCGCATGCGGGCGGAGCTCCAGACCGCGGTCGTCCTGATCACCCACGACCTCGGGGTGGTCGCCGAGGTGGCCGACCGCGTCGCGGTCATGTATGCCGGGCGCTGGGTCGAGGAGGGCCCGACCGCCGACGTGTTCGCCGCGCCGCAGCACCCGTACACGATCGGGCTGCTCGGCTCGATGCCGCGCACCGACCGCCCGCGCACGACGCTGCTCGAGGCGATCCCCGGCCAGCCGCCCGCGATGACGCTCGTCGACGAGGGCTGCGCCTTCCGCGCCCGCTGCCGCTCGGCGATCGACGCGTGCGCGGCGCGCCCGGAGCTGGAGCTGCGCGGCGGGGCCGCCGGCCACCGCGACGCCTGCTGGCTCGACCCGGTCACCCGCGACGGCCTGCGCGAGGAGCTGCAACGTGGCGCTGCTTGAGCTCGACGGCGTGGGGAAGGAGTTCCCGCTGCGGGGCGGCAGGCGCACGCTGAAGGCGGTCGACGACGTGACGCTCGAGGTCGCGCCCGGCGAGACGCTCGGCATCGTCGGCGAGTCGGGCTGCGGGAAGTCGACGCTCGCGCGCTGCATCGTGGGCCTGCACCGGCCGACCAGCGGCGCCGTGCGCTTCGACGGCGTCGACGTCGCGGGCGACGGCCGGCGCGGCGGCGCGGGACGCCAGGCGCGGCGCGACCTCACGATGGTCTTCCAGGATCCGTTCGCCTCCCTGAACCCGCGGCGGCGGGTGGCCGACATCGTCGGCGCCCCGCTGGACATCCACCACCTCGCGCGGGGCGCGGAGCGCCGCCGCCGCATCGACGAGATGCTCGAGCTCGTCGGCCTGGAGCCCCGCCATGCAACGCGCTACCCGCACGAGTTCTCCGGCGGGCAGCGCCAGCGGATCGGCATCGCGCGCGCGCTGATCACCAGGCCGCGCCTGGTCATCTGCGACGAGCCGGTCTCCGCGCTCGACGTCTCGATCCAGGCACAGATCCTCAACCTGCTCGTGGCGCTGCGCGACGAGCTGGATCTCACGCTCGTCTTCATCGCCCACGATCTCGGCGTCGTGCGCCACATCTCCCAGCAGGTCGCGGTGATGTACCTCGGGCGCATCATCGAGCTCGCGCCGACCGACGAGCTGTTCGCCCGCCCGACGCACCCCTACACCGCGGCGCTGCTGGCGGCCGTCCCCGTGCCGGACCCGACCCGGCACCTGACCGACGCGGAGGTCCTGGCCGGCGACGTGCCGCCCGCGTCGGCCGCGCCCGGCGGCTGCGCGTTCCACCCGCGCTGCCCGATCGCCCTCGCGCAGTGCAGGGAGCAGCGCCCCGGGCTCGATCGCTCGGGCGGGAAGTCCCACCTCGCCGCCTGCTGGCGGCCGCTCGGCGCGGACGGCGAGCCGTCGGCGCCGGCCACGGCGGTCCGGGACGGGGCCTGATGGCCTTCGAGCTGCGCTCGGACACGTTCACGCGCCCGACTGCGCAGGTGCGCGCGGCGATGGCGCAGGCGACCGTCGGCGACGACGTCTGGGGCGAGGACCCGACGGTCACGGCGCTCGAGGAGCACGTCGCGGCGCTGACGGGCAAGGACGCCGCCCTGCTGGTTCCCTCGGGGACGATGGGGAACGCGATCGCGCTGCGGCTGCACGCCGGCCAGGGCGACCGCGTGTTCGTCCACGAGCACGCGCACATCGTCGAGCACGAGGGCGGCGGGCCGGCCGCCCTCTGGGGCATCGACGCACACCGTCTGCCCGGCGCGGACGGGCGGATCGCGCCCGCGACGATCGCGCTCGCCCTGCCGCAGGACCCCGACGACGTGCACCTCTCGCGCCCGCGGCTCATCTGCGTCGAGAACAGCCACATGTACAGCGGCGGCCGCGTCTGGCCGCTCGCCGACCTCGCCGCGCTCGCGCAGTGGGGGCGCGCGCACGACCTGCCGCTGCACATGGACGGCGCGCGCCTCTTCAACGCCGCCGTCGCGCTCGACGTGCCCGTCGCGGCGATCGCCGAGCACGTCGACACGGTCCAGTTCTGCCTCTCGAAGGGCCTCGGCGCGCCGGTCGGCTCGATGCTCGCCGGCCCGGCGGGCCTGATGACGGGCGCCCGGCGGGTCCGCAAGCTGCTGGGTGGCGGGATGCGCCAGGCCGGGGTGCTCGCGGCGGCCGGCCTCCACGTCCTGGAGCACCATGTCGCGCGCCTGGCCGACGATCACGCCAACGCGAGCCGGCTGGCGCGCGGGCTGGCGCAGATCGGCGGGCGGCTGAGCGTCGATCCGGGCCGCGTGGAGACGAACATCGTCTGCGCCGGGGTGACCGGTGCGGCGGACTCGGCGCTTGCGATCACGAGCGACCTCGCCGGGGCAGGGGTGCTGGCCGACGCCCTTGACCACCGGATCGTCCGCTTCGTCACGTCGATGGAGATCGACGCGCAGGGCATCGACGCCGCGCTCGAGCGCGCAGCGACGGTCCTGGGCGGCCGGGGCGCCTGACCCGCCCGCAGGCCGGTTCACAGGAATCGACGGCTGGACCACGGACCGTCTCAATCGTCTAGAGCCCGGTCGCCGCCTGCAGCCGGCCGGAGGCGATCGCCGCGCGGAACGCGGCGTAGTCGCGCTCGTTCTGATCGGCGTAGGCCGCAGCGAACTCGGTGATCGCCCGCTCGAACGTGCTCGACTTGCCCAGGTAGGCGGCGATCGCCGCACGGTCACGCCGAAGGATTGACGCGCACGTCGCGGACGGGCCGATGCTGGTGCAACGAACGACGGACGGCCGGCCCAAGGAGGTTGGGCCGGCCGTCCTGAGCGGTCATGCAGCAGGCTGGCCTGTGTCGGACATCGGGGGGATGTGGCCGACGGGGCGGCCAGACTCGTGACACACCGCGAGGGGACCGGCGAGCAGTCGGCAGCTCCCCTCGCGCTGCGTCACGTCGATCCGGCGAACGTCATCTCGGGCATCTGGGACCTCCGTGGTTGATGAGACCGCGGAAGTCAGGTCGTGCTGCTCGGCCGCTCGGACCGAACCCCACGATGGATGCCCTCCGGCGCGAAGCGTAGCGTGCAGGTCAAGCCGGGACGATCTCGTGATCGTCCACGAAGTCGGTCGGCGCGAGGATGAAGACCTCGCACATCATGTCCGGGTCCTGCTGGTTGCCGCTCATGAACCCGATCACGCGACGGCCGGTCGCGCGGCTGATCACGTCCTCGAAGCGCCCCCGCATCAGATCCTGGAAGTCCATGCGCTGCTGGATCACCGAGGCGCCCCGCCCGCCCTCGAACAGCGTCTGCTCGACGCGGGAGAAGCCGCCGCGCAGCAGGCACACGACCAGATCGTCGGCGTAGTAGGACTTCACCCGCGTCGGGCCGCGGCCGTAGAACTCCTTCAGCAGCGCGACCATGCCGTCGGAGATCGCCGTCAGGACGTCGCCGTGCGCCGTTGGTCCAGTCGTCGTGCCTGCTTCAGGGCTCACGTGGTCGCCGCTTGTCGGAGGAATCGCTGCTGATGGTAGACCACGAACAGCGGTACCGTGAACGGTGAGATCGTGCGCCGGGTTCCCGCCCTTCGCCTCGCGCGCGAGCCATAGCCGGAGGACGAGAGAGCAGGATCTCATGACGTCCCCCTCCAAGCCGCTCACCGGCGCGCCGCTGCTCGCGGCGGTGACCGACGCAATGGTCGGCCTGCACCAGCGCTACCACCACCGCATCCCGGTCACCGCGAAGTCGGTCATGCTCGGCGACGACCTGCTCGCCTGTGTCCTCGGAGGCGTCTACACGGACGTCGAGAAGACGATGATCGAGCTGCAGCGCACGACGACGGTCCAGGAGACCCGCAGCGCGTTCCAGACCGCGATGCAGCATCGGTTCATCGAAGCCGTGGAGCGTCTCAGCGGCCGCGGCGTGCTGGCGTTCATCTCCAACCAGCACGTCGGGCCCGACCTCGAGATCGAGCTCTTCATGCTCGAGTCGCCGCCGGCGCCCGCGTGCGAGGCGCCGTAGGCGGCGCGTGCGAGGATCACGGCGTGCGAGGACGCCCGCAGTGGCATGTCCGCAGCGCCGAGACGGCCGACCTGCCGGCGGCCGCCCGGCTGCTGCACGACTTCAACGCCGAGTTCGACGACCTCACGCCCGCCCCCACCGAGATCGCCGCTCGGCTGGAGGTGCTGATCGCAGCCGGGGACACCGTCGTCCTTGTCGGCGGCGCGGGACCGGACGGGCTCGCCGTCCTGCGGCTGCGACCGAATCTCTGGACGCCGCGGCTCGAGTGCTACCTGGCGGAGTTCTACGTGCGCCCGCCGCTGCGCGGCGGCGGGCTCGGCCGCGCGCTGCTGGAGGCGACGCTCGCGCACGCCCGTGCGGTCGGCGCGGACCGCATCGAGCTGGGCACCTCGCAGGACGACGTCGCAGCGATGGCGCTCTACGAGAGCATGGGCTTCATCAACCGCGAGGGCGGTCCTGACGGGCCGGTCATGTACGTCTACGAACTGGACCTGTGAGCGTGGCCGACCTTCGCGACGAGGTCATCGACGCCCTCGACTACTGGACGCCGCTGACGCTCCGGCTTTGCGCCGACGCCGGGGTGATCGAGGCGCTCGGCCGCGACGAGCGCTCGGTCGCCGACGTCGCCGCGGACCTGGGGCTGCACGCGGAGACGCTCGGGCGCATGGTGCGCCTGCTCGCCGGCCGCGGAGTCTTCGAGGGCTGCGGCGGCGACCGCTTCCGTCTCGGCCGTGTCGGCCGGCTCCTGCTCGCCGACGAGCCGGGCAACCTCGCGGGGCTGCTGAACTTCCCGCCCTGGTACTTCCACGCATGGGCGGAGGCGCGCCACACGCTGCGCACGGGCGAGCCGGCGTTCGAGCAGCACTACGGGCAGGACATGTTCGGCTGGCTGGCCGCGCATCCGGCCGCGGCCTCGGCGTTCAACGACGACATGCGCCGCCGCACCTCGACGCTGCTCGACGGGGCGCTGGCGCTGTACGACTGGCCGGCCACGGGAACGGTCGTCGACGTCGGCGGTGGCACCGGGCAGCTGCTCTCGGGCGTGCTCGCACGGCGCCCGAGCCTGCGCGGCATCGTGCTCGACCTCCCGCACGTCGCCGCCGCGGCCGAGCAGGCGCTCGCCCGAGCGGGGCTCGCCGAGCGCGCCACTGCCGTGGCCGGCAGCTTCTTCGAGCCGCTGCCCGCGGAGCACGAGCTGTACGTGCTGGCGAGCATCCTGCACGACCGGGATGACGACCGCTCACTGGAGATCCTGCGCCGCTGCCGCGCCGCCATGCGAGCCGACGCGCGGCTGGTGCTGTTCGAGTTCGTCGTCGGCAGCGGTGACGGGCGCGACCTCGCCAAGCAGTACGACCTGCACATGCTCGTCGTCCTGGGCGGACGCGAGCGCACACAGGCGGAGTGGGACGCCCTGCTCGCCGCCGCGGGCCTGATGCTCGTCCGGACCATCGCCACGCCGAGCCAGATGCGCTGGATCGAGGCGGTCCCGCACTAGCCGAGCTCGGCGATCCGCTGCTCGAGCATGCGACGCTCTGCATCGTCGTGGACGAGGGTGAGCGCGCGGCGGAAGGCCGCGCGCGCCTCGTCGGTGCGCCCGAGGCGGCGCAGCAGCTCGCCGCGCGTCGCGTGCAGATAGCGGTAGTCCTCGAGCTCCAGGCAGTCGGCGATGGCCAGCCCGGCCTGCGGCGACTCGGCCTCCGCGACGGCGACCGCCCGGCTGAGCTCGACCACCGGCGAGCCGGTCAGCCGCGCGAGCTCGCCGTAGAGCGCGGCGATCTGCGGCCAGTCGCGCGGTTCGTCGGCATGCAGCGCCGCGATCGCAGCCTGAATCACGTACGGGCCGCGCCCGCGCAGCGCGAGCGCGCGGTCGAGCGCCGCGCGCCCCTGCGTGATCTGGTCCGCATCCCACAGCGTGCGATCCTGGTCGGCCAGCAGCACGAGGTCGCCGTCGTCGAAGCGCGCGGCGCGGCGCGCGTCGTGCAGGAGCATGAGCGCCAGCAGGCCGTGGACCTCGGGCTCGTCGGGCATCAGCTCGGCGAGTGAGCGACCGAGCGAGAGCGCCTCGCCCGTCAGGTCGCCGCGGCCGCCGTAGCCCTCGTTGAAGATCAGGTAGACGACGGCGAGCACCGCGGCGAGGCGATCGGGAAGCAGGTGGGCCGAGGGGACGCGGAAGGGGATGCCGGCCGCCATGATCTTGCGCTTGGCGCGCACGAGGCGCTGGGCCATCGTCGGCTCCGGGACCAGGAAGGCGCGCGCGATCTCCGGCGTCGTCAGGCCGCCGAGCGTGCGCAGCGTGAGCGCGACCTGCGCGTCCGTGGCCAGGGCCGGGTGGCAGCAGGTGAAGATCAGCTCGAGCCGCTCGTCGGGGAACGTCGTCGTTGCGTCCACCTCGTCCTCCACCGTGTCGGGGACCTCCAGCAGCCGCGTCTTGGCGGCCAGCGTGCGGTCGCGGCGGATGCGGTCGATGGCGCGGTTGCGCGCCGTCGTGACGAGCCATGCGCCGGGGTTGTCCGGCGCGCCGTCGCGCGGCCAGCGCTCCGCGGCGATCGCGAACGCCTCCTGTGCGGCCTCCTCGGCGAGGTCGAAGTCGCCGAGGAAGCCGATCAGGGCGGCGAGGACGTAGCCCCACCGCTCGCGAAACGTCTCTTCGAGGCTCGCTACCACTCGACGATCGGACGCACCTCGATGGCGCCGCCCATGCGGGCGGCCGGGATCCGTGCGGCCACGTCGATCGCGGCGTCGAGGTCGTCGCCCTCGAACAGCAGGTAGCCGCCGACGGCCTCCTTGAGCTCGGCGAACGGGCCGTCGGTCGTCAGGGTGCGCCCGTCCCGCACGCGGACGGTGGTCGCCGTCTCGGGCGGCTGGAGCTGCATCCCGGGACTGACCCCGCGCGTCTCGTTGAGCGCCTTGTAGTCCGCGTAGACCGCGCCCCTCTCGGCGTCGGAGAGGCGCTCCCACGCGTCGGTTCCCGGAAGGGGGGTGTCGCCCTGGTGGATCAGCAGCAGGTACCTCATCGCTTCCTCCTTGTCGGATGGTCGCTCAGGAGACGAACGGGTGGCCGTGCAATCGACACCCCGTCGCGGATTGTCGCGTTGCCGTTCGGTGAACGCTCCTCGAAGGGGCCACGACCGGTCCTACCCTCCCGGGCATGAGCGCGCAATCCGTCCTCGCCGTGGTCGCCGGCGCCTTCGGCGTGCTGATGGGCGCGAGCCCGCTGCTGCAGGCCGTCCGCGCCCACCGGCGTCGCAGCGCGGAGGACGTCAGCCTCGCGTTCCTGGCGACGCTGTGGTGCGGCGGCCTGGCCTGGCTCGCCTACGGCCTCGCCCTCGGGAACCCTGCGCTGATCGTGGCGAACGTGGTCGGCGTGCTGTGCTCGGGAACGGCGCTGGGCGTGAGCCTGTACTGGAGCCGGCCGCCGGCCGGCGGGGCGGTCGCGGAGGTGGGGTCGCCGGAGACCCACGGGACGCTGACCGACGAGGATCTGGCGTTCCTGCACGCGGCCTCCGGCGCCTGGTCGGACGGGCGTTGAGCGAGGCCACCGGCGCTGCCGTAGTCTCGACCCGTCGACCCACAGGAAAGGAGTCCCATGCCGCAGCCAGGGGTGTTCGTGCTCGCGGTGAGCACGGGCGTCGTCGTGATCGTCGTCGCCGTCGCGGTGGTGCTCGTGGTGCTGCTGGTCACGTCCTCGATGCGCGGTCGGCAGAAGCGCAGCGCACAGCGCCGCGCTGAGACCCAGCGCCGGCTGGACCTGGCGGACGAGCGGGCGGCGCGCGCGGAGCACGAGCGCGACAGCGCGGAGCAGGGCGCCGAGCGTCCGGAGCCCGGGGCCTAGAGGCTTGATGTGGGTTCATCGGCCGTCGTAGTCGGCGAGGGCTCGGGGTGGGCGGCCGATGAGCATGTTGAGGAACATGCCCAGGGTGAGTGCCAGCAGGCGCTGAGCGATGCGTTGAACGAGTCCGGCGATCGTTTTGGCGAGGTGCTGTTCGAGGCGCATCTGGCCTTTGAGGTTGCTGAACAGGCTCTCGATGACCAGGCGGATGCGTGCTTTGGCGACCTCGGCTGGTGGGCGCTTGCCGAGCTGGTGGCGCTCAGGCGTGATCAGCTTGACGGCGATCAGGTCCATGCAGGCGTCGAGTTCTTTGCCCCACAGTCCCTTGTCGGCGAACATGACGCTGCCGGGGTGCGCGCCGGCGAGGTGCAGCGCGCTCTCGCGTTCCTGACCGGTCTTGGGGCCGACGAGGTCATAGCCGACCGGGACGCCATCGATGTCGCAGATCACGACCAGGCGCATCCCCCACACGTATTGGCTCTTGGACGGGCAGTAGCCGAAGCTCGCGTAGCCCGCGAAGTCGCTGCGGTGCTGGCAGCCGGGATAGTTGGCGCAGCTGATCAGCGTCCCATCGACCAGGCGGATCGGGTCCTGGGCGATCAGCTCGCTGATCATCAGCTGCACCTGCGTGAGCTGCGGGGTCAGCCGGCGCAGACGACGGTTGTATTGCGGCTGGTCGGGCAGGTCGGGAAACCAGCCCGGCAGCAACCGGCCGATCTGCCCCAAGAACTGACGATCGGAGTTTGTACCGGTGATCGCTTGGGCGACTGCCAGCGCGATCAATTCATGATCGGTCGTCTTGCCCGCTGGCCCCGGGCGAGGGATCCGAAGCGACGTCGCGAACACGTAGGCTGCGACAACGAGGGTCTCCAGCGAAGCGCACATCTCGTGCTCCAATCACGAGGTTGCCGGGCTGGAGGCCCTCTTCCTTATGTCAACCCCAGCTCCTGCCCCGCAGGACAACCCACATCAAGCCTCTAG
>DATCDC010000107.1:0-29756 GCA_036510915.1 Solirubrobacteraceae bacterium | reverse complement strand
CGTCAGCGCTTGCTGAACTGCGGCCGCTTGCGGGCCTTCTTGAGCCCGGCCTTCTTGCGCTCCTTGGCGCGCGCGTCGCGCGTCAGGAAGCCGCGGCGCTTGAGCTCGCCGCGCAGGTTCGGGTCGGCCTCGAGCAGCGCCTTGGAGATGCCGTGGCGCAGCGCGCCCGACTGTGCGGAGACGCCGCCGCCATGCATGCGGGCGATGACGTCCATACGCTCCTCGTACCCGACCGTCTCGAGCGGCTGGCGGATGATCCGCTGCAGCGCGGGGCGCGGGAAGTAGTCGTCGAGCGGCTTGCCGTTGATGACGTACTGGCCCGTGCCCGGCTTCAGGATGACGCGGGCGACGGCGCTCTTGCGCTTCCCGGTCGCGCTGTAGCGCGCGTCGGCGGCGAGCTCGATGACCGCGGCGATCGGCTGGTCCTCGACCTCGTCCTCGTCCTCGCCGGTGACGAGCTCGCCGTCCTCGTCGTACTCGCCGCGCGAAAGGGGGTCCTCACCCTCCACGACGATGTCGACCTCGAGGTCGGCGCCCGGGATCGCGGGCTTGACGCGGGGCGTCTCCTCGACCTCGGGCTCCTCGGCGGCGGGCTCCTCTGCGACCGGGGCCTCGGCGACGGGCTCCGCGGCGGGAGCCTCGGCGACGGGCTCCGCGACGGGAGCCTCCTCGGCAGCGGGCTCCTCGGCCGGTGTCGGCTCCTCGGAGGCGACGGGCTCGGGCGCCTGGGTGGCGGCCTCGGGCTGCTCCTCGGGGGTCGGCTGCTCGTCGGTCGGGGTCGGCTCGTCGGTCATCAGGACGCGATCTCCATCGGTTGCGGCTTCTGCGCCACGTGCGGGTGGTCGGGCCCGGCGTAGACCTTCAGCTTGGTGATCTGCTTGCGCGCGAGGCGGTTGCGGGGAAGCATGCCGCGGACCGCGATCCGGATGACCTCTTCGGGCCGGCGGTCGAGCATCTCCTGGAGCGTGCGCTCCTTGAGGCCGCCCGGGTAGCCCGAATGGCGGCGGTAGAGCTTCTCCTGGCGCTTGTTGCCGGAGACCGAGATCTTCTCCGCGTTGATCACCACGACGAAGTCGCCGGTGTCCACGTGGGGGGTGTACTCGGGCTTGCGCTTGCCGCGCAGGGTCTCGGCGATCTGGGTCGCGAGGCGGCCGAGCGTCTGCCCGTTCGCGTCGACGAGCACCCAGTTGCGCTCGCGGGTTTCAGAGTTTGCGACGTACGTCTTCATGGCGTGAGTGAGCGCACCGCGCGCAGGGAGAGGCGCGACGCGAGCGCACATGGTAGCGGGAGTGCTCGGTTGGGGTGTCCGTGGGGTGGCGCCGGCGCCTGTCCTCACGGGTCCTGTCGCCGGACACGCCTTCGGTGCAGGTGCGCCGGAGGCGTGATCCGCCGCCTCCCGTTCGACGGACGCCCCCAACCGCCGCCCGGGCACACCCCACCGGCAGCGACGCCTCAACACATGGTTCACGCCAGAAGCAACGGCGGACGTCAGGCCGGCAGAAGGTCAGGCCGAACCAGGCGACCCAACGAGGCGTCCACCGCTTCGCCGAGCGAGGGATCGTGGATGCATGAGTCCGCACGCGGGAGCGGGTGCTGTGCGAATGCACTGCGGGCGGGCGGGCCAATTCGGGTGGCCTCAGGCGCCGCGAGACCCGCGAGCACTACTCCCACTCGATGGTGCCGGGAGGCTTCGACGTGATGTCCAGGACCACACGATTCACATCGCGCAGCTCGTTGATCATGCGCGAGGCGATCTGCTCGAGCAGGTCGTACGGCAACCGCGCCCAGTCCGCGGTCATCGCATCGTCGGACGTGACCGCCCGGATCACGACGACGTAGCCGTACGTGCGCTCATCGCCCTGCACGCCGACGGTGCGCACATCGGGCAGGACGCAGAAGGACTGCCACAGCTCGCGGTAGAGGCCGGCGCCCCGGATCTCGTCCTGCAGGACCGCGTCAGCGTCGCGCAGCAGGTCCAGGCGCTCCTTGGTGGCCTCGCCGCCGACGATGCGGATCGCGAGGCCCGGGCCCGGGAACGGCTGGCGCCAGACGAGCCGCTCGGGCAGGCCGAGCTCGGCGCCGACGGCGCGCACCTCGTCCTTGAAGAGGGAGCGCAGCGGTTCGACGAGCTCGAACTGCAGGTCGTCCGGCAGGCCGCCGACGTTGTGGTGGGACTTGATCGTCGAGGCTCCCGTGCCGCCACCGGACTCGATGACGTCGGAGTACAGCGTGCCCTGGACGAGGAAGCGCGCGTCCTGGAGCTTGGCGGCCTCCTCCTCGAAGACGCGGATGAACTCGGCGCCGATGATCTTGCGCTTGCGCTCGGGGTCGCTGACGCCGGCGAGCCTGTCGAGGAACCGCGCCTCGGCGTCGACGGCGACGAGCGGGACCTTGAAGTGGTCGCGGAACGTGGCCACGACCTGCTCGCCCTCGTTCTTGCGCATCATCCCGTGGTCGACGAAGACGCAGGTGAGCTGGTCGCCGATCGCGCGGTGCACGAGCAGCGCCGCGACCGAGGAGTCGACGCCCCCGGAGAGGCCGCAGATGACCTTCGCGTCGCCGACCTGGGCGCGGATGCTCGCGATCTGCTCCTCGACGATCGACGCGGGCGACCACGCCATGTCGCAGCCGCAGACGTCGCGCAGGAAGTGCGTGAGGATGTCCTGCCCGAACGGCGTGTGGACGACCTCGGGGTGGAACTGGATGCCGAACACGCCGCGTTCCACCGATTCGAACGCGGCGACGGGCGACTGCGTCGACGAGGCGAGCGCGGTGAACCCGGGCGGCGCCTCGTAGACGGTGTCGCGGTGCGACATCCAGCACGGCTGCTGGTCGGGGAGGCCCGCGAAGAGCGCCCCGGGCTCGTGGATCGTGAGCTCCGAACGGCCGTACTCGCCGACCTCGGCCCCTTCCACGCGCCCACCGAGCTCGCGCGCGACGAGCTGCATGCCGTAGCAGATGCCCAGCACGGGGATCCCGAGGTCCAGCAGCTCGCGCTCGAGTGCCGGCGCACCGTCCGCGTAGACCGAGGCGGGACCGCCGGAGAGGATCAGGCCCTTGGGCCTGCGCCTGGCGACCTCCGCCGCCCCCACGTGGTGCGGGAGCAGCTCGGAGAAGACGCCGCACTCGCGCACGCGGCGCGCGATCAGCTGGGAGTACTGCCCGCCGTAGTCCAGGACGACGACCTCGTCGACCGCGCGCGGGATGTCGATCGGCGCGCCCTCGTCGGCGAACTCGGTTGCCGCGACGTCGGCGGTGACCAGGTGGTGGTCGGTCACGCCGGCGTCGTGCTCAGTGCGCCGGACTTGTCCGCCGGCGCGCCGTTGCTCCCCGGTGTGGAGCGCGACGCGGCTGCGCCGCGGCTGCCCATGCCGACGCCCTGCGAGGTCTGCAGGGCCTTGCCCTCGGTCTGCAGCGACGGCGCGATCATGAGCTCCGCGCGGTTGAACTCCGCGACGTCCTGGTAGCCGCACGTCGCCATCGACGTGCGCAGGGCGCCCATCAGGTTGAACGTGCCGTCATTCTCGTGTGCGGGCCCGACGAGGATCTCCTCGAGCGAGCCGTTCTGCGTCGTCTGCACCCGCGCGCCACGCGGGAGCGTCGGGTGGAACGTGGCCATGCCCCAGTGGAAGCCGCGACCGGGTGCCTCGTAGGCGCGCGCCAGCGGCGAGCCGATCATCACGGCGTCGGCGCCGCAGGCGATCGCCTTCGCGACGTCGCCGCCCGTGCGCATCCCGCCGTCGGCGATGACCTGGACGTACTCGCCGGTCTCCAGCATGTGGGTCGAGCGCGCCCCCGCGACGTCGGCGATCGCCGTCGCCTGCGGGACGCCCAGGCCGAGAACGCCGCGCGTGGTGCACGCGGCGCCGGGGCCGACGCCCACGAGCACGCCGGCGGCGCCGGTGCGCATGAGGTGCAGACCGGTGTGGTAGCTCGCACACCCGCCGACGACCACCGGGATCGGCTGCGCGGCGATGAACTCCTTGAGGTTCAGCGGCTCGCTCGTCTTGGAGACGTGCTCGGCGGAGACGACGGTCCCCTGGATCACGAGGATGTCCAGGCCCGCGTCGAGGACGAGGTCGATGTGCTCGGTGACGCGCTGGGGCGTGAGCGAGGCGGCGGTGACGACGCCGCTGGCCTTGATCTCCTCGATCCGGGCCTTCATCAGCTCGGGCTTCACCGGCTCCTGGTAGATCGTCTGCATCTCGCGGGTGGCGACGTCCTTGGGCAGCGTCGCGATCCGCTCGAGCATCTCCTCGGCGTCCTCGTAGCGGCTGAAGATGCCTTCGAGGTTCAGGACCGCGAGGCCGCCGAGGCGGCCGATCGCGATCGCGGTGCGCGGCGAGACGACGCCGTCCATCGCGGAGGCCAACAGCGGCAGCTCGAACCGGTACGGCCCGAGCTTCCAGGAGATGTCGACGTCATCGGGGTCCCTCGTGCGCCGTGAGGGCACGATCGCGATGTCGTCGAATCCGTACGCGCGGCGGGCCTTCTTCCCGCGGCCGATCTCAATCTCCATCAGGTGATCCTAGGCGTCGAGGCGGACGAGACGACCCCGTGCGAACGGGGTCGGAGACAGGTGCTGCGAGGTGTGGCGGCGGCAACGACCACCCCCACGACGATACCACCGGCCGGGCGACGGACCCGCGCCCGGCGGCCCGCGTCTCAGACGGTCTCGGCCGGCGCCTCGAGGCGCTCGACGTCGACCTCGCTGAGCAGGCGCTCGACGCCGGCGCGATCGACGAGCCCGGCGCCGAGGCGCTGCGTCGACTCCGCGCCGCAGGCGACGCCGAAGCGCAGGCACTCGGCGGGCGCCGAGCCCGAGTAGCGCGCGGCGACGTAGCCGGCGAGGAAGGCGTCGCCCGCGCCGACCGTGGCGACCGCGTCGCGCGGCGCGATCCAGACCCGGTGCAGCGCCGGGTGCCCGTCGACGTCGACGGTCGCAACGCAGCCGTCGGGCAGCGTGATGATCGCCTCGCGCGCGCCGAGCTCGCGCAGCTCGGAGACCGCGACGACGCGATCCTGCTCGTCGTGGAACTCGTGGCCGACGAGCTCCTCGGCCTCGACGACGTTCGGCGAGACGACGTCGGGTTCGGCGCGCACGGCGAGCCGCATCGGCTCGCCTTCGGCGTCGACGAGGGTCGTGACGTGCAGCTTGCGCAGGTCGTCGACGAGCTCGGCGTAGATCTGCGGCGCGATGCCGCGCGGGAGCGAGCCGGCGAAGACGCAGATGTCGGCGCCGCGGGCGAGGTACAGGAGCTTGTCACGGAAGAGCTCGACCTCCTGCGGAGTGACCTCCGGGCCGCGCTCGTTGATCTCGGTCTCCGTCCCGGCCGTGGGGTCGTGCACGGACGTGTTCGTCCGGGACTCCTCGCCGATCCGCACGAAGTCGTTGAGGATCGACTCGGCGGTGAGCTGCTCGACGATCCGCGTGCCGGTCGCCCCGCCCGCGAACCCGGTCGCGATCACGGGCTGGCCGAGGGTCTTCAGGGTGCGCGCGACGTTGACGCCCTTGCCGCCCGGCATCGTGCGCTGCTCGACCGTCCGGTGGCGCCGCCCGAGGCGGAAGTTCGGCACCGACAGCGACTTGTCGATTGCCGCGTTGAGTGTGACGGTGATGATCACGCGGGCTTGCTCCTGTGGCCGCGCCGACCGGCGCGGCGCCATCTTCCGGCACGAAGCGTAGCTGCCAGCGCGGCGCCGATCCCGCAGACCACCAGCAGCCCCAGCGTCGGGCCCGCCCAGGCGTTGCGCTGCCAGAAGGAGGCCTGCGCGATCGCCGCCGCCGTCACGAGCGGTGTACTCGCAACCACCCGGCCGCCGCGGATCACGTCGGCCACGCCGACGCGCGTCCCGGCGGCCAGCGGGCCGGTGAGCTGCCTCGGCAGGCCCGTGAGCCGCGTGCGCAGCCGCTCGCCGCGGCGGATCACGACACGCACCGTGTGCAGCGCGACGATGCGCGCGCGGGCACTGCGCCCGTCGACCGGCAGCGTCGCCGCCGTCCGGCCGGCGACGAGCGGGGTGGCGCGCGCGTAGCGGGCGAAGCCGTAGCGCATCAGGGCGAGCGTGTCGGCGTTCCGCGCGCCCTCGCTCGGGGTGCCCAGGACGGCACTGACGAGCGGGATGCCGCCCCGGCTCGCCGAGCCGACGAGGATGTAGCCGGCGGCGGCCGTGTGGCCCGTCTTGACGCCGTTCATCCACGGCACGTGCGCGACGAGGGTGTTGCGGTTCTCGAGCACGCGCACGTGGGCGCCGCTGTGCAGCACCGCCTTCGGGCGGTCCATCACGCGCCGGGCGAACCCGTTGCGCCGCAGCAGCAGGGCCAGCTTCACGAGGTCGGTCGCCGTGGAGTAGTTCTGCCCGCTGTCGAGGCCGATCGGGTTCGCGTAGTGGGTGTTGCGCAGCCCGGCGCTGCGCGCCCGCGCGTTCATCATCCGCACGAAGCGCCGCTCCGAGCCGCCCACGTTGACGGCGATCGCCGCGGCCGCGTCATTGGCGCTGGCGAGCAGCAGCGCGCGCAGCATGTCCGCGACGCTCAGCCGCTCGCCACCCCGCAGCCCGGCGATCGACTCGGCGGGCGCACCGGAGTACGGCACGGCCGTGACGTGGTCGGTCAGGCGCCGGTGCTCGAGCAGCAGCAGCGCCGTCATGAGCTTCGTCGTCGAGGCGATCGGCCGCCGCTGGGCGGCGCGGCGCGCGTAGACGACGTCGCCGGTCGCCGGCTCGACGAGGATCGCCGCGGGCGCCGACAGCGCCGGCGGGCGAAGCGATGCGGCGACGACGGGCGCGGCGGCGCGCGCAGGCGCCGCGGCCGCCAGCGCGGCGAGCGCGGCGACGGCCAACGCGAGGAGACGCACCGTCACGAGCGCAGCTTGAGGCGCTGGCCGGGCTGGAGCGCCTGGACGTCGACGGTGGGGTTGAGCCGCTGCAGGCCGCTGACGGGGACGCCGGTCGAGATCGAGATCGACGACAGCGTGTCCCCCGTGCGCACGACGTAGACCTTGCGCGTGACGCGCTTCGTCGTCGTCGATGACGACGAGCGGGGCTTGGCGGTCGTCGTGGTCGCGCCGCCGCCTGCACCGGAGCCCGAGGAGTTGACGATGCTGAGCGTCGCTCCGCCGATCACGAGGATCGCCAGCGGGGCGAGCCAGCGGGAAGGACGGCGGCGCGACATCGGTCCGCGCAGGATACGGCCCTGGGCCGAGAGTGCCGCAAGGCCCGTGGCGGGCCTTGCCGGGCGCTCGCGTGGCCCGCGGTGCGGTGAGGCGTGGGTGCGGGGGAGCTCCGGCGGGTCGCCCGGCGGGCGAACTGCCGCCCCCGCAACCCATGTCGCGCGCCGGCCGACCACCGACGCCGGCGAGAGGCGACTACAGAGCCCAGGCCGCCGCGCGCAGGCGCTCGGCCTCGGCGCGGGCGCCGTCGGCCGGCGCGGCGCCGGACGCCTCGTGTGCGGAGACGATCGAGCGCGAGGCGCTGACGAGGCCGCCGGCGCGGCCGGGCGCGAACGCCGGGGCGACGTCCTCGACACGGCCGCCCTGGGCGCCGATGCCCGGCAGCAGGAGGATCGAGCGCGGCATCAGCTCGCGCATCCGTGCGACGTGCTCGGGCGCGGTCGCCCCGACCACCGCGCCGACGTCGCTGAGCGGGCCGTCGTCGGCCCCGGCGAGCCCGTCGACGATCGCCGCGACGCGCTCCCACAGGCGCCCGCCGCCCTCCAGCGCGAGGTCCTCGACGTCGGCTGCGCCCGGGTTCGAGGTGCGCACCAGGACGAAGACGCCGGCTGCCGCCGCCCGCGCGGCGCCGGTCAGGACGCTCAGGGTGTCGACGCCCATGTACGGATTCGCGGTGAAGGCGTCGGCGCCGAGGCCGCGGACCTCGCCGAAGGGCGTCGGCGTCGAGCCGACGAGCGCCTGGCCGTACGCGGCCGCGCTGACGTCGATGTCGCCGCGCTTGCCGTCGGCGAGCACGAGCAGCCCGGCCGCGTGCGCATGGGCGACGGTGTCGGCGAGCGCCGCCCAGCCTGGGGCGCCGAGGCGCTCGAAGCAGGCCAGCTGCGGCTTGACCGCCACGCAGGCGGGGCCGGCGGCATCGATCACCGCGCGGCAGTGGGCCGTCACGGCGAAGGCCGCACTTTCGGCCGGCGACCCGCGGTCGGCAGATGCGCCCACCGCATCCGGCCAGAGCCGCGCCGGATCGGGGTCGAGGCCCAGGACGATCTGGGACTCGCGCGCCGCGACGAGTCGCGCCAGCCGGTCTGCGAAACGCGGACCGGCCGGCGGCTCGACGGGCGATGACCTGCCGATCAGGTGTTCACTGCCTTCTTCAGGCTCGAGCCCGCCGTGAACTTCGGCGACTTCGAGGCTGCGATCTGGATCTTCTCGCCGGTGCGCGGGTGCACGCCCTGGCGAGCACCACGGGCGGTCACGTGGAACTTGCCGAAACCGGAGAAGGTCACGTCGCTGCCGCGCTTGAGCGCGTCCTCGATCGTGTCCAGGACCGCGTCAACCGCGTCCTGAGCCTGCTTCTTCGACAGATCTGCGCGCTCGGCGATGTGGTCGACGAACTCGGACTTCGTCACGGTGCGCTCCTCCTCTAGAGGTCGTGGAATACTCGACGCTATCAGCGTTTTCGGACGTTCAGACCCGAGAATCGTCCCCGGAGCGCCGTTCCGGGACGCGTACCGCACAGGGCACGAGCGCCGCTGAGTGTTCATGGGCCACCGGACGGCATCACGCCCGGGAGCGGCGCGGCGCGGCGGCCAACGCCCGTCCCGGACCGGTCCTCGGCTCCCGATCCCCCGTGTTCATCGGGCATTCCGGACGCCGCGGGACGGCGTCGCCGCGGCCTGGGACGATGTCGCCGTGCAGCTCACCCGGATCGCATGGCTCGTCACCGTCGGCATCTGCCTGGTCGGAGCCGTGATGCTGTTCCTGGCCGGGTACCAGGGCTATGGCGTGCTCTCGATCACCGTCGGGATCGCCGCCGGGATCAATCTGACCTGACCACCGCGGCGCCCGGCTCGGTGTGCACGACGACCTCGGCGATGTCCGGATGCGTCGCCCGCGCGCGTGCCTCGATCCGTCCCGCGGTCTCGTGCGCCTCGGCCAGCGTCTGCCCGGCCGGCAGCGCCACGGTCACGAAGGCGACCAGGCCGCGCGGCTCGCGGTGGACGTGCAGGTCGACCGGCTCGCTGCCGCTCAGCTCGCGAACGATCGCGGCGATCGCGTCGCGATGCTCGTCGTCCTCGCCGGGCGTCGGCGAGCGCGCGGTCAGCGCGCCGGCGAGCGGCTCGAGGTGCACGTGCACGCGGCCGATCTCGGGGGCCGCCGCGAGGATCGCGCGCTCGACCTCGTCGGAGATCCGATGGGCCTCGGCGAGCGTCTCCTCCGCGGGCAGCTTGACGTGCAGGCTCAGCTCGATGCGCCCGTCGAGCACGACGGTGCGGACGTTGTGAACCTCGCGCACGCGGCGGACCGTCAGCGCCGCGCCCGTCGCGCGCTCGCGCAGGTCGGTGCTCGTGCGGGGCTCGATGTGCACGGTCACGTCGCTGCCCGGCAGCGCGGCGCGCACCGCGCGCTCGACGCTGTCGGCGACGGCGTGGCCCTGCTGGACGGCCGCGTCCGGGGCGACCGCGAGCACCGCGTCGACGAAGTTGCGTCCGGCGGCCTCGCGGACGCGCAGGCGGCGCAGCTCGGCGCGGGGCTCGGCGCGGAGGATCGCCGCGCGCGCGGCATCCGAGGCGTCCAGCGGCGCCCGGTCCATGAGCACCTGGACGTTCTCGCGCATCAGCGAGACGGCGGCGGTGACCACCAGCGCGGCGACCACGAGCGCCGCGATCGCGTCCGCGCTCTGGTAGCCCGCCCGCACGAGGATCAGGCCGACGAGGACCGCCAGCGAGCCGGCGAAGTCGGCGGCGAAATGCAGGGCGTTGGCGGCCAGCGCCGGGCTGTGGTGCTCGCGCGAGGCGCGCAGCGAGATCGTCGCACGGCTGACGTCGACGATCAGCACGACGCCGAGCACCGCGAACGCCCACCACGCCGCGTCGACGGTGTGGTCGTTGCGACCGGTCAGCCGCAGCACCGACTGGTAGACGATCCCAGCGCTGACGAGCACGAGGAACGCGGCCTCGCCGAGCGCGGCGAGGTGCTCGGCCTTCCCGTGGCCGTAGGGGTGATCGCGGTCGGCGGGGCGGATCGCGACGCGCAGCGCATAGAAGGTCAGCAGCGCGGCGACGAGGTCGGTCCCGGAGTGCGCGGCCTCGGCGATGAACGCCAGCGAGCCCGTCAGCAGGCCGGTGACGAGCTTCAGCGCGACGAGGCCGACGGCGGCGAAGATCGACAGCCGCGCCGTGCGCTGCTGCGGTGAGAGGCCGGTGGAGGCCGGCGGCGCGGGCGGCTCGCTCAGCGGCTCGCGAGCCACGCGAGGAGCTCCCGGGCGGCACGGCCGCGATGGCTGATGGCGTCCTTCTCGCGCGGGGCGAGCTCGGCCATCGTGCGATCGGTGTGATCGTCGTCCGGGAGAAAGGCCGGGTCGTAGCCGAAGCCGCCCTCGCCGCGCGGCGCCGCGGTCAGGACGCCCCGGCAGCGACCCTCGAAGACGCGCTCCTCGCCGTCGGCGCCGACGAAGGCCAGCGCGCACACGTACCCGGCCTCGGCGCCGTCGGAGACCTGCGCGAGCAGGTGCTCGAGGTTCTCCTCGTCGGTCGCGTCCTCGCCCGCGAAGCGCGCCGAGCGCACCCCGGGCGCGCCCCTGAGCGCGTCGACCTCGATCCCTGAGTCGTCGGCGATCGCGTCGCGCCCCGTCGCCGCGACGGCGGCGCGCGCCTTGAGCAGCGCGTTCTCGGCGAACGTCGTGCCGGTCTCGGGCGGGAGGTCGACGTCCGGCGGCAGCGGGTCGATCGTGTGCGGACTGAGGAGCAGCGAGAACTCGCGCACCTTGTGGGGGTTGCGTGTGGCCAGCAGCAGCCTCATGGGCCCGCGGAGGCGATCGCGGCCTCCTGCGCGGTCCGCAGCCCCTCGATGCCGTGCGCGGCCAGGACGAGCAGATCGTCGAGGTGTGCCCGCTGCAGCGGCGTGCCCTCGGCCGTCGCCTGGACCTCCAGCAGCCCGCCGTCGCCCGTCATCACGACGTTCGCGTCGACCTCGGCGCTCGAGTCCTCGCGGTAGTCGAGGTCGAGCAGCGCGGTGGTGCCGACGATGCCGCAGGAGACCGCGGCGACCGAGCCCGTCAGCGGGAGCGCCGGGATCCGCTCCTCGGCGACCAGGCGCCGGCACCCGAGCACGAGCGCGACGTAGGCGCCGGTGATCGACGCGCAGCGCGTGCCGCCGTCGGCCTCGAGGACGTCGCAGTCGATGTTGATCGTGAACTCGCCGAGCGCCGCGTCGTCCACGACGCCGCGCAGGGAGCGCCCGATCAGGCGCTGGATCTCGATCGTACGCCCGTCCTGGCGACCGCGCACCGCATCACGGGCCTTGCGCTCGCCGGTCGACGCCGGGAGCATCCCGTACTCGGCGGTGAGCCAGCCCAGGCCCTTGCCGGCGCGCCAGCGCGGCACCCCCTGCTCGATCGACGCGGTGCAGATCACCCGCGTCCCGCCGCAGGAGATGAGTGCGGAGCCGGTCGCTGTGCTCATGAAGCCCGGCTCGATCGTGACCGGGCGCAGTGCGTCCGCGGCGCGGCCCTCCGCGCGCCCGGCGATGGCGCTCATGCTGCGACCTCCGCGTGCAGGCGGACCTGTTCGACGTCACCGAGGGGGAGCTGCAGGAACCGGGTCCCGAGCATGCGGAAGGCCTCCGGGTCGCCGGTGGACAGGAAGCTGTAGTCGCCCTCGCCGGTGCGCGGCGAGCCGAGGCCGCGCGAGCCCAGCGCGTGCTCGACCTGGCGCGCGAGCGCGGAGCCCGAGGTGACGATCGTCACGCCGGGCCCGAGCATGCGCTGGAGCATCGGCCGCACCAGCGGATAGTGCGTGCACCCGAGGATCACGGTGTCGACCCGGGCCTCCACGAGCGGCGCGACATACCCGCGCACGACCTCGACCACGCGCTCGTCGAAGGGGAAGCCGGCCTGGATCATCGGCGCCAGGTCGGGCGCGGCGACCGCCACGAGGTCGACGTGCGGGTCGGCGGCGCGCACCGCGGTGTCGTAGGCGCCGCTGGCGACGGTCGCCGTGGTCGCCAGGAGGCCGATGCGGCCGTTGCGCGTCGCGGTCACCGCGTGGACGGCCTCAGGGCCGACGACGCCCAGGACGTCGACGCCGAGCGTCGTCTCCATCATGCGCCGGCGCAGCGCCGGCAGCGCCGCCGCCGTCGCCGAGTTGCAGGCGACGACGAGCAGCTTGGCGCCGCGCGCGAGCAGCTCCTCGGCGATCTGGAGGCTGAAGCGCCGAAGCTCGTCCGGGCCGCGGTCGCCATACGGGAAGCGCGCGGTGTCGCCGAGGTAGACGAAGTCCTCGTTGGGAAGCCGCACGAGCAGCTCGTGCAGGACGGTGAGGCCGCCGACGCCGGAGTCGAACACCGCGATCGGCCGCTCGCGCGGGTCGCTCGGGAAGGGCACCGATCCAGCATACGGCGGCCTCCTGCCGGAGTCACTTGGCGGACGTCGCCCCGACGCCGTCGATCGCGTCCTTGAGCTTCGTGACGACCGTCTGGGCGATCCCGCCGCCCTTGAGGCCCTTGCCGGCCGCGATCACGCCGACCAGCACGCCGGCCACGAGCAGGATCAGCGCGACATACTCAACGGTGCCCTGGCCGGGCGCCGCGGCGAGCCTGAGCGAGGTGGTGTGCAGGGCCGCGTGCAGGCGGCCCAGAATGCGATAGCCCATGGTTCCTCCAGTCGATCGTGGGGTCGCCGACGAGTCTGGGCGCCGCCGTGTGACGTCGCCACGGCGCATCCGTGGAGAATCAGTGCCGCATGCGCGCACTCGTCGTCTCCAACATGCGCCCCGGTCCGGGCGACCCCTCGCGCGGGAGCTTCGTGCGCGACCAGGTCCGCGCCCTGCGCGCGCTGGGCGACCCGGACCTCGTGCTGGAGACCTTCGAGTTCGGCCCGGGCGGCTACGTCGCCGCCGGCCGGGAGCTGCGCCGCCGCCACCGCGGCGCGGGCCTGGACGTCGTCCACGCGCACTTCGGCCTCACCGCCTGGCCCGCGCTGCTCGCGCCGGCGCGCGTGCATGGCGTCACGCTCCACGGCACCGACGTGCATCATCCGCGCTCGCGCGCGATCACCCGCGCCGCCCTGCCCTTCCTGGACTTCGTCGCGACGGTCAGCGAGGACCTCGCGCACGACGTCCCCCGCGCGCCCGGCCGGCGCGTCGCCGCGGTCCTGCCCTGCGGGGTGGCCACAGACCGGTTCGTCCCGCTGCCGCGCCGGGACGCGCGCGCCGCGCTCGGCCTCGCCGCCGACGGCCGCTACCTGCTGTTCGGCGCCGATCCGCTGCGCCGCGAGAAGCGCCACGACCGTGCGCTGGCCGTCGCG
Organism: Solirubrobacteraceae bacterium; assembly: GCA_036510915.1. GTDB lineage: Bacteria > Actinomycetota > Thermoleophilia > Solirubrobacterales > Solirubrobacteraceae > F1-60-MAGs163. The sequence goes on along the minus strand of DATCDC010000107.1, from coordinate 16,283 downwards.
GGCCTCGCCGGTGCCGAGCTGCTGACGCTCGGCCACGCCGACCCCGACGAGGTCCCGCTGTGGGTCAACGCGGCGAACGCCGTGCTCGTCCCCTCCGAGCGCGAGGGCTTCGGGCTGGCCGTCCTGGAGGCGCTCGCCTGCGACGTGCCCGTGGCCGCGACGCCCACGGGCGTGCACGCCGCCGCTCTGAGCGGGATCGCGGGGACGCTCTGCGCGCCGTTCGACGCCCCGGCGTGGGCCGCGGCGCTCGCGCCGCACCTCGCGGTGGGCGACTCGCGCATCGCCGGACGCGCCCGCGCCCTGGAGTACGGCGCCGACCGCATGGCCGAGCGCGTGCTGGCGACCTGGCGGGAGCTGGTGGGGCGCCGCTGACTCCTGGCGGCACTACACTCGCGCCGCGGCGCCTCCCACGGGTCGGCGCCATCGCACCATGGGTCTGAGAGATCGCATCTTCCGCCGGGCCGAGGACCCCGGGTCCTCGTCGCCGGCGCCCGGGACGGCTGCGCCCGCGCCCGATTCCGCAGTGGCGGACGGCGAGGGCGCCGCCACCGGTCTCTGGACCCGATCCGAGGCCCAGCCGGACGACCCCACCGTCATCCGGCCGCCGGCCGGCGAGCCCGACGAGCGGCCGACGATGATCGGTGCGCCGGCCGAGGAGCCCGAACCGCTGCCTGCCGCCGAGCCGGCCGAGCCGGGCGCCGAGGCCTTCGAGCAGGCCGCGGAGCAGGCACCGGGCGCCCCCGAGGGCTTCATCGTCGATCCGGGCGCGGCCGCGGCCGTCCCGCGGCGCCCCGGCTTCCGCGAGCGCGGCCAGCTGCGCCGGCGCCTGCGCTTCCTGCGCGAGGTCCGCGAGCTCGGCTTCCGCGACCTCGGCGGCCTCGTCTTCGACCAGCACCGCTTCCAGCGCCCGAACGAGCAGCTCGTGTACGGCAAGGTCGAGGCGATCGACGCCGTCGACCGCGAGCTGCGCGCGATCGAGGACGCGCTGCGCAACCGCACGCCCTACGACGAGCTCTTCATCCCCGGCGTCTCCGCCTGCCAGCGCTGCGGCGCGCTGCACGGCAGCGACGCGCGCTACTGCCCGTACTGCGGGCTCGCGTTCAGCGGCCCGCGGACGCTCGCCGGCATGGCGCCCGACCAGGCGGCCTACGGGACGCCCGGTGCCGCGACGGCGCCCGGGCAGGCCGCCCTGTTCGATCCGCATACCGGCGCGCCCGGCCAGCAGCCGCCGGCGCTGCAGGCCCAGCCGCAGCCGCCGCCCGGCCCGCCGCAACCGTGAGCGTCGTCCCGCCCCCGCTGCCGCCGGCGCGGCAGCTGCCGCCCCCGGGCGCGCTCGCGTGCCCGCGCTGCGGCGAGCTGCTCGCACCTGACCAGGACTGGTGCCTGCGCTGCGGCGACCCGGCACGCACGGTGATCGCGCCCACGCCACGCTGGCGGCGCCCGATCCTCGCGCTGCTCGCGATCAGTGCGCTCGCGCTCGGCGTGCTCGCCGCGGCGTTCGTCGGCATCACGAACAACAACCAGCCGCCCGCTCGCACGCTGACGAAGACGATCACCACGCAGCCCGGGCAGCCGCTGCCGCCCGGTGTGACGCCGGCGCCGACGACCGCGCCACCAGCCACCACCGCGCCACCCACCACCACGGCGCCGACGACGACCACGGCCCAGACGGCGACCACGACGACCACGACGCTCACCACGACGACGACCACCACGACGCTGGTGCCCACGACGGCGAAGTAGCCCCTCAGGCGCGTGGCACGAGCGCGACCACGCGCTCGGCGGCACGGCTGGCGAGCGGATGCGGCGCCGCCGGATACGGCACGGTCCCGACCCCGGCATCGCCCGGCTCACGGGCGATGGCCTCGAGCGTCGCCGCGAGCGAGCCGGCCAGCGCACCGAGGTCGTAGCCGCCCTCGAGCACCACGCCGAGCGGCACGTCGAGCTCCGCTGCGAGGCGGCGCATGCTCGAGGCCATCGCCGCGTAGCCCGCCTCGGTGACCTCGCAGCCGGCCAGCGGGTCGTCGGCGTGCGCGTCGAAGCCCGCGGAGATCAGGATGAGCTGCGGGCGGTAGGCGAGCGCGGCGGGGACCACGACGTGATCCACGAGCGCGGTGTAGACCGCGTCGCCCGAGCCCTCCGGCACCGGCAGGTTCACGGTGCAGCCGACGCCCTCGCCGGAGCCGACGTCGCCCGCCGCGCCGCTGCCGGGGTACAGCGGCCGCTCGTGGATCGAGATGAACAGCACGCGCGGGTCGGCGTGGAAGATCTCGTTCGTGCCGTTGCCGTGATGGACGTCCCAGTCGAGGATCAGGACGCGCTCGAGACCGTGAGCGTCGACCGCGCGCCGGGCGGCGACCGCAACGTTGTTGAAGAGGCAGAAGCCCATCGCACGCGAGCGCTCGGCGTGGTGGCCCGGCGGGCGGTGGAGCGAGGCGCCGACGCGCGCCTCGCCGCCGAGCAGCGCGTCGACGAGCGCCGCGGCGCCGCCGGCCGCGTGCAGCGCGGCCTCGAAGGACCCGGCCGAGACGATCGTGTCGGGGTCGAGCATCGCGCCGCCGCCGGAGCAGGCGTCCGCGATCTCCTGGCGATGCGCCGGCGGGTGGACCGCGTCGAGCAGCTCGAACGACGCGGGCGGGGACTCGCGCAGCTCGTAGCCGAGCCAGCCGCGCGCAGCCAGCTCGCGGTCGATCGCGACCATCCGCGCGGGACGCTCGGGGTGCTGGCCGGTCTCGTGGCGCAGCGAGGACTCGTGGCGGAAGATGACACCGGACACGGAGGGGTACCGTACCCCGACGATGCCGCCCGGCGACCCGACCGACATCATCGCCGCGGAGGTCGCCGTCGTCGGCGCCGGCGTGGCGGGCCTGTACGCGGCGCTCACCGCGGCCGAGGCCGGGGCGCAGGTGACGGTGATCAGCGCGACGCCGCTCGCGCAGACGGCGAGCTACTGGGCCCAGGGCGGGCTCGCCGCCGCGCTCGCCGTCGACGACTCGCCGGAGCTCCACCTCGAGGACACGGAGAAGGCCGGCCGCGGCCTGATGCGCCCCTCGGCCGCCGAGGTCCTCGTGCGCGAGGCGCCGGCGATGATCGGTGAGCTGCAGCGCCTGCGCGTGCGCTTCGACGCCGACCGCAACGGCAACCTCGCGCTCGGGCTCGAGGGCGGCCACTCGCGGCGACGGATCGTCCACGCCGGGGGCAGCGCGACCGGCCGGCGCGTCGCGCGCCAGTTGTCGGCCGACCTCGTCCACCACCGCAACGTGCGGATCCTGGAGGGCTCGCGCGCAGCCTCGCTCTGGCGCGGCGACGACGGCCGCGTGATCGGCGTCGTCTGCGAGAACGGCCTCGCGGTGCATGCACGCGGGACCGTGCTCGCGACCGGCGGGGCCGCCGCGCTGTGGAGCCGCACGACGAACCCGCCGGGCTCGCTCGGGATCGGCATCCTGCTCGCGCGCGCCGCCGGCGCCGCGGTCGCTGACATGGAGTTCGTGCAGTTCCACCCCACCGCCGTCACCGGGGTGCCCGGGCGCGAGGGGTTCCTCGTGACCGAGGCGATCCGCGGCGAGGGCGCGACGCTGCACGGCCCCGACGGCGAGCGCTTCGTCGAGGAGCTCGCGCCGCGCGACGAGGTCTCGCGCGCCGTCTGGGAGGTCATGCGGACCCAGGACGTCCCCTCGGTGTCGCTCGACATGCGCGGCGTCGACCCGGCGCGCTTCCCGAACGTCGTCGAGGCGCTGCGCGACTCGGGCCTGGATCCGCTGCGCGAGCTCGTCCCGGTCGCGCCGGCGTCGCACTACGTGATGGGCGGCGTCGTCACCGACCTCGTCGGCTCGACCGGCGTGCCGGGCCTCTACGTCGTCGGCGAGTCGGCGTGCACCGGTCTGCACGGTGCCAACCGGCTGGCCTCGAACTCGCTGTCGGAGTGCGTCGTGTTCGGCGCGCGCGCGGCGCGTGGCGCGCTCGAGGAGCCCGCGGCCGGGCCGCTCCCCGCACGCGCCCCGGCGCCCGAGCCGCTCGAGCTGCCGAGCCGTGAGACGCGCGAGGCGCTCTGGCGCGAGGCCGGGATCGTGCGCACGCGCGAGGGGCTGGAGCGGCTGCTCGGCGACCCGCACCCGCTGGCGCAGCTCGTCGCCCGCTGCGCGCTGCTGCGCGAGGAGACGCGCGGCGCGCACGTGCGCCTCGACTTCCCGGCGACCGAGCCGGGACTCGACCGGATGCACGGCGTCGCCCGCGGCGGCGAGCCCGCCTTCGAGCGCTGGTCGTAGACCCTCGGACCCTGCTGGCTCTCCGCCCGCCGCACAGAGGACAGGTGCGGCTTAACACGAACTTCATCTTCCGTGTGTTGGAGGTTCACACGGAGGACGGATACTCGCACGCCGCGAGGGGTTCGCGACGGAACGCACAAAAGAGGGTCCACAGGAGGGTCCAGCCGATGTATCAAGTCAGTAGAGCGATCTACAGGGAGCTCTCGCCGGAGATCGTCACCGGCCGCGACGGGCACGCCGAGGTCCTGCGCGCCTGCGAGACCGCGATCGAGCGCCTGGCCACCGATCGCCATTACTTCGCCCACCCAGCACGCAGCCTGTTCCGCGACATCCGCACGAACTTCCCGCTGCAGGCCCAGACGAAGGTCTGGGTCACCGTGCGCGACTACGTCACGGCCGCGGAGCGGCTCCTCGCGAACCTCTCCACGCGTGGTCGTGACGTGTTCGGCAACCCGCTGCAATGTCGTGCGACGACGCGCCGCGGGACTGCATGCCAGCGCATTCCGGTGCACGCGAACGGGTACTGCCCGTCGCACCAGCACCTCGCCATGACCGAAGAGGTCGAGCTCGAGGAGCTCGCGCTGGCGGCATAGCCCGCGGCACCCGCTCGGGGGGAATCGACGCCGGGGTCGCACGCCGCGACCCCGGCGTCGTCCTTCCGGGCCTCGGCCCACGCGGCCCGCGCCGGTAGCGTCCCGCGCATGCTGCTCGGAGTCGATGTCGGCGGGACGTACACCGACGCCGTCCTCGCCGGCGGTGGGCGCGTCGTCACGGCGAAGGCGCTCACGACGCCGGCCGATCAGTCGCTCGGCGTGATGACCGCCATCGAGCGGGCGCTGGCCGCGGCCGGCGCGGGCGCCGCGGACGTGCGCGCGCTCGCCCACGGCATGACGGTGGCGACGAACGCGCTGCTCGAAGGCGACACCGCCCGCACCGCGTTCGTGGCGACCGCGGGCTTCACCGACGTGATCGAGCTCGCGCGCCAGACGCGCCCCGAGCTCTACCGCCTGTGCGCCAGCCGGCCGCCACCCCTCACGCCGCCCGAGCGGCGCTTCGCGGCGCCCGAGCGGATGGGCCCCGCGTCGACGCTGCGCGCACTGGAGCCCGGCCTTGCCAGGACGCTCGCCCGCGCGGTCGCCGCGTCCGGTCCGCAGGCCGTCGCGGTGTGCCTGCTGCACGCCTGGCGCGACCCGGCGCACGAGCTGCTCGTGCGCAAGGCGCTGCGCGCCGAGCTCGGCGAGGACGTGCCGGTGGCCCTCTCGCACGAAGTGGTCGGCACGTTCCGCGAGTACGAGCGCGCCGCGACGACCGAGCTCGACGCCGCGCTGACCCCCCTGCTCGGCGCCTACCTGCGCCGGCTGCTGGGCAGGACCAGCGCCGCCGGCCTGCCCGTCCCGCAGGTCATGCAATCCAGTGGCGGGCTGGTCGACGCGGCGACGGCCGCCGACCACGCCGTCCTGACCGTGCTGTCCGGGCCCGCCGGCGGCGCCGCCGCGGCGGCGCTGATCGCGCGCGCGTCCGGCGCGCCGAACCTGCTGTGCTTCGACATGGGCGGCACGTCCTGCGACGTGTGCGTCGTGCAGGACGGGCGCGTGCGTGAGAGCGCGGGTCGCGAGGTCGCAGGCCGCCCGGTGGCGCTGGCGATGGTCGACATCCACACCGTCGGCGCCGGCGGCGGCTCGATCGGCTGGCGCGACGCGGGCGGCGCGCTGCGCGTCGGGCCGCGGTCGGCCGGCGCCGTCCCGGGCCCGGCGGCCTACGGGCGCGGCGGCACCGAGCCCACCGTCACCGACGCGCACGTGGTCCTCGGGACGCTGTCGGCGGACCGCCCCCTGGCCGGCGGTCTGCGACTGGACGCGGATGCGGCGCATGCCGCGGTCGGGCGCCTGGCGGACGAGCTCGGTCTGATGCCCGCCGCATGCGCCGCGGGCATCCTGCGCGTCGCCGACGCCGAGATGGTGCGCGCGCTGCGCGTCATGACGATCGAGCGCGGGATCGACCCGCGCGACTTCGCGCTGCTCGCGTTCGGCGGCGCGGGCCCGCTGCACGCGGCGGCGATCGCCGACGAGCTGGGCATCCGCCGGATTCTCGTGCCGCGCGCGTCCGGGGTGCTCAGCGCGCTGGGGCTCGCGGCCGCCGACCGGCGTGCCAGCCGTCAGCGCTCCGTGCTGCTGACGGGCGCCGCGCTGACCGACGCCGCACTCGCGAGCGCGCGGGCGGCGCTGCTGGCGGAGGGCCGTGCGATCCTCGCCGATCCGGGCGCCGTCCCCCATGTCGCCTACGACGTGCGCTACCGGGGACAGTCGCACGAGCTGACCGTCGACGGGCCGGACCTGGAGGGCGCGGCCGCGGTGCGCACGGCGTTCGAGGCCGAGCACGAGCTGCGCTACGGCTGGCGCGAGCCGGACGGCGAGATCGAGGTCGTCACGCTGCGCGTGGCGGCGGTCGCGCCCGGGGACCCCGTCGACCTCGCGGACCCCGGACAGGAGCCGCTGGACGTCACCGGCCCGGCGGTGCTGCACCTGGCCGAGACGACGGTCGCGGTGCCCGCGGGCTGGGGCGGAGCGACGGATGCGACGGGCACCCTCGTGCTGGAGCGCGGCGCATGAGCGGCCTGGACCCGATCGCGCTGCAGGTCGTCAGCGGCGCGCTGCGCGCCGCGTGCGAGGAGATGGGCGCGGTCCTCGTGCGCTCCTCCCACTCGGCGAACATCAAGGAGCGCCGCGACTGCTCGACCGCGCTCTTCGACGCGCAGGCGCGGATGACCATGCAGGCCGAGCACATCCCGGTGCACCTCGGCGCGATGCCCGCGGCGGTCGCGGCCGTCGCCGCCCACGAGCAGCGGCCCGGCGTGTCCTGGATCCTCAACGACCCGTTCGCCGGCGGCACGCACCTGCCGGACATCACGGTCGTCACGCCCGCGTTCGGCGACGGCGAGCTGCTGGGCTTCGCCGCCAGCCGCGCCCATCATGCGGACGTGGGCGGGCGCCTGCCCGGGTCGATGCCGGCGGACTCGACGACGCTGGAGGAGGAGGGCGTCGTGATCCCGCCGACGATCCTCGACCCGCAGCTCATCGACGCGCTCGCCGCGCGAATGCGCCAGCCGGAGGAGCGCCGCGCCGACCTGCGCGCCCAGCTGGCCGCCAACGCCACAGGCGTCGGACGGCTGCTCGAGCTCTCGGGGCGCGTCGGCGCGGATGCGCTCGGCGCCGCGACCTCCGCCGTGCTCGACTACGCCGAGCGGCGCTCGCGCGCCTGCGTCGCCGCCCTGCCCGACGGCGAGCACCGGGCTCGCGACGTGCTCGAGGCGCGCGAGGGCGACCTGGAGCTGCAGCTGCTGGCGACCGTGCGCGGCGACGAGCTGATCCTCGACTTCAGCGGCAGCGCGCCGCAGCACGCGGGCAACCTCAACTGCCCGTTCGCGGTGACGTTCTCGGCCTGCCTGTTCGCGCTGCGCGTGCTGACCGACCCGGACATCCCCGCGAACGCCGGCGCCGCGCGGCCGCTGACGGTGATCGCGCCCGAGGGCACGCTGCTGCACGCACGGCCGCCCGCCGCGGTCGCAGCGGGCAACGTCGAGACCTCCAGCCGCGTCGCCGACCTCGTGCTCGGCGCCTTCGGCCAGGCGCTCGGCCAGGGCACGATGAACAACCTCACGCTCGGCGACGAGTCCTTCTCCTACTACGAGACGCTCGGCGGCGGCCAGGGCGCGTGCGCCGACGCCGACGGGCCCTCCGGGGTGCACGTGGCGATGTCGAACACGCTGAACACCCCGGTGGAGGCGCTCGAGCTCGAGTTCCCGCTGCTCGTCCGCGAGTACGCGCTGCGCCGCGGCTCGGGCGGCGCCGGCCGCCACCGCGGCGGCGACGGCGTGATCCGCGACCTGGAGGCGCTGCGCGCGATGGAGTACTCGCTGATCACCGAGCGCCGCCGGCACCGCCCGCACGGCGCCGCCGGCGGCGCTCCCGGCGCGGCGGGGCGCAACCTGCTGAACGGGACCGAGCTTCCGCCGAAGGTCTCGGGGACTCTGCAGGCGGGGGACCGGCTGCGCCTGGAGACGCCCGGCGGGGGCGGATTCGGCGCTGCAGGCGCCACGCCGCCGGACGGGTAAGGGGTCGCCCTCGACAGCTAAGGCCGGCAGGCCGCGCACCGGCACCATTCGCCCGATGTGCGCGGCCATGGCGTAGCCCACCATCGGTGTCGTCCCGTCCAACGGCATCGAGGAGCAGCGCCATGCAGACCCTGAACACCCACCTCGCCGCGGCCCGCGACCGCGAGCTGCGCAGCACGGCGGCCGCCCCGTTGCCGCGCCTCTCCGACGAGCGCGCCTCGCTGCGCGACGCCGGCCGCGTCGTCCTGCGCCGTGCCAGGCCGCAGGACGGCGCCGCCGTGGCGCACCTCGCGGCGCTCGACGAGGCGCCGATCCCTCGCGGCGACGTCCTCGTCGTCGAGCTCGACGAGCGCATCGTCGCCGCCGTCCCGGTCCGCGGCGGCGAGGCGGTCGCCGACCCGTTCCAGCGCACCGCCGGGCTCGTCGACCTCGCCGAGCGCCGCGCGGCGCTGCTGCGCGGTGAGACGCCGCGGCGCTCGCGGCTGGGCGTCGCGCTGCGGCACGTCCCCGGGAGCCGGCGGGCCGCCGCGTGAGCGGTCCGGCCGGCCATCCCGCGGCGCTTCGCGAGGACGACGTGCACGCGCGCGATACTCCGTCGGTGGCGACGCGCATGACGAGCAGCCGGCTGATCGGGCGCGACGTCGAGCTCGCCGAGCTGGAGGCGGCGCTCGCGGACGCGGCCGACGGGCGGCCGTCGCTGGCCTTCGTCGCCGGCGAGTCCGGCGTCGGCAAGTCGCGGCTGCTCGCCGAGCTGTCTGTGCGCGCGATCGAGACCGGCGCGCGGGTGGAGGCCGGCGACTGCGTCGAGCTCGGCACCGAGGAGCTGCCCTACGCCCCGATCGTCGCGGTGCTGCGCTCGCTCGCCCGCGAGGACGATGCGGTGCTCGGCGAGCTCGCCCCCGCGGCCCGCGCGGAGCTCGCGACGCTGCTGCCGGAGCTCGGAACGGGCGCGCCGCGCCCGCAGGAGCCCGAGACGCGCGGCACCGAGAGCTCGCAGGCCCAGGCGCACCTGTTCGAGGCGCTGCTGACGCTGCTCGACCGCCTCGGCCGCGACGCGCCGCTCGTCCTCGTCCTCGAGGACATCCACTGGGCCGACCGCTCGACCCGCGCCTTCCTCGTCTTCCTCGGCCGCAGCCTCTGGTCCCAGCGCGTCCTCGTCGTCGCCACCTACCGCTCCGATGAGCTGCACCGCCGTCATCCCCTCCGCCCGCTGCTCGCCGAGCTCGAGCGCGACCCGCGCGCGCGCCGGATCGAGCTCGTGCGCTTCACGCGCCCCGAGCTCGCCGAGCAGCTCGGCGACATCCTCGGCGGCCCGGCCGACACGGGCCTCGCCGAGCGCCTCTTCGAGCGCACCGAGGGCAACCCGCTCTTCACCGAGGAGCTGCTCGCCGCCGGCCTCGATGGCCGCAGCGCGCTCCCGACGACGCTGCGCGACGCGCTGATGGTCCGCGTCGAGCGCCTCAGCGAGCCCGCGCAGGACGTGCTGCGGCTCCTGTCGGCCGGCCGCCTGGTCGACCACGACGTCCTCGCCGACGCCAGCGGCCTCGACGGCCCACTGCTCCGCACGGCGCTGCGCGAGGCGGCGGAGGCGAACATCATCCGCGCGGACGAGCGCGGCCGCTACCGCTTCCGCCATGCCCTGCTGCGCGAGGTCGTCCACGACGACCTGCTGCCCGGCGAGCACGCCGAGCTGCACCTCGCGCTGGCGCGGGCGCTCGAGCAGCAGGCCGGCAGCGGCGGCGGCGAGGCGCTGCTGCGCGCCGGCATCGCCCACCACTACCAGTCGGCCGGCTGCCAGGACCTCGCGCTCGCCGCGTCGGTCCGCGCCGCCGACGCCGCCGAGCAGGTCCACGCCTACGGCGAGGCGGCGGCGCAGCTCGAGCGCGCGCTCGATCTGTGGCCCCGCGTCGCGGACGCCGCCGAGCGGGCCGGCGCCGACCGCGTCGTGGTCCTGGCCCGCGCCGGCGGCGCGCTCGTCAGCGACGGCGAGTACGCCCGCGGGGTGGCGTTCCTGCAGCGGGCGCTCGACGAGGTCGACGCGGGCGCCGAGCCGCATCGCGCGGTCGGGATCCTCGATCGCCTCTCGAAGGCGCTGTGGTCGCTGGGCCGCGCCGAGGAGGCACGCGCGACGATCGCGAGCGCCGTCGCGCTGCTCCCCGACGGCGACGAGAGCGCCGAGCGCGCACGCGTGCTCGCGTGGCAGGCCAAGGCCTGCATGCTGCAGGGCCGCTACCGCGAAACCGTGGAGATCGCGCGTGAGGCGCTCGAGGCGTCGGCGCGCGCCGGCGCCGCCGGGCCGCGCACCAGCGCGCTCAACTCGCTGGGCATCGCGCTGGTCTCCGGCGGGCAGGTCGAGGAGGGCGTGGACTGCCTGCGCAGCGCCCTGGCGGAGGCCACCGACGAGTGGGACCGCGCCGGCGCCTACGTCAACCTCGCCGACTCGCTGCACCTCATCGGGCGCTCGGCGGAGGCGCTCGCGGTCGGCCTCGAGGGTCGCGAGCGCATCACGCTCAGCGAGCGCTCGTGCGACTGGCTGCGGATGACGCTCTCGGAGATCCAGTGGGACATCGGCGAGTGGGACCTCGCGCGTGCGTCGATGCCGGCGGAGAGCCAGCGCCGCCACGGAATGACGTTCGCGTTCGCCGAGCTGCGCCGGGCGGAGATGGAGCTCGCCTCCGGCGAGCACGACGCGGTGCGGATGCGGCTGGAGCGCATCGGCGAGCTCGTCGCCGGCTCGCGCGAGCCGCAGTTCATCGGCTGGTTCGGGTCGCTGCGCGGTGAGCTGGAGCGCCGCTGCGGAGATCTCGCGGCTGCGCGCGCGGCGATCGACGACGCGCTGGACGCCATCGAGTTCTGCTCGGAGGACCTGCCGCGGGTCGCGCGGCTGTCCGAGGGCGGGGCCGCGATCGAGGCGGACGCCGCCGAGCGCGCCCGCGACCTCGGCGACTCCGGCGCCGAACGGCTCGCGCTGGGGCGCGCGGAGGCCTACCTCGCGCGCGCCGAGGCATGCGTCGACGGCTGGCGCCCGGTCGAGCGCGCGCGTGCGGCCGCGACGGCCGCCGACGTGGCGCGCGCCCGCGGCGCCGCCGACGCCGCGCTGTATGCCGCCGCGCGTGCGGCGTTCGTGGAGCTCGGCCGCCCCTACCCCGCGGCGCTGGCGGGCATGCGCGGCGCCGAGGTGCTCGCCGCACAGGGGATGCGCGACCCGGCCGCCGCGGCGGTCGGGGAGGTCCGCGTCGCGGCGGACGCGCTCGGCGCGCGGTGGCTGGCGGCCGAGGCCGACGGGCTGGCGGCGCGCGCGCGGCTGCGCCAGGCCCCGGGAGAGGGCGACGGCGGGGCGTTCCCGCGGCCGGCGGACGGCGCGGGCGGCGACCCGTTCGGGCTGACGCCGCGCGAGCGCCAGGTGCTCGCGCTCGTCGCGGCAGGGGCCACGAACCGCGAGATCGGCGCGCAGCTCTACATGGCCGAGAAGACCGCCAGCGTGCACGTCTCGCGCATCCTGGCCAAGCTCGAGGTGCGCAGCCGGACCGAGGCCGCCGCCGTCGCCCACCGGCTCGGGCTCGACGCCTGAGGTGCCCGCACCCTGGGGTCCCGCGTCCGCGGGTTTCTAGGATCAGGGCATGCGCGTCGCCTTCATGGGCCTCGGGATCATGGGTTCCCGCATGGCCGACCAGCTCGTGCGCGGGGGCCACGAGGTCACCGTGTGGAACCGCACGCGGGCGACGGCGGACGCCTGGGCCGCCGAGCGTGGCGCGCGCGTCGCGGCGACCCCGGCAGAGGCCGCCCGCGACGCCGAGGCGCTGATCACGATGGTCGTCGACGGCCCGCAGGTCGAGGCCGTCCTGCTGGGCGCCGACGGCGCCGCGGGCGCCGCGCCCGCCGGCGCACTCGTCCTCGACATGTCGACGATCGCGCCTGCGACGGCACAGGCGCTGGCGGCCCGCCTGGGCGAGCAGGGCCTGGCGTTCGTCGACGCGCCCGTCACCGGCTCCTCCCCCGCGGCGGAGGCGGGGACGCTGACGATCATGGCCGGCGGGTCCGAGGCCGACGTCGCCCGGGCGCTCCCGCTGCTGCAGGCGATGGGCCGCACGATCGTGCACGTCGGCCCGGTCGGCCACGGACAGCTCGTCAAGGTCCTGAACAACGCCGTCGCCGCCGCCAACGCCGTGACGGCCGCGCAGGCGCTCGTGGCAGGGCGCGCCGTCGGCGTCGACCTCGACCGCCTCGTCGAGGTGATGGGCGCGGGCTCGGGCGGCTCCGCGGTGCTGGCTCTCAAGGCCGGGCCGATGCTGGCTCACGACTACCCCCTGCTGTTCAAGACGGCGCACATGCTCAAGGACGTGCAGCACTGCCTCGACGCGGTCGGCGCCGCGGGCGCGCCGTTCCCGGCTGCGGCACAGGCGCGTGAGGTGCTCGCGGCGACGGTCGGCCGCGGCTTCGCCGACGCCGACTACGCCGCCCTGGTGGAGAGCGTCGAGGGCCTCGCCGGCGTGCGGCTCTGAACCGGGCGACCGGTGCAGGGGGCCGCTCACCGCGGCGAACGACCGTCGGGCGCATCGCAAGCGTCCACCCGGATCGGCATCTTGTGGACGGAAGCCGCAGCCGCTGTGCAGGTTTGGGCCTGCAACGTGCGCAAATGCGCGCGTGACTGCGGAAACGCTCCGAACCGCCGTAAAAAGGCCCAAGTTCGCTATGCCTTTCGGTCACGCCCCCCACTCGGCCGCAGCACCCGGAGCCTCGGTGATCTCCTTCGAGGACCGCCTGCGCAGCCGGCGCGAGGCTGCGGCGCAGGTCGCGTCGCCGTCCGACCACGCCGGCGACGGCCTGGTCGCGCGGGCGCGCGTCGCCGCCGTCACCGACACGTGCTGGTGCTGCCGGCAGAAGGTGCGGGCGATCGTCGGCGTGCTGGTCGACGCCGAGCACACGGCGGACCGCAGCGGGTTCATCCCGCTGGAGCAGATCGACGAGGCACTGCTGCGCCTGCTGGACCGCACGACGCTCGCCCGGCGCGGCATCGGCGAGTTGCGCCACCGCGACAGCCCGGGCGTCGAGGGCGGATACATCGCCAACGGCTGCATCGAGTGCGACGCGCTGATCGGGCGCTTCCATCTGGAGGACCTGCTCACCGAGCACCGCAACGCCGGCGGGTCGAGCGGCCAGCTCGACATCGGCATCGCCGTCCAGCTCGAGCTGCACAGCGACATGCAGCGCAGCGAGCGCAGCGCGCTCGCCTGAGCCGGCCTCCGACGGCCACCAGGACGGCCCGGGCCGGTCTGTGCGATCGCGCACACGACGGCCGGCGCCGCGCACGCGCCATTGCGGGAATACCCCGATGCCGACTGGGGTTTTCCACGGTCCGCCATACGGCGGACTACGCCGATTTGCAGGGATGTTTTGGGATTCCCAGTGCGTTTGGCAGAATGCCTGCATCCCGTGATCGCGGCCCGGCAATCGCCGGACCGGGCGCGGGATCGTTTTCTGTCGTCTACCAGTTTGAGACCTATGCCAATTGCCTTGAAGGAGTGGGCGGTCACGGTCCGCGCGCTCGCCGAAGGAGAGCAGCTCCTCACCCTCCGCAAGGGGGGCATCCGCGAGGAGAACAAGCACTTCGCGCTCGAGCATGACCGCTTCTTCCTGTACCCGACGTTCGATCATCAGCGCAACGACGTCGTGCGCGAGGCCCACATGCCCGAGCTGCGCCGCGCGCTCGAGGAGGGTGTCTGGCCGGACGGCGACCCGCCGATCCACGCGCTCACGCGCGACGGCGGGATCCCGCAGCCGGACCGCGTCCGCGTCCGCGCCTGGGCCGAGGTGGCCGGGCACTACACGGTGACCGACCCGCGCGTGGTCCACGACCTCTCCCCGTTCTACGTCTGGACGACGGACTACGCCGAGAAGCGCCTGAGCTGGAAGCCGCGCCACCCGCTGCACGTCGTGCTGCTGCGCGCCTACCGGATCCCGCGCCCGGTCACCGTGCGCGTGCGCGGCGACTACGGCGGCTGCCGCTCCTGGCTGGAGATCGCGCGCGACCTGCCCTTCGAGGGCACGCCGGTCCTGTCCGACGACGAATTCGGCCGCGTTCAGGAGGAGATCGAGGCGATCGTCACCGGCCGCGTCCCGGCGCTCGCCTGACGTCCATCTCCCCCACCGCCGAGCGCCTGATCGCGGACGCCGCCGGCGTCCTGGTGATCGGCATCGGCGGTGGCGGTGACGTCGTCGGCGCCCTGTCCGCCGCCGGCATCGCCGAGGCGCTCGGCACCCGTGCCGAGCTGGGCGGGCTCAGCTGGGAGCGCCGCCCGGTCGACCCCCTCCCCGGCCCGCGCCGGCTCGACGAGATCGACCACGCCGAGCGCCTGCACCCCGCCGCCGCGCTCGCCGGCCCCGGCACGTCCGGCCCCGGCGGCTTCCTCTTCGCCGAGAGCGGCATGGCGGGCTTCCTCGGGCGCCCGACCGTGCTGATCGACCCCAATCCGGGCTCCGCCGCGGCCGGCGCCGGCATCGCGCAGGCGGCTGTGCACCTGCGTTGCGACCTCGTGGTGCTGCTCGACGTCGGCGGTGACGTCCTCGCCCACGGCGACGAGCCGGGACTTGCGAGCCCGCTCGCCGATGCGGTCCTGCTCGCCGCCGCTCCCGCCATCGCCGCCGCCGGCATCGGCGTGCTCGGCGCCGTCTTCGGCGCGGGGTGCGACGGCGAGCTGACGCCGCCCGAGGTGCTCGAGCGCGTCGCCGAGGTGCGCGCGGCGGGCGGCGACCTCGGGATCGACGCGCTGACGCCCGAGGTCGTCGGGCTCATCGAGGCGGCGGCCGCGGGCATCCCGACGGAGGCCAGTGCGATGGCGGCGCGCTGCGCGCGCGGCGAGGTCGGCGCCGCGGCGATCCGCGGTGGACGCCGCACGGTCGAGCTCACGGCCGCGGGCGGGCTCGTGCACTGGTTCGACCCCGCAGTGGCGATCGCGTCGGCGGCCCGCCTGGCTGCGGCGGTCGCCGACGCGCCCGACCTCATGGCCGCGGACGGCGTGCTGGCGGCGCGCGGCGTGCGCACCGAGCTCGCCTACGAGCGCGACGCCGCCGCCGGCTGAGCGCGATGTCCTGGCAGGAGACCGCCTCGCCGAACTTCCAGGCCCGCCACGAGGCCCGCGACGAGGGCGCCGTCGTCAGCGTGCTGGAGCAGCTCGAGGCCACGCGCGAGCGCCTGGAGCACTGGTTCGCCCCCCTGCCCGAGCAGGTCGCCGTCGTCCTTCATCCCAGCGCCGGCCAGCTCGCTCTCGCCCAGCCGGCGGCGGGCCTGCTGCGTCATCTGACCACCCCCGCGGCCCGGCGCTACGTCGCGGGCTGGTTCACCGCGCGCGAGATCCACGTGCTCGCTCCGCGGCTGCTCGAGGCGCGCGCCTCGAACGTCCCGGGCTCGCGCGAGATGCTGGAGCTGACTCCGTCAGCGCTCTACGCGCAGCTCGTCGTCGGCCGCGCGAACCCCGACCTGCCGCCGCCCTTCCGGCCGGCGACCGCGGTCCGCTACGCGCGCTGGGCCTGGCTGTCGGCCGGCGCCGGGCAGTGGTTCTCCGGCCAGACCGCCCACGCGCGCCCGGCGATCGGGCGGCGCCTGCGCGAGGGCGGCGAGCCGAGCTTCCCGCCCGGGATCCGCGACGCCCAGCTGCTCGGCGGTTCGGTGCTCGACCTGCTCGTGCGCGAGGAGGGCGAGACGGCCGCCGCCGCGCTCGCGGTCGCCGAGCTGCGCGACCCGCGGCGCCTGCTCGAGCACGCCTTCCGGGGGCGCAGCTTCGTGCACAGCGCCGGCGCGTGGCGGGCACACCTGGCGCGCATGGCGGGCGCGTCCTAGCGCCGGCGTCGCCGGGATCTAGTACGCGTGGCCCGAAGTTCTGCGTGGAGTTCGGCGCGGGCGCGGTCGT
>DATCDC010000106.1:0-37751 GCA_036510915.1 Solirubrobacteraceae bacterium | reverse complement strand
GAGCCACTCGGCGCGGCGCACCCGCTGCGGGTCGCCGCGATGATCGCCGCCCTCGGCGGCCGCCCGGCCGACCCGGCGTCGGTCGCCGCGCACGAGGAGGCCGTGCTCGCGGCCCTCGAGGGCACGACCCCGCAGGTCGCCCGTCCGCACGAGGACCCTGACCCCTCGCGCCGGGTCGCGCGGCGCATCCTGCAGCGCCTCGACGGGATGGGGAAGTGGGGCGGCTACCACACCGACTTCCCTCACCTGGCGCGGGGGTTCGCCGCCAACGACCGCGCGCTCGCCGGCGCGGTCGGCGAGGCGCTGCTCACCGCCGGCCTGCTGCAGGAGAAGCCGAGCGTCGGCCAGCGCCACGTCTTCCTCAACCCGCGCCGGGCGGGCGACATCCGGGCGCTGATCGACGACGGCACCCTGCCGGCCGGCCTGCGCCTTCCCTGAGGTACGCTCGCGCCGTGGCCCCTCTCGGACTCGACCGTCTCAGCGATCCGCTGTTCCTCGGCCGGACACTCGTGCGCGCCGGCCTCGTGCGTCCCGAGCGCCCGGACCGCCTCGTGCGGGCGCTCGACGTGCTGCGCCGCTGGGGGCCGACGATCGCCGCCGGCTACAGCGCCGGCGCGATCCGCCGCCCGGACGCGGTCGCGATCGTCGACGAGCGCGGCACGCTGACCTTCGCCGAGGTCGACCGCCGCACGAACGCGCTCGCCCGCGCGCTCGCCGATCACGGCGTCCGCGCCGGCGACGGGGTGGCGGTCCTCGCCCGCAACCACCGCTGGTTCGTCGAGGCCTCGGTGGCGATCGGCAAGCTCGGCGCCGATGCGCTCTACCTCAACACGATGTTCGCGGCGCCGCAGATCGCGGACGTCTGCGAGCGCGAGCAGCCGGTCGCGATCGTCCATGACGAGGAGTTCGCCGCGTTCGTCGCGCAGGCCGCGCTGGGGCGTGAGCGCCTCGTCGCCTGGGCCGACCACCCCGACCCCGACGGCGCGCCGACGCTCGAGGACCTCGTCGCCGGGCGTGACGACACGCCGCTCGAGGCGCCTGCGGCGCCGGGCAAGGTCGTCATCCTCACAAGCGGCACCACCGGCACCCCGAAGGGCGCCCAGCGCAAGCAGCCCGACTCGCTGGCGCCGGTCGCCGCGCTGCTCGACGCGATCCCGCTGCACGCCCGCGAGCGCACGATGATCGCCGCGCCGATGTTCCACTCGTGGGGCATGGCGCACTTCCTGATCGCGATGTCGCTGGGCTCGACCCTCGTCGTGCGCCGGCGCTTCGACCCCGAGGACACGCTCGCCGCGATCGCCCACCACCGCACCACGGCGCTCGCCGTCGTCCCGGTGATGCTCCAGCGGATCGTCGAGCTGCCCGACGAGATCATCGCGAGGTACGACTGCTCCTCGTTGCGCGTCATCGCGGTCAGCGGCAGCGCACTGCCGGGCGAGCTGGCGCTGAAGGTCATGGACCGCTTCGGCGACGTGCTCTACAACCTCTACGGCTCGACCGAGGTCGCCTGGGCGACGATCGCGGGGCCCGCCGACCTGCGCGCCGCGCCCGGCACGGCGGGGCGCCCCCCGCATGGAACCGTGGTGCGCCTCCACGACGAGCACGGCGCCGAGGTCCCGATGGGCGTGACCGGCCGCATCTTCGTCGGCAACGAGATGGCCTTCGACGGCTACACGGGAGGCGGCGGCAAGGAGGTTCTGGGCGGCCTGATGTCGACCGGCGACGTCGGCCACTTCGACGCGGAGGGCCGGCTGTTCATCGACGGGCGCGACGACGAGATGATCGTCTCCGGCGGTGAGAACGTCTTCCCGCGCGAGGTGGAGGACCTGCTCGCCGAGCACCCGGGCGTCGTCGAGGTCGCCGTCCTGGGCGTGCCGGACGAGGACTGGGGGGAACGTCTGCGCGCCTTCGTCGTCCCGGTCGAGGGCATGGGCATCACCGAGCAGGACCTGCAGGAGCACGTGCGCGAGAACCTCGCCCGCTTCAAGGTCCCGCGCGAGATCGTCTTCATGGATGAGCTGCCGCGCAACCCGACGGGGAAGATCCTGAAGCGAGAGCTCGCCGAGCGGGCCTAGGCCTGGACCTAGGCCCGCCACTTGATCGAGCAGCCCACCGGCTCGGTCTGCGGTGTCGCGACCGCGCGGCCCGCGAGCACGTCGTCGAGCGCCCCGCGCAGCCAGGCGGCGTGCAGCCCCGGATCGTCGCTGTCGGCGTCCGGGGCGCCGCGGTAGGCGAGCGCGCCGGCGGCGTCGAGGACGAAGACGTCCGGCGTGGTCCTCGCGTCGTAGGAGCGCGCGACCTCCTGGGTGGCATCGTGCAGGTAGGGCATCGGCCAGGCGTCCGGCTCGCGCGCGACGCGCTCCTGCATCGCCGTGTAGGAGTCGCGTGGGTAGCGGTCCGCGTCGTTGCTGTTGACCGCCAGCACCACGACGCCCTGTTCGGCGTAGTCGCGTGCGACGTCGGCGATCCGCTCGTGCCACGCCAGCGCGTAGGGGCAGTGGTTGCAGGTGAAGACGACGACGGTCGCCGGTGCGCCGGCGGGACCATGCCGGGCGCCCGTCGTGTCGGGCAGGGAGAAGCCCGGGGCGGGGGAGCCGATCGTGAGCGTCATGCCGGTGTCGTCCTTCCGTGCTCGGCCAGCGCGGCGCGCAGCGCGTCGCGCACGTCCTGGGGGTCGGGGACGGGCGAGATCCGCCCGTCGCGCCGATGGTAGATGCGGCACGTGAGCAGCACGGGCTCGCCGCCGGGGTCGACGACGTCGCGCCCATCGACGCGGATCGTCGGCGAGCCGGTGAAGCGCGCGCGCTCGGCGTCCGCATCGCTGCGCACCTCGCGCACCGCGACCGACTGCGGGTCCAGGCCGGCCGCGGCGAGCTCCTCGCGCAGCTCCGCCAGCGCGCGCGGATGCGACGGGCACCCGTCCCAGAACAGCAGCTCGACGCGCGGCGAGCTCACGGAACGAGCACCGCTGCGCCCTCGAGACCGCCTGCGCGGATCGCGTCGAGCGCGTCCTCGGCCTGCTCGAGCGCGAACGTCGTCACGCGCGTGCGGATCGGGACCTGCGGCGCCAGCGCGAGGAAGTCGTGCCCGTCGGCGCGTGTGAGGTTCGCCACCGACCGCACGCTGCGCTCCTCCCACAGGATGTCGTACGGGAACGCCGGGATCTCGCTCATGTGGATGCCGGCGCAGACGACCATCCCGCCGCGGTCCAGCGCCCGCAGCGCCGCCGGCACCAGCTCGCCGACGGGCGCGAAGATGATCGCCGCGTCGAGCGGCTTTGGGCCGGGCGCGAGCGCGTCGCCGGCCCACTCGCAGCCGAGCTCCAGCGCGAAGCGCTGCGCGGCCCCGTCGTCTGCGTGCGTGAATGCGAACACGCGGCGGCCCTCGTGGCGCGCGGTCTGGGCGACGATGTGCGCGGCCGCGCCGAAGCCGTAGAGCCCGAGCCGCTGCGCCTCGCCGGTCATCCGCAGGGCGCGGTGGCCGATCAGCCCGGCGCACAGCAGCGGCGCGACGTCGAGGTCGTCGTAGCCGTCAGGCAGGGGGAAGCAGAAGCGCTCGTCGGCGACCGTCCACTCGGCGAAGCCCCCGTCGATGTCCAGGCCCGTGAAGCGCGCGCGCAGGCAGAGGTTCTCGCGGTCACTGCGGCAGAAGCGGCACTCCCCGCACGTCCATCCGAGCCACGGCACGCCGACGCGCGCGCCGGCGGGGGTCGTCGTGCCACTGCCGGCGCCCTCGACGCTCCCGACGATCTGATGGCCCGGCACGATCGGCAGGCGCTGCCCGCGCACCTCGCCGTCGCGCACGTGCACGTCGGTCCGGCAGACGCCGCAGGCGCGCACGCGCAGCAGCAGTTCGCCGGGCCCCGGCTCGGGCACCGCGCGCTCGACGAGCTGCAGGGGACGGCCGGGTTCCGCGAGGATCATCGTGCGCACCGGCGCATCTTCTACCCTCGAAGCGGTGCCCGCCAGAGCCGACAGCTTCGACCTCGCCGCGCAGAGCCTGCGCTCGGGCGAGGCACGGCGGATCGACCTCGAGGTGCCGCTCGGCGCGTTCACGTTCGGCACCGACCTGTACGTCGCCCACCCGGCGCTCGTGCCGGTGCGGCTCGACCTCTCGCGCATGGTCGGCAACGGCTGGGCGCTGCGCCTGCGCTTCTCCGCTTCGCTGCGCGGGCCGTGCATGCGCTGCCTGGAGTCCGCGGCGCCCGTGTTCACCGTCGACGCCCGCGAGATCGACCAGCCGGGCAGCGACGACGAGGAGCTCTCGAGCCCGTACGTCGTGGGAACCGAGATCGACCTGCACGCGTGGGCCCACGACGCGTTCGCGCTCGCGCTGCCCACGCAGGTCCTGTGCCGCGAGGACTGCGCCGGCCTGTGCCCGCGCTGCGGGGCGAACCTCAACGCCGAGCCCGGCCACGCGCACGAGGCCGAGATCGACCCGCGCTGGGCGAAGCTCGGCGAGCTGAAGTTCGACTAGAGGTACGCGCCGCTGGGCAGGTAGGGCGCCAGTGGGCCCAGCCGGCCCTTCGTGAACGCCGGCCCGTCGGGCGACAGGGGGAGGCCCGCGTCCAGGCAGACGGTGATCGCCCACTGCTGGGCGCCGGTCATGAAGTCGATGAGCGCGGTCGCACCGCGCGGCGCCCGGGTCAGGCCGGCCCACAGCAGCGTGCCGGCGGCCTCGTCGTCGGTGGCCGCCAGGAGCATCACGTTCCCCTCGCGCATCAGCGCGAACGCCCGGTCCTCGAGGACCAGCAGGCGCGCACCGCCCGCGAGCGCCGTCGGGATGTCGGGGCCGTGGCCCGCCCCGCGCACGGCGCGCCCGATCGCGTCGGCGAGCGGGATGCCGGCCGCGCCCGCATCCTCGACGCGCGCGACGGCATCCGGAGCGCGCGTGAGGTCCGGAATGCCCATCGCGGCGACACATGGGTCGAGCGCGAACCCCGCGCGGGCATAGCGGCGCATCGCGCCGGGATGCTCGGAGGACAGGATGATCCAGCCCTGCGCGCCGTGGTCCTCGCCGTAGGCCAGCGACGCGTCGAGCAGGCGCCGCCCGACGCCGCGCCCCTGGAGCGCCTCATCCACGGCGTAGAGCGAGAAGCCCCAGATGCGCTCACGCATGAGCGCCATCGCGACGCCCACGATCCGCCCCTCGGCCTCGGCGACCCAGACGCCGCCGGGGTCCGTCGCGACGAGGTGCTCGATGCGGCCCAGCGAGCGCGCGCGCCCGAGCTCCTCCTCGACGCCGGGCTGCGGCGCGAACAGCACGCGGCTGCACAGCTCGTGCACGGCGAGGGCGTCGTCGACGCGCATCGGGCGGATCGGCGGGGGCGCCTCGGGCATCACGGCCAGTCAAGCAGCCTGCACGAGCGGATCCGCGCCGGCGCCGACGCGCTACCCTGCTCTGCGCAATGGCCGTCCCCAAGCAACGACAGTCGCACGCCCGCACGAACAAGCGCCGCTCGACGCACAAGCTCAGTGCGCCGACGTACAACTCGTGCCCGCAGTGCCACACCCCGCGTCTCCCGCATCGCGTCTGCCCGACGTGCGGGACCTATGCCGGCCGCACGGTCGCCGCGCCGCAGGCGCACGACCACCACGATCACGACCACTAGGTCCTGATGACCGCCTCCGTCACGGTCGCGGTCGACGCGAACGGGGCGGACCTCGGCCCGGCCGAGGTCGCCGCGGGTGCGGCGATCGCCGCGAGCCGCGGCGTGCGCGTCGTCCTGTACGGGCCCGCCGAGGAGATCGGCCCGGTCGCCGACGGCGTCGAGGTCGTCGACGCCCCGGTGTCGATCGCCAAGGACCCCGACCCGGCGCGGGCGTCGCGCTCGACCCCGCAGGCCTCGATCGTCCGCGTCGCCGCGGCCGTCGCGGCCGGCGACGCCGACGCGTTCGTGAGCGGCGGCTCGACCGGCGCGGCGCTCGCGGCGGGCCTCTTCCAGGTCCGGCGCGCCCGCGGCATCTACCGCCCGGCGCTCGCGGTCCCCGTGCCGATCCCGGGCAGCCCGATCACGTTCCTGGACGTCGGAGCGAACGTCGAGGTCCGCAGCGAGCACCTCGTCCAGTTCGCGTTCATGGGGGCGGCGCTCGCGCAGACCGTCCTGGGCATCGCGCGCCCGCGGGTGGCGCTGCTGTCCAACGGCGAGGAGCCGACGAAGGGCACGGCCGCAGTCGTCGAGGCGCACGCCGTGCTCGCCGCCCGCGCACTCGGCTCACCGGCGCTCGAGTTCCTGGGCAACGTCGAGGGCAACGACCTCACGAGCGGCGTCGCGGACGTCGTCGTCACCGACGGCTTCACGGGCAACATCGCGCTGAAGCTCATCGAGGGCCTCTCGCAGAGCATCCTCGGCGCCGTGCGCGACGCCGCCATGTCGACGCCGCGGGCGAAGGCGGGCGGGGCGCTGCTGCGGCCCGCGCTCGGCGGGCTGCGCGAGCAGATCGATCCCGAGGGTCCGGGCGGGGCCTACCTGCTCGGCCTGCGGCGGCTGGGCGTCGTGCCGCACGGGCGCTTCACGCGCTACGGCTTCTCGCAGGCGATCCTGCTGGCGGCGCGCGGCGTCTCGGGGGACGTCGTCGGGCGCACCCACGCGGCGCTGGCGGCGGCGGGAGCGCTGAAGGGCGCCCCCAAGGTCCCGGCCGGCCCGTCCGGCTCCACGGCTAGCGTTCCATCGCCATGACCCGCGACGAGGTCCTCACGCTGATCCAGACCCACCTGGCCGACGAGCTCGATGTCGAGCCGTCCGCCATCGGCGAGGAGACGCGCTTCAAGGAGGATCTCGAGGCCGATTCGCTCGACCTCTACACGCTCGTCCAGGAGTTCGAGGACACGTACGGCGTGAAGATGTCCGACGAGCAGGCCGCCAAGGTCCTCACGGTGGGTCAGGCGATCGACTTCGTCCTTGCCCACACTCCCGCAGCTTCCTGACCCCTGAAGCTCCTCAGCGATCTCCTCGACGAACTGCCGGAGGACCTCTACCGGCAGGTCTTCACGCACGCTTCGTGGAGCGAGCGGCGCAGCGACTCCTATGCGCGCCTGGCGTTCCTGGGGGACAGCGTGCTCGGGCTCTCCATGACGGCGCACCTCTATCCGCGTCTGGAGGCCGAGCGCTACGGGGCGGGCCGGCTCACGAAGATCCGCGCGCAGACGGTCTCCGGGCCGTCGTGCCGGGACGTCGCGCTGCGCATCGGCGTCCCGGACCGCCTGCGCGCCTCGGCGCCCGCCGGGACCGTCGTCCCGGAGACGGTGATGACCGAACGCGTGCTCGCCTCGGTGATCGAGGCGGTCATCGGCGCCTGCTTCCTCTCGGCCGGCTACGAGCGAACGTCCGCGGCGGTCGTCGAGGCGTTCATGCCGGAGCTCGAGCATGCGCTGGAGCATCCGGTCGACTTCAAGTCGACGCTGCAGGAGCGCCTCGCGCTGCGCGGGACGATCGTCGACTACGTGGTGACCGGCGAGCTCGGCCCGCCGCACGACCGGGTCTTCGAGGTGGAGGCCAGGGTCGACGGGACCCTGGTGGGGTCCGGGTCGGGGCGGTCGAAGAAGGCCGCCGAGCAGGAGGCAGCACGCCAGGCGCTGGAAGCGCACGAAGAGGGGACCTGAGATGTACCTGAAGTCGATCACCCTGAAGGGGTTCAAGTCCTTCCCGGACCGCACGCGCCTGGAGTTCGCCGAGGGCGTCTCGGTCGTCGTGGGCCCCAACGGCTCGGGCAAGTCGAACGTCACCGACGCCGTGCTGTGGTGCATGGGCGAGCAGTCGCCGCTGGCGGTCCGCGGCCAGTCGATGCAGGACGTCATCTTCTCCGGCGGGCACGGCGTGCAGGCGCGCTCCTCCGCCGAGGTCGAGCTCGTGCTCGACAACGCGGACGGATCGCTCGACATGCCGATGGGCGAGATCTCGATCCTGCGCCGCCTGGATCGCAGCGGCGAGGGCGAGTACCGGCTCAACGGCGCGCGCTGCCGTCTGGTCGACGTCCTCGAGGTGCTCTCGGACACGGGGCTCGGCAAGGAGATGCACTCGGTCGTCTCGCAGGGCCGGGTGGAGTCGATCGTCACCTCCAAGCCCAAGGACCGCCGCCTCCTGATCGAGGAGGCCGCGGGCCTGGGCAAGCACCGCAAGCGCCGCCGGCGCGCGCAGCTCAAGCTCGACCGCACGCAGGAGAACCTCGACCGCGCCCTGGACGTCGAGCGCGAGGCGCGCTCGCGCCTGCGCCCGCTCAAGCGCCAGGCCGAGGCGGCCGAGCTCCACGAGCGCCTCGAGCGCCAGACACTGGAGGCGCGCTGGGAGCTCGTGCGCGACGACGTGCGCTCGCGGCGCGCCGAGCTGGCGGCCGCCGAGCAGGCGGCGAGCGCGGCGCGGACGCTGCGCGACCGCGCGCAGGAGGAGCTCGCGGTGGTCGCGGCGCGGCGCGAGCGCGCCGAGGAGGCGCTGGCCGCCCGCACCGAGCGCCGTGAGGAGATCGCGCGCCGCGGCGAGCGCGCTCGCACGGCGGCGGACCGGATCGAGCTGCGCCTGGAGCGCACAGGCGAGACCGCGCTGACGATCGGCGAGCGCCTCGAGCATCGCGTCGAGCGCCTCGCCGTGCTGCAGGCGCAGGCGCAGGCCGACGCCCCGGACGACGCCGGGCGCGAGCGGATCAGCGCGCTGGAGGCCGAGATCGAGCGCCTGGACGCCGAGCGCGCCGGCGAGCTCGAGCGCGAGCTGGCGGCGCTCAGCGCCGAGCGCGAGGCAGCGGCCGCGCGCGGGCGCGAGCTGGCCGAGGAGCTGCAGGCGGCGACGGCCGGCGTCGCCCAGTCCGACGAGGCCTGCGAGGTCGCGCGCGCGGCGCTGCGCGCGGCCGAGCGCAGCGCCGAGTCGGCGCGCCGCGGGTCCGCGCGCGTCGGCGCCGAGCTCGCCGCCGCCAACCAGTACCTGCGCAGCCACGGGGGCGCGCCGCGCGGCGAGCGCGCCCTGGCCGACGAGCTCGAGGTCGAGCCCGGGCTCGAGCTGGCGGTCGCCGCGGCGCTCGGCGGCCTGCTGCGCGCCGCGATCGTCGAGGACCTCGCCGCGGGCGAGGCGCTGCTCGGGCGGCTGGGGGCGGAGGGTGGCCACGCGATCGTCCGGCGTCCCGGCGCGGCCGACGCCATCTCCGGCGGCGCACCGGTGCCCGATGCCCGGCGCCTTGCGGACGTCGTGCGCGGGCCGGACGCCGCGGCGGCGCTCGCCTCGGGGCTGCTCGCGGACGCGTGGCTGGTCGACGACCTCGCCGCCGTCCCTGCGAGCTTCCGCGGCCTGGCCGTCACCCGCGCGGGCCGCGCATGGCTCGGCGCGACGCGCGAGCTGCGCCAGGTGCCCCAGGGCGCCGGCGAGGAGCGCGTCCTGGCCGAGCGCAACCGCCGCGACGCCCTCGTCGGGGAGTCCGAGCGTGCCGTCAAGGCCGAGCTCTCGGCGCTCGCGGCCGTCGAGACGGCCGCCCAGGCGACCGCCGCGGCCGAGGCGAGCCATGAGGACGCCGAGCGCGTGCGTCGCGAGGCCGACCGCGCACACGCAGCGGCGGTCGAGGACGAGCGCCGGGCGGCATGGCTCATCGACGAGCGCCGCAGCGCTCCCGAGCAGGGCGCGTCGGCCGTCCGCCGCGCGCAGCTCGGAGGTGAGCTCGCGGCCGAGCGCCGCGTCGCCGAGCGCGCCGCGCGCGAGCGCGCCGAACGGGCGGCGACGATCGAGCGCTTGCGCGGCGCGATCGAGCGCGACCGGGCGATGGTTCCCGCGCTGAGGCGCCTGGAGGCGGCGCTGAGCGCCGCGCACGTCGCCGTCGCCGGGCGGATCGAGCTGCTGACGGCCGAGCTCGAGGAGGACCGCCGCGAGGGCCAGGGGGTCACCGAGGAGCTGCGTGCGTGCGCGTCGGCCGAGGCACAGATCCAGCAGCGCCTGCGCGAGGGCGGCGAGCAGGTGACGGCCGCCGAGGTCCGCGCGCAGCAGGCGCGCGACCAGGAGGCCGAGATCACGAGCGAGCTGCAGGAGCTCGCCGGCCGGCTCGGCCTGCCACCGGAGCCTGCGCAGGACGCGCTGGGCCCCGAGCAGGCCGCGGGCCTGCGCTCGCGCATCGAGCGCCTGAACCGCCGCCGCGAGCAGCTCGGCCCCGTCAACCCGCTGGCCAAGGCCGAGTACGACGAGGCGCTCGCGCACGTCGAGGAGATGGAGCGCCAGCGCAACGACCTCGAGACGGCCCTGCGCGAGCTGCGCTCGCTGATCCGCGAGACCGACCGCCAGATCACGTTGACCTTCGAGGAGACGTTCGCCGCCGCGGCGAAGAACTTCGAGGAGCTCGCGGCCCACTGCTTCCCGGGCGGCCGCGGGCGGCTGCGCCTGGTCCACGAGGACCGCGGGCCCAAGCCGGTGCTCGGCGGCGCCGACCCGCAGGACGAGGGCGCCCAGCTCGCCGCGGCCGAGGCGGCGGCGGAGGCCGAGGCGCAGAGGGAGCTCGGGGAGCCCGAGGACGACCTCGGCGTGGAGATCGAGATCACGCCGGCGGGCAAGTCGATGAAGCGCCTCTCGCTGCTCTCCGGCGGCGAGAAGTCGATGACCGCGATCGCGTTCCTGTTCGCCGTGTTCCTCGCGCGGCCGTGCCCGTTCTACATCCTCGACGAGGTCGAGGCGGCGCTCGACGACCTGAACATCGGGCGCTTCCTGGAGCTGCTGCGCGAATACCGCGACCGCGCGCAGTTCATCGTCGTCACCCACCAGAAGCGCACGATGGAGGCCGCCGACATGCTCTACGGCGTCTCGATGGGCGGCGACGGCGTCTCGAAGGTCATCTCTCGTCGCCTCCCGCGCGACGCGGACGACGAGCCCGCGCGGGCGCCCACGGTCTCCGTCGCCTGAGCGGCGCTAGAGGACCTTCTCGCCCCAGAAGTCCGCCTCGACGTTCCCGTTGTAGTCGGAGATCTCGCGGTAGCCGGCCGAGAGGTAGAGCGCGCGGGCGTGTGGCTGGCGTGGGCCGGTGTCGAGCCGCGCCCGCGAGTAGCCCAGACGGCGCGCCGCCTCCTCCAGCGCCTCCAGCAGCCGGCGCGCGACCCCGCGCGAGCGCCCCGCGGGCGCCACGTACATCCGCTTGATCTCGCCGACCTCGTCGTCGAGGCGCTTGACCGCGCCGACCGCGAGCGGCGTGCCGTCCGGCGCGAACCCGACCAGGCACACGCCGCCGGGCGGGGCGAAGTCGGCCGGCGCGGCGCTCGGCATGCCCGGCCGATCGATGCGCCCGTAGAAGGCTTCGAGCTCGTCGATCATCGCCGCGATGAGCTCGGTGGCCGGCGGCTCGCCGGCGGGCACGGCACGGAACTCGATGGGCGCTGGCACTGCGCTATCGTCGCGCATCGCCGTGGCCCGCGACTGGAACGACGTCTTCCTGCTGGATCGCGCCGGGGATGCGGCGCCCGTGACTGAGCCCGAGCCCGAGCCCGAGCGCCGGCGCGGGATGTTCCGCCGCCTGCGTGAGAACCTCAGCAAGACGCGGCAGGCGCTCAGCGCCGAGGTCCAGGCGACGCTCTTCGACACACTCGACGACGAGACCTGGGAGCGCCTGGAGGAGGCGCTGATCATGGCCGACGTGGGTGTGCGCACGACGGCGGACGTCGTCGAGCGCCTCGAGCACGAGGCGACCAGCGGCGCCGTCGAGGGCGGGGAGGCGCTGCAGGCGCGGCTCGTCGCGCTGCTCGCCGAGGAGGCCGCGGGCGCCGGGGACGGGACGATCGACCTCCGCGCCAAGCCGACGGTGATCATGGTCGCCGGGGTCAACGGCACCGGCAAGACGACGACGATCGGCAAGCTCGCCTGGCACCTGCGCCGCGAGCAGGGCCTGACCGTCGTGCTCGGCGCCGCGGACACGTTCCGCGCCGCGGCCGTCGAGCAGCTCGCCGAGTGGGCGCGGCGCGCGGAGTGCGAGATCGTCACCGGCGAGGCCGGTGCGGACCCGGGCTCGGTCGCCTTCGAGGCGATCCGCCGCGGCCGCGAGCAGGACGCCGACGTCGTGATCGTCGACACCGCGGGCCGCCTGCACACCCAGGACGACCTGATGGCGGAGCTGACGAAGGTCCGGCGCGTGGTCGCCAAGCAGCTCGACGGCGCCCCGCACGAGACGCTCCTGACCGTCGACGCGACGACCGGCCAGAACGGCCTGCGCCAGGCCAAGCTCTTCTCCGAGGCCGTCCCGGTCGACGGGATCGTGCTGACGAAGCTCGACGGCACGGCGAAGGGCGGCATCGCGCTGGCGATCGCACGCGAGCTCGGCATCCCCGTGAAGCTCATCGGCATCGGCGAGCAGCTCGAGGATCTGAGGCCGTTCGACGCGCAGGAGTTCGCCGCGGCGCTGCTGGCGCCCTGACCGCCTGCCCGGTCGCGAAGGCGCGGTAGGCTCAGTCACTGATGGATCCGTGGGTCATCTGGCTGCTCGCAGCCGTCGTCTTCGCGATCGGCGAGATCGCGACGACCAGCTTCTTCCTCGCCCCGTTCTCGATCGGCGCGTTCTCCGCGGCGGCGGTCTCCGGGATCGGCGGCGGTGAGACGGCCGCCTGGGTCGTCTTCGCGGTCGTCACGGGCGTCGTGTTCATGGGCGTGCGCCCCGTCGCGCGCCGCCATCTGCGTCAGCCGCCGCATACCCGCACGGGCACCGCGGCGCTGATCGGCCGCCCGGCGATCGTGTCCGAGCGGATCGTCAACGACGAGGGCACCGGCACCATCAAGCTCGACGGAGAGGTCTGGACCGCACGCGCCTACGACGAGGACCGGGTCTTCGACGCCGGCGCCAAGGTCGAGGTCGTCGAGATCCGTGGCGCCACCGCGCTCGTCGACGGCCGTTACGAATCCTGAAGGAGCCTGAACGCCATGGTCGCACCCATCATCGCCGCCGTCCTCGTCCTGTTCGCGCTGTTCGTCGCGTTCAAGACCGTGCGGATCATCCCGCAGGCCCGTGCCGGCGTCGTCGAGCGCCTCGGGCGCTACCAGCGCACGCTCGGCCCGGGCATGGCGATCGTCGTCCCGTTCGTCGACAAGGTCCGCCCGCTGATCGACCTGCGCGAGCAGGTCGTGACGTTCCCGCCGCAGCCGGTGATCACGCAGGACAACGTCTCGGTGCAGATCGACACGGTCCTGTACTTCACGATCACCGACCCGCGCGCGGCCTCCTACGAGATCGCCAGCCCGCTGCAGGCGATCGAGCAGCTGACCGTGACGACCCTGCGCAACATCGTCGGCGCGCTGACGCTCGAGGAGGCGCTGACCAGCCGCGAGCGCGTGAACACCGAGCTGCGCGTCGTGCTCGACGAGCGCACGGGCAAGTGGGGGATCCGCGTCAACGGCGTCGAGCTCAAGTCGATCGACCCGCCAGGCTCGATCCAGGAGGCGATGGAGAAGCAGATGCGCGCCGAGCGCGACCGCCGCGCCGCGATCCTCACCGCCGAGGGCGTCAAGCAGTCGGCGATCCTCACCGCCGAGGGGGAGAAGCAGTCCGCCGTGCTGCGCGCCGAGGGCGCCAAGACGTCGGCGATCCTGCGCTCCGAGGGCGACGCGAAGGCGATCGACACCGTCTTCCGCGCGATCCACGAGGGTGAGCCGGACCCCGCGCTGCTCAGCTACCAGTACCTGCAGATGCTGCCCCAGCTCGCGCAGGGCAGCGCGAACAAGATCTTCGTCATCCCGAGCGAGCTCACCACCGCGCTGGGCAACCTCGGCGGCGTGGTGGGCAACCTCGCCAAGTCGACCACTCCCGCTCCGCCCGCCGAGCCGGTGGCGGACGAGAAGCCGCAGGCCGGGCTGCCGGCGCCGCCGGAGGAGCCCGCCGCGTAGCCGCCGCACCGGCGCCTGTCAGACTGACGGCGTGTTCGACGCCCTCTCAGAGAAGCTGCAGGCGACGCTCTCCGACCTGCGCTCCCACGGGACGCTGACGGAGGAGGACATCGACCGCGCGATGCGGGAGATCCGCCTGGCGCTGCTCGAGGCGGACGTCAACTTCAAGGTCGTCCGCGCCTTCACGAAGACCGTGAAGGGGCGCTGCATGGGCGCCGACATCGTCGGCGGCCTGAACCCCGGCCAGCAGGTCGTGAAGATCGTCGACGAGGAGCTCGCCGGGCTGATGGGCGGCGCCTCGGTCGGCGTCTCGTTCGCGCCGCGGCCGCCGACGGTGATCCTGCTCGCGGGCCTGCAGGGCTCGGGCAAGACGACCGCCGCCGCGAAGCTCGCGCGCCACCTCAAGGAGGAGCACGGCTCCTCGGTGCTGATGGCGGCCTGCGACGTCTACCGCCCCGCCGCGATCGAGCAGCTCGTCACGCTCGGCGGGCGGATCGGCGTCGACGTCTACGAGCGCGGCACCGACGCCGACCCGGTGGCGATCGCCGCGGGCGCGCTCGACGAGGCCAAGCGGCTCGGCCGCGACGTGCTGATCGTCGACACCGCCGGGCGCCTGCACGTCGACAGCGACCTGATGGACGAGCTGGTGCGGATCCGCAAGGCGACGAAACCCACGCAGGTGTTCCTCGTCGTCGATGCGATGACCGGCCAGGACGCCGTCAACGTCGCGCAGGAGTTCGCGGAGGCGGTCGCGTTCGACGGCGTGATCATGACCAAGCTCGACGGCGACGCCCGCGGCGGCGCGGCGCTCTCGGTCAAGGCGGTCACCGGCAAGCCGATCGTCTTCGCCAGCACCGGCGAGCACCTCGAGCAGTTCGAGCGCTTCC
The DNA here is from genome assembly GCA_036510915.1 of Solirubrobacteraceae bacterium. Classification (GTDB taxonomy): domain Bacteria; phylum Actinomycetota; class Thermoleophilia; order Solirubrobacterales; family Solirubrobacteraceae; genus F1-60-MAGs163. The sequence goes on along the minus strand of DATCDC010000106.1, from coordinate 23,045 downwards.
ACCCGGACCGCATGGCCCAGCGAATCCTCGGCATGGGCGACGTGCTCAGCCTGATCGAGAAGACGCAGTCGCAGTTCGATGAGGACGAGGCCAGGGAGCTCGAGCGCAAGCTGCGCCGCAACGAGTTCACGCTCGAGGACTTCCTCGGCCAGCTCAAGCAGATCCGCGGCATGGGGCCGCTCAGCTCGCTGCTGGGGATGATGCCCGGCTTCGCCGGCCAGCAGATGAAGGGGCTGAAGGTCGACGAGCGCGAGCTCGACCGCGTCGAGGCGATCATCCTGTCGATGACCGTCGAGGAGCGCCGCCGGCCGGAGCTGATCAAGGGCTCGCGGCGCCTGCGGATCGCGCGCGGCTCCGGCACGAGCGTCCAGCAGGTCAACCAGCTGGTCAAGCAGTTCGACCAGATGCGCAAGCTCATGCGCCAGGTCGGCCGCGGCAAGATGCCGGACATCGGTGCGCTGATGCGTCAGGCGCGCTGAGCGGCGCCCGCAGGGAGCCGCCCCGGGCCGGTTCGGCTACCCTCTGTCGTCGACTTTCCGAGCAATTCGAGAGGAACCCGTGGCAGTACGACTGAGGCTCACCCGTGTGGGCGGCAAGAAGAACCCGATCTGGCGCGTCGTCGTGGCCGATCAGCGCTCGCCGCGTGACGGCCGTTTCATCGACGTCATCGGGACCTACAACGCGCAGACCAGCCCGTCGACGGTGACGCTCGACGAGGACAAGGTCCGCGACTGGATCGCCAAGGGCGCGCAGCCGACCGACCAGGTCCGCAAGCTCATGAAGATCCAGGGCATCGCGCTGTAGCACCGCTGCGATGCGTGAGCTGCTCGAGTACCTGGCCCAGCAGCTCGTCGATCGTCCGGACGAGGTCGCCGTCGAGCAGTTCACCGAGGACGACGGCACCGTCGTCCTCGAGCTGTCCGTCGCCGATGACGATTACGGCAAGGTGATCGGCCGCGGTGGCCGCACCGCCAAGGCCATGCGCGCGGTCGTCAAGGCCGCGGCGGTCAAGGAGAACTGCCGCGTCCTCGTCGACATCGTCGACTGACGTGAGCCGCCCCCGCGTGGACTGGCTGCCCTCCGGTGCCGTCGGGCGCCCCCACGGCCTGGACGGGAGCTTCTACGTGACGATGCCGCGCCCCGCGCTGCTGACGCGCGGCGCGAGTGTCCGCGTCTCCGGCGAGGAGACGCGGATCGTGCGCCGCGCCGGCACCGACGCGAAGCCGATCGTCCGCCTGCAGGGCGTGGGCAGCCGCGAGGCCGCCGAGACCCTGCGCGGCGCCCAGCTGATGAGCCCGCGCGAGGACGCGCCGCCGCTGCCGGAGGGCGAGTGGTGGGCCGAGGACCTCGCGGGCTGTCTCGTCGTCGACGGCGAGCGTGAGGTCGGGCGCGTGCGGCGGATGCGCGGCCTGCCGTCCTGCGAGGTGCTCGAGGTCGAGCGTACCGACGGCGGCGAGCTGCTCGTCCCGCTCGTGCGCGACGCGGTGCGCTCGGTGGACATCGAGGCGGGACGGATCGACGTGCGGCTCGCCTTCCTGGGCGAGGACGGGTAGGCCGGGGCCATGCAGATCGACGTCGTCACGCTGTTCCCCGAGTGGTTCGACTGGTTTCGCAGCCAGCGCCACATCGCCAACGCCGCCGCGCAGGGGCACGAGCTGCGCACGCTGAACCCCCGTGAGCACACGCCGCTGAGCGGCGGGCAGGTCGACGACACGCCGTTCGGGGGCGGGGCCGGCATGGTCCTGCGCGTCGACGTCATGGACCACGCGCTGCGCAGCATCTACGGCGTGGATCCGGTCGACCTGCGCCGCGAGCGCCGCGTGATCGCCCTGACGCCGGGCGGCAGGCTGCTCGACGAAAGCCTCGTCAACGAGCTGGCGGCCGAGTCGGCGGTGACGATCCTGTGCGGGCGATACGAGGGCTTCGACGAGCGGATCGTCCAGCATTTCTGCAGCGACGCCGTGTCGATCGGGCGCTACGTGCTCGCCGGCGGGGAGCTCGCCGCGATGGTGCTGTGCGACACGGTGCTGCGCAAGCAGCCGGGGGCGCTGGGCCATGCGGATTCGGCCGCCGAGGAGTCCTTCAGCGACGCGCTCGGTGGCGACCCGGAGTACCCGCACTACACGCGGCCGTCGCAGTACCGCGGCTGGAAGGTTCCGGATGTCCTGCTTTCCGGTCATCACGAGGAGATCCGGCGCTGGCGCCGGGCGCGCAGCCGCGAGCGCGGCGCGGCGTCCGAGGGCTCTTCGCTATCCTGATCCGTCCTCGCGGAGCGGCCTCCCCGGCCGGTGCCATCAGCGGCGCCGGCTCGCGAACCCAGGACCGGATCCCGCGACCTCTTCTTGCCATGAGCACCGTCATCGAAAGCCTCGAGCGCGCACAGCTGCGCCGCGTCCCCAGCTTCCAGCCCGGCGACCGCGTCAAGGTCCATTTCCAGGTGGTCGAGGGCACCCGCCGCCGCACCCAGGTCTTTGAGGGCGTCGTGATCAAGCGCCAGGGCCATGGCGCGCGCGAGACCTTCACCGTCCGCAAGCAGTCCTTCGGCGTCGGCGTCGAGCGCACGTTCCCCGTGCACTCGCCGAAGATCGAGCGCATCGAGGTCGCCGCACGCGGTGACGTGCGCCGCGCGAAGCTCTACTACCTGCGTGACCGTGTCGGCAAGCGCGCCCGCGTGCGCGAGCGCCGCTACGTCGGTCCCGAAGAGGTCGTCACGCCGGGGCTGCTGCACGAGGCCGCCGAGACGGACGCCGAGGCCGCGAATGCCGCAGCGCAGGACAGCGCCGAGGGCGGCGAGGGCACGGAGGCCGACGTCGCCGCGGAGGCCGAGGCCGCTGTCGAGGCGGACGTCGCGGCCGACACCATGCCGGAGCCGGAGGCGAGCGCCGACGCGGCACCCGCCGACGCAGCGCCGGCACCGGACGCCGCCACCGAGCAGCCCGCCGACGACCAGGCGTGAGCAAGCGCGGCACGTCCCGGAGCGCGTCGGCCGGGAGCTCGCTGCTCGAGCTCGTCCTGATCGTCGCCGTCGCGCTGGGGCTCGCGCTCGGCATCCAGGCCTTCATCGTCAAGCCCTACCGCATCCCGAGCGAGTCGATGGTGCCGACCCTCGAGGTCGGCCAGCGCGTCCTCGTCAACCGGCTCGGGACGCACTTCGGCGACCCCAAGGTCGGCGACATCCTCGTGTTCCACCCGCCGTCGGGCGCTGAGGCCTCGCCGCCCTCCCAGTGCGGCGACCACCCGCCGAGCGGTGCGCCGTGCGACAAGCCGACGGCCACGAAGGCGAGCGTCAACTTCATCAAGCGCGTCGTCGGCGTCCCGGGCGACCGCATCTCGATCCGCAGTGGTCGCGTGATCCGCAACGGCAAGCCGACGCGGGAGCCGTTCATCAGCAGCACGTGCGCCGACAACACCGGCGCCGGCTGCACGTTCCCGAAGACCATCACGATTCCGCCCGGTCACTACTTCATGATGGGCGACAACCGTGGCGAATCCGACGACAGCCGCTTCTGGGGCCCCGTTCCCAAGTCCTGGATCATCGGCAACGCCTTCGCCACCTACTGGCCCCCCGACCGCATCGGGATCTTCTAGCCCGGGCCCCGAGGTGCCGAGCACGGCCCGGACACGACGGCGCGCCAGCCGTCGTCCATCGACCGGCCGCCGGCTGATCGCCTTCGACCGCGACCTGGGCGTGCGCTGGGTCGCCGGTGCCGACGAGGCGGGCCGCGGCTGCCTCGCAGGCCCGCTCGTCGCAGCGGCCGTCCTGCTGGACCTCGAGCAGATCAGCGTCCGCGAAGTGCGCGCGCTCAGCGCCCTGAACGACTCCAAGCAGCACGACCACGAGGCGCGCGAGGCGCTCTTCCCCGTCGTGATGCGCACCGCCGCCCGGGTCGCGGTCGTCTCGCGCTGCGTGCGCGGGATCGATCACCGCGGGCTGCACAAGACGAACCTCGCGGCGCTGCGCGATGCGCTCGCACGCGTCGCGCGACCCGGGTGCATCTGCCTCGTGGACGGCTTCGCAGTCGCCGACATCGGCCACCCGCAGCGCGCGATCGTCGACGGCGATGCGACGAGCGCCTCGATCGCGGCGGCGTCGATCATCGCGAAGGTCACGCGCGACCGCTTCATGCGGCGCGCCGGCGAACTGCACCCCGGGTGGGAGTTCGGTGCCCACATGGGGTACTCGACGCCCGTCCACCGCGAGGCGATCATGCGCCTCGGGGTCTCGCCGCTGCACCGCATGTCGTTCCAGTCGACGGCCTACCAGCAGCTCGCGCTCTGAGCGGGCACCGTCGCGCGCTCCGCCCAAGGCCGCAGGAAGGGTGGCCGGGTGCACTAGAACGCCCCCTCGAGATGATCGAGCCGCACGAGGCGGTGCGCGTCGTCGACGATGACGCCGATCGCGTCGAACCGGACGTCGTCGCCGAACGGACGGTCGGCGACGTCGTGCAGGAACGCGCGGCCCATGCGCCGGACCTGCCGGCGCTTGCGCTCGTCGAGGGCGTCCCAGGGCGTCGGCCCGGCGGCTGACGCGCGCCGCGTCTTGACCTCGACGAAGACGAGCGTACGTCCGTCGACAACGACGAGGTCGAGTTCGCCGTAGCGGGTGCGGTGGTTGCGCGCCACGAGCCGGCAGCCGAGACGCTCCAGGTGCTCGAGCGCGAGGCGCTCACCGGTCGCGCCAAGGATCTGTCGCGGATCAGGGGACACGCGAGCGACGCTACGGGCCGTCGCGTGCCGGCGCACCAGCCCCTCTGTGTCGGTGCTGTGCCGCCCCTGCGGCCGAACTGCGCACTCCGCACGCGCGCCTCAGAGGCGGCGCGGAGATGGCGCAGAGACGGCGCGATGTCGGCCCCCACAGGTCACAGATCGGCTCATAGCGTCGCCGTCGTGCTCGCCCGTGTCATGACCTTCGCCATCGACGGCCTGGAGCCGCGCCCGGTCGTCGTCGAGGCAGACCTGCGCGCTGGCCTGCCGGCGTTCACCGTCGTCGGGCTCGCCGACCGTGCGGTGTCCGAGGCGCGCGAGCGGGTCCGGGCGGCGATCCTCAACAGCGGCTTCGAGTTCCCGCTGCGGCGCCTGACCGTCAACCTCGCGCCGGCGCACCTGCGCAAGGCCGGCCCGGGGTTCGACCTGGCGATCGCCTGCGCGATCCTCGCCGCAAGCGGGCAGCTCTCCGCCGAGACTCTCGCCCACGTGGCCGTCTTCGGCGAGCTGTCGCTCAGCGGCACGGTACGACCCTGCCGCGGCGCGCTCGCCGTCGCCGAGGGCGCACGGCGGGCGGGCATCGCGGGGCTGATCGTCCCGCGCGAGCGCGCTCGTGAGGCACGCCTCGTCGAGGACGTCGCCGTCCTGGGCGTCGGATGTCTGGCCGAGCTCGGCCCCGCGCTGCGCGGGGACACCGCGGCCGAGGCCGATCCCGAGCCCGAGGATGAGGAGGCGGGCGTGGGCGCGGTTCCGGGCCCCGACCTCGCGGACGTCCGCGGGCACGCCGGCGCGATCGCGGCGCTCACGGTCGCGGCCGCCGGTGGTCACAACCTCCTCCTGACAGGCCCGCCGGGGACGGGCAAGACAATGCTTGCGCGCCGCCTGCCGTCGATCCTGCCCCCGCTCGCGCGCGGCGAGGCGCTGGAGGTCACGCGGATCCACAGCGTCGCCGGCCTGCACGACGGCGGCGGGCTCCTGCGCGCGCGGCCGTTCCGCGCACCACATCACACGATCTCGCCCTCCGGCCTGGTCGGGGGCGGAACCGTTCCGACGCCTGGCGAGGCGACGCTCGCCCATCGCGGCGTCCTGTTCCTCGACGAGCTCTCGGAGTTCGCGCGCGGCTCGCTGGAGGCGCTGCGCCAGCCGCTCGAGGACGGCCACGTGGCGATCGTGCGCGGCCAGCGCATCGACCGCTTCCCGACGCGGTTCGCGCTCGTCGCGGCGACCAACCCGTGCCCCTGCGGGCGCGGCGGTCAGGCGTGCCGCTGCACGGAGCCCGACCTCGCCCGCCACCGCCGACGGCTTTCCGGCCCGCTGCTGGACCGCATCGACCTCGCAGTCCCCGTCGAACGCCCGAGCGGGGAGGACCTGCTCGCCGATCCGGTGACGACCTCGGCGCAGGTCCGCGAGCAGGTGATCGGCGCGCGCGAGCTCCAGGCGGCGCGCAGTGGCGTGCACGGGCCGGCGAACGCCGAGCTTCCGGCGCGGGATCTGCAGCGCGTGGTCGCCATCACCGCCGCGGCGAGCCGGTCGCTGTCGCGGACCTATGACCGCGGCGGCCTCAGCGCCCGTGGACGCGACCGCGCGCTGCGGGTGGCCCGCACGATCGCCGACCTTGACGGCTCCGACGAGGTCCAGGAGCACCACATCGCCGAGGCACTCGGCTACCGGCACGACGGTGAGGCCGTCGGCGGAGCGTCATGAACCGCGCGTGCGACGACTGCGCGCGGCGCGGCTGGCTCCTCGGCTATCTCGCCGGCCGCCTGGAGATCCGCCGCGCGGACCGGGGCGCGATCCGTGAGGTGCTCGCGCTCGGCGACGAGCAGCTGATCGAAGCGCTCGGCGGCCGCGATCGGGCACGGGTCACGCTGGCGTGGGAGGAGGCCGACCCCGCTCGCCTGCGCGCCGCCTGGGACGCGGTCGGCTGCGTGGCGATCTGCGCGCACGACGCCCGCTACCCGGCCGGTCTGCGGGACCTCAGCGATCCTCCGGCCGTTCTGTTCGTCCTGGGCGATCCGCTGCGGCTCGACGCGCTCCTGGGTGCCGCTCGCGAACGTGGGGGGCGCCATCAGGTCGCGGTCGTCGGGGCGCGGCGCGCCTCGCTGGACGGCCAGGCGACGGCGAGGGCGCTGGGCCGTGGCCTCTCGGTGGCCGGGATCACGGTCGTCAGCGGCATGGCGCTCGGCATCGACAGCGCCGCGCACGAGGGCGCGCTCGAGGGCGGCGGGCGCACGGTCGCCGTGCTCGCCTGCGGGCCCGAGTACGCCTACCCACCGCGGCGACGGTCGCTGCACCGGCGGCTCGTCGAGGAGGCGCTCGTCGTCTCCGAGCTGCCCCCGGGGACGACGCCGTATCGCTGGGCGTTCCCCGCCCGCAACCGGATCATCGCCGCGCTCGCCGAGATGACCGTCCTCGTCGAGGCCGCCGAGCGGTCGGGCTCGCTGATCACCGCGGAGATCGCGATGGACCTGGGGCGCGAGGTCGGCGCGGCGCCGGGCGCGCCGACCGCGTGGCACAGCACCGGGACGAACGCGCTGCTGCGCGACGGCGCGCGCGTCGTGCGCCACGCGCTCGACGTGCTCGACGACGTCATCGGCGTCCTGCCTGTCGGCGCGCCGAACCCGCGCCGGGTCCTGCCGGCGCCCGTCGGCCTGGCGCCGGAGCTTCACGAGCTGCTGACGGCGATCGACGGCGGCGCCGACACCGTCGCGGGCAATGCCGCGTCGCCCGCGCAGGCGCGTGCGGTGCTCGGGCGGCTGACCGAGCTCGAGCTGCTCGGCCTCGTCGAGCGGCGTCCCGGCGGGCGGTACGTGCGGGTGACGCTGTGACCGTCCTCGTCGTGGCACCTATCCTGCCCCGCCGTGGCCGCGCATCGCGACATCCCCGTCTGCCTGACGATCGCCGGCTCGGACTCGGGGGGCGGCGCGGGCATCCAGGCCGACCTCAAGGCGTTCGCGATGGCGGGCGTCCACGGCACGACGGCGATCACGGCGATCACGGCCCAGAACACGGTCGCGGTCACGGCGGTCGAGCAGGTCTCGCCGGAGATGATCCTCGCCCAGGTGGCGGCGGTGGTGGAGGACTTCGGGGTCGACGCGGTGAAGCTGGGGATGCTTGGGAGCGTTGCGAGCATCAGCGCCGTCGCACAGTCGCTGGACCTGCTCGCCGCGGGGACGCCGATCGTCGTCGACCCGGTGATGGTCGCCGAGTCCGGTGCCCGACTGCTCGAGAGCGGCGCCGAGGACGCGATGCGGCGCCGGATCCTTCCGCGCGCGACGGTCGCGACGCCGAACGTGCCCGAGGCGCGGGCACTCGTGGGCAACGCCGCGCTCGAGGGCGTGGCGCTGGCCCGCGCGGTGCTCGCACTCGGCCCGCAGGCGGTCGTCGTGACCGGAGGGCACCGCGACGTTGTGACCGACATCTACGTCGATGCCGGCCAGGTGGTCGAGCTTCCCGGCGAGCGTCACCCCGACGGGGCCGCGCACGGCTCGGGCTGCACGCATGCCGCGACGCTCGCGGCCCATCTGGCGCTCGGCGCGACGCCGCTGCAGGCGGCACGGGCGGCGAAGATCGCCGCCGCGGGGGCGGTGCGCGACGGGCTCGTGGGGCTCGGCTCGGGGCCGGGACCCGTCGACGTGCTCGGGCTGCGCGCGCGGGCGGCGCGCGAGCGCCCGTCCACCGCGTCCTGAGGTTCACGCAGCGCGAGGGCGCCGTGCCTGCGGCGATTGCCACGCCCCTGCCATACTTGCGGCAGGATGAGGCTGTTGCGTATGAAGCCCGGGCACGGCGAGGTCCTGCTCGCGGAGGGGGACATCGACGTGCGCGCCGACGAGGAGGCGCTGGTCGAGGAGTTCCGCCGCCAGCTCGAGCTCGGCATGTGGGCGGCCGTCCCGGTGTCCGCGCCGGGTGGCCGGCGCGAGGCGCGGATGGTTCGCGACTTCGCCGACGTCCCGCGCGACGCCGACCGGGTGATCTTCTTCCCGCGTGCCGCGGGAGGGTGTTGAGCGGGGCCCAGCCCGATGGCGCTCGCCCTCGTCGCCACCTCGATCGTCATTCTCGCGCTGCTCTGGGAGGTCTCCTGGCCGACCGTGTCCGAGCAGCTCGAGCGCCGGCGCGCCGGCCGCGCGCGCGTCCCGAGCCTCGACATCGACCCGGGCCGCGAGCGCCGGGCCGAGCAGCGCGCGCGCCAGCTGCTGCGCTCCTGCGTGAACGACGAGGAGTGGGAGATGTACCGCGACCTGGGCTTCATCCGGGTGTGGGGCGCGCTGGCCGATGGGCTCGAGCGCGACCATGGCGGGACGGTGGCGACCGAGCTGGGCGCGCCCTACGCGTATCTGCTGTACCCGCACAAGCCGGTCGTCGCCTACCTGCCCCAGACGCGCGAGCTGCTCAATGAGTACTGCGTCGACTTCCCCGACGAGACGCGCCCCTACGGCAGCGCGCGGCTGCCGGACTCCGACGACGTCCTGGCCAAGTGGATGGCGCTGACCGGCGACGAGCGGCGGCTGATCGAGACGGCCAACATGCACCTGCCGGGCCGCCAGGTCGACCCCAAGCGCGTGCGCCGCGACCTCTGGCGCCTGCAGGAGTGGGAACGCCAGCGGATGCGCCGCCGCGCCCGCGCCGACGGCGATCCGGCGGGCAGGGACTCCGAGACGGTCTCCGAGTGACCGCCGCGCGGCCGGCGCTCTGACGCCCGTCGCGCAAATCAACCATCTAGTGTCATGGTCCCGTGACCGAGACCCTGTCCCACCTCAAGCACAAGAGCGCAGCGCTCACCGACGGCCCGGAGCGCGCGGCGGCGCGCGCCTACCTCAAGGGCATCGGATACGACGACGAGGCGCTGGCCAAGCCGATCATCGGCGTCGCCTCGACGTGGATCGAGACGATGCCCTGCAACTTCCACCTGCGGGCGCTCGCCGCGAAGGTCAAGGACGGCATCCGCGCCGCCGGCGGGACGCCGATGGAGCTCAACACGATCGCGATCTCCGACGGGATCACGATGGGCACCAGCGGCATGAAGACCTCGCTCGTCAGCCGCGAGGTCATCGCGGACTCGATCGAGCTCGTCAGCCGCGGCCACCTCTTCGACGCCGTCGTCGCGCTCTCGGGCTGCGACAAGACGATCCCCGGCACCGTCATGGCGCTCGCGCGCGTCGACGTGCCGAGCGTGATGCTCTACGGCGGGTCGATCCCGCCGGGGCGCCTGCACGGCCGGGACGTCACGATCCAGGACGTCTTCGAGGCCGTCGGCGCCCACGCGGCAGGCCGCATGACCGATGAGGAGCTCCACGAGCTCGAGGGCGTCGCGAGCCCCGGCGCGGGCGCCTGCGGCGGCCAGTTCACCGCCAACACGATGGCGATGGCCTACGAGATCCTGGGCATCTCCCCGATGGGCTCCTCGATGGTCCCCGCCCAGCACAGGAGCAAGGCCCAGGTCGCCTTCGAGACGGGCGAGCTCGTCGTCGACATCCTCAAGCGCGGCCTCAAGCCGAGCGACATCATCACGAAGGACTCGCTCGAGAACGCGATCGCCGCCGTGGCGATGAGCGGCGGCTCGACGAACGCGGTGCTGCACCTGCTCGCGCTGGCCCGCGAGGCGGGGGTGGCGCTGACGATCGACGACTTCGACCGCATCAGCGAGCGCACCCCGCTGCTGTGCGACCTCAAACCCGGTGGGAGGTACGTCGCCGTCGACCTGTTCGAGGCCGGCGGCGTGCCGCTCGTCGCCAGCCGCATGCTCGATGCGGGCCTGCTGCACGAGGACGCGCCGACCGTGACCGGCCGCACGGTCGGCGAGCACGCGCGCGAGGCGATCGAGACGAACGGCCAGCCCGTCGTGCGGCCGCTGAGCGACCCCATCAAGGCCACGGGCGGCCTGGCGATCCTGCGCGGCAACCTCGCCCCGGACGGCTGCGTCGTCAAGCTCGCCGGCCACGAGCGCCGCCACCACGAGGGGCCCGCCCGCGTCTTCGAGGGCGAGGAGGCCGCGATGGCCGCCGTGACCGCCGGCACGATCGCCGCCGGCGACGTGATCGTCATCCGCAACGAGGGCCCCGCCGGCGGCCCCGGCATGCGCGAGATGCTCGCGGTCACCGCTGCGCTCAACGGGACCGGACTCGGCGAGCACGTCGTCCTGCTGACCGACGGGCGCTTCTCCGGCGCCACGCACGGCTTCATGGCCGGCCACGTCGCGCCCGAGGCGTTCCGCGGCGGCCCGATCGCCGCCGTCCACGATGGCGACGTGATCACCGTCGACGTCGACGCGCGCCGACTCGACGTCGCGCTCTCCGACGAGGAGATCGCCGCGCGCGTCGTGGCCTACGCACCGCCGCCCAACCCGGATCGCACCGGCGTGCTCGCGAAGTACGCGGCGCTCGTCGGCAGTGCCGCCGAGGGTGCCGTGACGCTCGTCGACGGCTGAGGACGACCGACGCCGGAGCCCGCGATGCGCATCGCGATCGACATCGACTCGACGCTGCACCACTACTGGGACCAGTTCTCGGAGGTCGCCAGGCGCCGCTTCGGCGTCGTGCTGCCCTACGAGGGTCAGGTCAGCTGGGGGATCACGAAGCTCGAGCCCGAGCAGGTCCACGCCTGTGTGCTCGAGACGCACACCGAGGAGCTGATCGCGACGGCCGAGCCCTACCCGGGCGCAGTCGACGCCGTCAACCGCTGGCACGCCGCCGGGCACTTCATCCACATCACGTCCCATCGCGGGACGCAGTCGCACGAGGCCACCGAGCGCTGGCTGCGCGCGATCGGCCTGCTCCACGACGAGCTCTACTGCTCGTTCGACAAGATCACGCGCTGCCGCGAGATCGGCATCGACGTCCTGATCGACGACAGTCCCGTGAACCTCCAGGACGCGCTCGAGCACGACATCGCCGGCGCGACGATCGTGCACCCGTGGAACCGTGAGCTCTGCGCCGGCGCGCCGATCATCTCCGCCGCCGACTGGCCCGGCCTCGAACTGGCGCTCGCACCGCTGCTCGCCGGCGAGCGCTGAGCGCCGCCGCTTGCGAGACTGCGGGGCGTGGCCGAGCGACCCCGCATCACGCCGCGCGATGCCGGCGCCGTGCCGGCGGTGCGCGAGGACCTGCGCAGCGCGCTGCCCGCCGTCGAGGCCGAGCGCCACGTCACGGACTGGGGCCGCTCGGAGCGCGTCGAGGCGGTCGTCGACCGCCTCGCCGTCGACGTCCTCTACCGCCTGTGGTTCCGCGTCAGCGTTGAGGGGATCGAGAACGTCCCAGCGCATGGGGGTGCGCTCCTGGTCTCCAACCACGCGGGCGCCCTGCCGCCCGACGCCGCGATGATCGCCAAGGCGATCAAGGAGGAGCATCCGCAGCCGCGGCCGCTGCACCTGACCGTCGAGCACTTCTTCAAGGGCTACCCCGGCTTCAGCATGCTGCTCCCGAAGATCGGGGCCGTGCCCGCCCACCCGGCGAACGTGCACCGTCTGCTGTGGGACGAGCAGCAACTCGTGCTCGTCTTCCCCGAAGGGCGCAAGGGCACCGAGAAGCTCTACAAGGACCGCTACCGGCTGCGGCGCTTCGGGCGCGGCGGCTTCGTCCAGGCCGCGATGCGGGCGCGCGCGCCGATCGTCCCGGTCGCGGTCGTCGGTGCAGAGGAGGCCCAGCCGGTCTTCGCGCAGCTGAGCCTGCTGCAGCGCCTCACGGGCCTGCTCTACGTGCCGCTGACCCCGACCTTCCCGCACCTCGGCCCGTTGGGAATGCTGGGCTACCTGCCGGCGAAGTTCACGATCCGCTTCATGGAGCCGATCCCGACCGCCGACCTGGGCGACGAGCCGTGGGAGGACCAGGCGCTGGTCCAGACGATCGCCCACGACGTCCGCGCGCGGATCCAGGACGAGCTGGACGACATGCTCGCCCAGCGCGACTCGGTCTGGCTCGGCTGAGGCTGCAGTGCGCGCGCGGCGGATCCTGATCACGGGCGCGGCGACCCACTGGGGCGGCGCCCTGGCTCGCGCGCTCGAGGCCGACCCGGAGATCGAGACCATCGTCGGGATCGACCGCGAGGACCCCGTCGTCGAGCTCGAGCGCACCGAGTTCGTCCGGGTCGGCGCCCAGCACCAGCTGCTGCGGCGCATCCTGCGCGCCGCACGCATCGACGCCGTCATCGACACGCGCATGGTCGTCGACTCCACGACGGCCACCGCGCGCGCGGCGCACGAGAACAACGTGATCGGGACGATGGAGCTGCTCGCCGCGTGCTCGAGCACCGACGAGCCGCCCGCGCTCGTGTTCAAGTCCAGCGCCCACTGGTACGGCGTGGGCCAGGACGACCCCGCCTACTTCACCGAGGACATGGGGCGAGGTACGCGGCCCCGGACCGCGCTCGAGCGCGACATCGTGGAGGCGGAGGCGGCCGTGGCCGAGTACGCCGAGCGCCACCCGCAGACGCCGGTCGCCGTCCTGCGCTTCGTGAACGTCCTCGGGCCCGGGCTGCGCACCTCACACACCGACCTGCTCGGGCTTCCCGCCATCCCGGCGATCCTCGGCTTCGACCCGCGCTACCAGTTCGTCCACGAGGACGATGTCGTCGGCGCGCTCGAGCACGCGCTGCGCCAGGGGCTGCACGGCACCTACAACTGCGCCGCCGACGGGGTGCTCGCGTGGAGCGAGGTGGCCGGCCTGCTCGGCAAGCTGCCGGTGCCGATCCTGGCACCGTGGGGAACGGGGCTGTCGGCGGCGGCGCTGCGCCCGCTCGGGATCCGGATCCCGCCGGAGATGCTCCGCCAGCTGCGCTTCGGGCGCGCCCTCGACAACCGCGCCCTGAAGACGACCGGGCTGCGCCTGCGCTACACGACGCGCGAGACCGTGCTGAAGCTCCGCGAGCACCAGCGGCTGCGCCCGCTGCGCAGCCGGATGGGGGAGCCCTACCGCTACGAGCGCGAGGTCGAGGAGTTCCTGCGCCGCAGCCCCGCTGCGCGCGGGGCGCTCGAGGCACCGGGTCCTGACGCGGGCGCCCCGCGATCGGGCCCGGCGGGCGGGTTCGACGCGCTCGAGGCCGAGGAGGTCGTCGCCGTCCTCGATGCGCTCGATCCGGCAAGTCTGCAGGTGTTGCGCGCCCATGAGGCCGGCAATGCCGCGCGCCCGCGCGTGCTCGCCGCGATCGACGCGCTGATCGCCGGCCGCGGGTAGGAACGCGGCCGCGCAGGCCGAACCCCGGGCCTGACGACAACGCGCTTGCAGCTGTGGCGCGCGTAGGGCCGGTGTCCTATCCTGGACCGCCCGGCCTGGTCACCCGAGGATCTTCACGTGCGCCGCTCCTACGCCATCGCCGCCGGTTTCGCGCTCCTGGTCGCGGGGGTGCTGATCGTCGCCGCCTACGTCTACGACAACGGGCACAAGGACACGATCGCACAGGGCGTGAAGGTCGGCGGGATCAGCGTCGGCGGGCTCACGCGCCGGCAGGCCAGCGACAAGCTCACGCGCGAGCTGCTCGACCCGCTGCGCCGGCCGATCGTCCTGCGGCGCGCCGCGCGCAGCTGGCACCTGAGCGCACGCGAGGCCCAGATCTCCGCCGACGTCGCCGGCAGCGTCGGGATCGCCGTCGACCGCAGTCGCGAGGGCAACTTCCTGGGCCGCACGGTGCGCAGCCTGACCGGGTCGGACCTCAACGTCGACCTGCAGCCGCGGATGACCTACAACGACCACGCGGTCGTGCGGCTCCTGGACCGCGTTCGCAACACGATCGAACGCAAGCCGCGCGACGCCAGCGTCTCCTTCTCGGGCACCGGCGTGGCTCCGATCCCGTCCGCGGCCGGCCTGCTCGTCCCGGCCGGCGCGCTGCACCGCCGGATCCGCTCGGCGATCCTCTCGCCGACAGCGGACCGCACCTTCACGGTGCACATGGACAAGGTGCAGCCGAAGGTCACGACGGCGATGCTCGCCAAGAAGTATCGGACCGTGATCATCGTCAACCGCGCCGCCTTCCAGCTGCAGCTCTACAAGGACCTGCGGCCCGTCAAGACCTACAAGATCGCCGTCGGGCGCCAGGGGCTCGAGACGCCCGCAGGCCTTTACGACATCCAGGACAAGCAGGTCAACCCGTCCTGGCACGTTCCCAACAGCGCCTGGGCCGGCAAGCTCGCCGGGCAGGTCATCCCGCCCGGTCCCGCGGATCCGATCAAGGCGCGCTGGATGGGGATCGATGGCGGCGCCGGCATCCACGGGGTGGACCCGAGCGAGTACGGCTCGCTGGGCAGCGCGGCCTCGCACGGCTGCGTGCGCATGCGCATCCCGGACGTGATCGACCTGTACGACCGCGTCGCGGTCGGCACGCCTGTCTACATCGCCTGAGCGGCGCCCGGCCCGATCTCCTCCACGCCGACCTCCTCCCAGCCCCGCTCCAGAAGCAGGGCATGGTGGTCACTGTGGCGAAAGACCAGTGAGCCGATGAAGACGCCCCGCTCACGCCTGCGCAGCACCGCGTACCACAGCGTCGTCGCGTCGTCCGTTCCCCGGATGCGCAGCCACGGCGCGGGCGGGTCGCCGTCGGGCGTGCAGGCCCCGGCCTCGACCAGCTGCCGCCGCGTCGCAACCTGACCTGTGGCCGTGTCGATGAAGAACAGCGCCATCGCGGCCGAGGATACGCATGCGCCGCTCAGCCCAGCCTGGCGCGAGGCGCTCGCGCTGCTGGACGCCGACCTGCGCCGCCGCGGCGCGGCGGAGAAGACGCGTCGCGCCTACGGCACCGACCTCGACCAGTTCGCGCTCTGGGCGACCGACGCCGGCTTCGGGCCGACGACGATCGGCCCGCGCGAGCTGCGCCGTTACGCAGCGCTGCTCTCCGAGCGGCGCTGCGCCCCGAGCACCGTCGCGCGCAAGCTCGCCGCGCTGCGCGCCGGCTTTCGCACGCTGCGCGAGCACGGGATCGTGGCCCAGAACCCGGCCGAGCTCGTGGCGACGCCCAAGCAGGGCTCGCACCTGCCGCGCGTGCTGCGCCCCGACGAGCTCGTCGCGCTGCTCGACCGCATCCCCGCCACGACGGCGCTCGAGCTGCGCGACCGTGCGATGTTCGAGCTGACCTACGCCTGCGGACTGCGCGCCGAGGAGGTCGTCAACCTCGACGTGGGCGCGGTCGTCTTCGATGCCGAGGAGGTCCGCGTCGAGGGCAAGGGCGGCAAGACGCGCATCGTCCCGGCCGGGGAGCATGCGCTGCAGGCCGTCGCGCGCTACCTCGAGCGCGCCAGGCCTGCGCTCGACGCCGGGGCCGGCGAGGCGGCGCTGTTCCTCTCCAAGTCCGGGCGGCGCCTGCAGACCTCCGACGTGCGCCGGCGGCTGCGAGTCTGGGGTCGGGCGGCCGCGATCCAGGGCGGGATCTCGCCGCACGCCCTGCGCCATTCCTTCGCCACGCACCTGCTCGACGGAGGCGCGGATCTGCGCGCGATCCAGGAGCTTCTCGGGCACAGCAGCATCTCGACGACCCAGATCTACACTCGGGTAGAGTCGGCGCGTCTGCGCACCGCATACCGTCAGAGCCACCCGCGCGCATAGGCTGTCATCACCGATGGAGACGAACGTCAAGGCGATCGAGCTGCGCGACATGTGGCGCCGGTACAAGGGCACCGGCGACGAGCAGGCCCGTGAGCGCCTCGTGGTGGCCTACGCGCCGCTCGTGAAGTACGTCGCCGGGCGCATGGCTTCGGGCCTCCCGTCGCACGTGGAGGAGGGCGACCTCATCTCCTACGGGCTGATCGGCCTGATCAACGCGATCGAGCGTTTCGAGCTCGAGCGCGAGATCAAGTTCGAGACGTACGCGATCACCCGCATCAAGGGCGCGATCATCGACGAGCTGCGCTCGCAGGACTGGGTGCCGCGCTCGGTGCGCGCCCGCGCCCGCGAGATCGAGCGCGCCAACCAGAAGCTCGAGCACAAGCTCCAGCGCGCGCCGACCGACGAGGAGATGTCGCGCGAGCTCGGCATGGAGGTCGGCGATTTCCAGGACGCTCTGCTGCAGATCTCCAACTCCTCGATCGCCGCGCTCGACGAGCTGTGGTCGGTCGGCGACGCGAGCGGGGACCAGGTCTCGCTGCTGGACACGCTGCAGGACGAGCACGCGCCCGACCCGTCAGCGGTGATGGACCAGACCGACCTGCGCGACCGCGTCGCCGATGCGATCTCGCGGCTGCCCGAGCGCGAGAAGCTCGTGATCGCCCTCTACTACTACGAGAACCTGACCCTGCGCGAGATCGGCGAGGTCCTCGGCGTGACCGAGTCACGCGTCTCCCAGCTGCACACCAAGGCGGTCCTGCGCCTGCGTGGGCGCCTCACCGCCGAGTAGTGGCCCAGATGTCCGCGCCGCGCTGGAAGGCCGTCAAGATCGACGAGGTGGAGGCGCTCGACGGGCTCGGCACGCTGACCTGGCGTCCGCTGCGCCACGAGCTCGGGGTCCGGGCCTTCGGCGTCAACGCCTACACCTCCTCCGAGGTCGGCCAGGAGGTCGTCGAGCCGCACGACGAGAAGGACCTCGGGCACGAGGAGCTGTACGTCGTCGTCGCGGGCCACGCGACGTTCACGATCGACGGGGCGACGCTCGACGCCCCGAGCGGCACCTGCGTCTTCATCTCCGACCCCGCCGTCCACCGCCATGCGCACGCGCGGGAGATCGGCACGACAGTCCTCGCGATCGGCGGCTGGGCCGACCGGCCCTACGAGGTCTCCGCCTGGGAATGGGCGTTCCGCGGCCTGGGTGCCGCCAAGACGGACACGCGCCGCGGGCGCGAGATCTTCCTCGAGGCGATGGCCGCGCTGCCCGACAACCGCTGGCTGCCCTACAACCTGGCCTGCATGGAGGCGCTCGCCGGCAACCCGGATGCGGCGGTCGGCGCGCTCAGCCGCGCGGTCGAGCTGGGCGGCGACGAGGTCCGCGAGTGGGCGCGCAACGACCAGGACCTCGACCAGGTCCGCAACGATCCGCGGTTCGTCGCGCTGATCACGTAGTTCTCCCCTGGTTCCTCCCTTCCGCCGGCGATAAGGTCGCCGCACGGCACAGTTCGAGGAGAGGAATGAAGGCATGCACAAGGCGGACCGCATCCGCAATGTCGCCCTTGTCGGCCACCGCGGGAGTGGCAAGACCTCGCTGCACGAGGCCCTGCTCTTCCAGGCCGGCGTGACGAACCGCCTGGGCTCCGTCGTCGACGGCACGACGGTCTCCGACGACGACCAGGACGAGCAGGCGCGCCAGATGTCGATCAGCGCCCACCTCAGCTCGTTCGAGTGGGACGGGCGCAAGATCAACCTGATCGACACGCCCGGCGAGCCGAGCTTCGTCGCCGACGCCCTCGGCGCGCTGCGCGTCTGCGAGTCCGCCGTCTTCGTCGTCAACGCGGTGATGGGCGTCGAGGTCTCCACCTCGCGCCTCTGGGCGCGTGCGCAGGAGCTCGACCTCGCGCGCATGCTGTTCGTCAACATGCTCGACCGCGAGCGCGCCGACTTCTTCCGCACGCTCGAGCAGCTCAAGGCCGCCTTCGGGCGGCACGTCGTCGCCACCGAGATCCCGATCGGCAGCGAGCAGGACGTGCGCGGCATCATCGACCTGATCGACATGAAGGCCTACGAGTACGTCGGCGCCGCGCGCGACAACTGCCGCGAGATCCCGATCCCCGACGAGCTGCTCGCGCAGGCCACCGAGTACCGCGAGATCCTGATGGACGAGGTCGCCGAGATTTCCGACGCGCTGATGGAGCGCTACCTCGAGGGCGACGAGATCTCCCACGAGGAGATCGTCACCGCGCTGAAGGACGGCACGAACCACGGTGGCATCTTCCCCGTGGTCTGCGGCGTGGCGACGAAGAACCTCGGCACCAACCGCCTGCTGGACGCGCTCGAGGAGGACCTTCCCTCGCCCGTCAAGCACGGCGCCTTCGAGCTTCCGGAGATCACGCTCGAGCCCGACGAGGACAAGCCGCTGTTCGCCTACGTCTTCAAGACGCGCGCCGACCCCTTCGCCGGGCGCATCAACCTCTTCCGCGTCTACCAGGGCGTGATGCGCCCCGACAGCCACGTGCTGAACACGCGCGCGCACGGCAAGGAGCGCATCGGCCAGCTGCTCGTCTCCCAGGGCAAGGAGACGGCGAGCGCCGACGGCTTCGGCCCCGGCGACATCGGGGCGGTCGGGAAGCTCAAGGAGACGCGGGCGGGGGACTGGCTCGCCGATCGCGACGAGCCGATCGCGATGCCGGCGATCGACCTGCCCCAGCCCGTGATGGCGTTCGCGATGGAGGCGACCAACAAGGGCGACGAGGACAAGGTGTTCACGGCGCTGCGCCGCCTGCAGGAGGAGGATCCGACGATCGACCTGCACCGCGACCCGCAGACCGGCGACCAGATCGTCGCGGGACTCTCGCAGGTGCATGTCGAGGTGATCGTCGACCGCCTGAAGTCGCGCTTCGGCGCCGAGGTGACGCTGAAGCCGCCGCGGGTGCCCTACCAGGAGACGATCCGCAGGCCCGCCAAGGCGCACGGGCGCCACAAGAAGCAGAGCGGCGGGCGGGGCCAGTTCGGCGACTGTCACATCGCGATCGAGCCCCTCGCCGGTGGCGAGGAGTTCGAGTTCGTCGACGAGATCAAGGGTGGCGTGATCCCGAACAGCTTCATCCCGGCGGTGGAGAAGGGCGTGCGCGAGGCGATGACCCACGGCGCCGTCGCCGGCTTCCCGGTCAAGGGCGTGCGGGTGCGGCTCACCGACGGCTCCTACCACACGGTCGACTCGTCGGAGATGGCCTTCAAGATGGCCGGCTCGATCGCGATGCGCGACGCGCTCTCCCAGGCCGACCCGGCGCTGCTGGAGCCCGTGATGCTCGTGACGCTCTCCGTGCCGGAGGACTGCGTCGGCGACGTGATCGGCGACCTCAACTCGCGGCGCGGGCACCCGCTCGGGATGGACGCCGTCGGCGGCATGACCGAGGTCAAGGCCGAGGTGCCGATGGCCGAGATGCTCACCTACGCGCCCGACCTGCGCTCGATCACGGGCGGCCGCGGCGACTACACCATGGAGCTGCTGCGCTACGACGAGGTGCCGACCCACCTGGCGCAGAAGGTCGTCAGTGCGAACGAGGAGGCCGTGCACGCCTGACGACGTCCCACCCGCCCCTCGCAGGCCGCGGCGTTACCCTGCTTGGCGTGACGCCGCGGCAGATCAACACGATGCTGGAGCCCACGCAGTGCGCCGTCTGCGGCCGCACGCTGCTGCGCGGCGAGCATCCGGACATCTTCCTGCACGCCGGCGAGCGGCGCCTGGTGTGCGAGCTGTGCACGCCGCGCGCCGTCCACGAGGGCTGGATCCGCGAGGGCGCGGACGCCGCGCCCGGCCGCGTGCGGGCGGGCTGGCGCCCAGGCGGGGGCGGCGTCTCGTTCATCGAGCGCCTGCGCCGCCGGCGTGAGGGCGACGCGGAGCTGCTCGTCCCCGAGGAGGCCGAGGGCCTGCTCGGATCGCTCGACGAGGAGTACGAGTACGCGGACCCCGAGCCGGAGCCCGAGCACGTCCCGCCGCACAGCGGTCTGGCGGAGGAGCCCACGATGTACCGCGAGGACCGCTTCGTCCACGCGATCCCGACCAACGCGGACATGAAGGTCGTCCGCGCGATCGAGCTCTTCAACACCAGCCAGCACTGCCGCACGATCGCCGGCGTCGCGCGGACGCTCGGCGCGCCGCTGGTCAGCGTGCGCCCCTCGCCGACCGAGGGCAGCATCGTGACGATCGTTGTCGCGTGGGAGATCTCCTGGTACCGCTTCGAGGTCGACCTGGCGGACGAGGCCGCGGGTGTGCGCTCCACCGGCCAGGGCTACGAGCTCGACGAGCTCGAGGCGGACGATCGCACGCCGAACGCGATCGCCGACGAGCACGGCGCCCTGCACGGCGCCGTCCAGCCGGCCTGAACGGCGAGATTCGCGGGTCCGACGGTCCAGCGAGTAGATTTCCGGTCTGTGATCTACAGCGTCGTCCCAGAGGAGCTGGCCGACGAGCTCTACGACAAGCTCGTCGCGTACTACGCCGATGACCCGGAGGTGACGGTCATCATCGATCGCCGCCGCGCGGGGACGAAGCCCGGCGGCCCACCCGTCGCCGACGAGTCCGAGTTCCGCGCGCGCCGCCGGCGCCGCGCGATGGGCGATCACCCGCCGTTGCTCGGCGACTCGCCCAGCGCGGCGTGAAGCTCGTCGTCCACGTCGACGGCGGCTCGCGAGGGAACCCGGGGCCGGCGGCCGCAGGCGCCGTCCTCGCGACGCCCGAGGGCCAGGTCGTCGAGCGCGAGGGCGAGCTGCTCGGCATCGCCACGAACAACGTCGCCGAGTACCGCGCGCTGATCCTCGGCGCCCGGCGTGCCCGCGCGCTGGGGGCGACCGAGGTCGAGATCGTCAACGACTCCGAGCTCATCGCCAAGCAGGTCAACGGCCAGTACAAGGTCAAGCACGCCGACATGAAGCCGCTGCACGCCGAGGCCCTCGAGGCGCTCGGCGGGTTCGAGCGCTGGGTCGTGCGGACCGTGCGCCGCGAGCAGAACGCCGAGGCCGACGCGCTCGTCAACGCGACGCTCGACGCCGTCCGCTGAGCGCCGCGGCTCTGCGCCGTTCTACGATCCGGGAATGAGCATCGAGAAGCCGCAGGTCGACGTCCCCGTCGGCGAGGATCCGTCCTACCAGCTGGAACTGGAGGACCTCGTCGTCGGCGAGGGCGAGGAGGCGCTCGCGGGCAGCACGGTCGAGGTCCATTACGTCGGGGTCTCGTGGGCCACCGGCAACCAGTTCGACGCGTCCTGGGACCGAGGCAGTACGTTCCAATTCGGTCTGGGTAAGGGCCAGGTCATCGCCGGCTGGGATCAGGGCGTCGCCGGGATGAAGGTCGGTGGCCGCCGGCGCATCACGATTCCGCCGATGCTCGCCTACGGCAAGCGCGGCGCGGGCGGCGTGATCGGGCCGGACGAGACGCTCGTCTTCGTGGTGGACCTCATCGGCGTGCGGTAGACGCGCTGAGCGCCGGGGCGAGCCTGGCGCGGCGCGCCGAGCGGCGCTGGGGCTCCGTCCACCGTGACCTCGAGCGGGCCGAGGATCCGGTACTCGAGAGCGCCTTTCACGGCCACCTGCGTGGGCTCCTCCTCGGGTGGGGTGGCCATACGCCGTGGCGCGGCTGCCGCGTCACGGCAGATCATCCGTTGGCGCCGGGCGTGTCGCGCTGTACGGTTTCGCCGATGGTCGCTCCGAGAAAGCGCAGATCGTGGGCCGCGACTGTCGCGGCGGCCCTGCTCGTCGCGGTGGTCTGCTCGCTCCCTGCGGGCGCCGGTGCTGCACCGCCGACCGTCAAGCGGTGCGCGAAGGGCTTCGTGCGCAAGCACGGGCGCTGCGTGTGCCCGAAGACGAAGGTCAGGCACGGGAAGCGGTGCGTGGCGCGCAAGAAGACGACGCCGACGACGGGCACCCCCACGACGCCCGCGCCGACACCGGGCACGCCGACGACGCCGGCCCCGTCGCCCCCCGCCGCGGCCGACGGCCCGCCGTTCTCACCGCCCGGCCACGACATCACCGGCGCCACGGCGGCGAAGGCGATCCTTCCGTTCCTCGCCAACTCGACGTTCACCGATTGCGTCACGGGCTTCCCGACCTGCTCCTACGAGGAGCGCTATGGGCACTTCGCCGACGGCACGATGTACTACTGCCGGCTGACGCCGACCTCGGGTTCGGACATCATCAATGCCGGCCATGCGTTCCAGATCATCGGCGCCGACCAGAAGGCCGACGGCTCGTGGGCGGTGACGCTCCAGATCGCCTCCTACGACAACCAGTCGACCTACTACACCTGGTCGGTCACGACGACCGGCGTTGCGACCGGTCTCTACTGGGGCCCGGGCTCCAACCCGCAGACCGATCCGGCGACCCAGTCGCTGGGCCCGCTGCGGTGGGTGCGGGGGGCGCGCAACTGCTCGTACTGAGCGCCATGCCGCCGAGGCTCGGGGTAGATCACCGGATGGGCGGGTTCGCGCGCCCGATCAGTGGACGGGGACCGTGATCCTCGAGTCGCGCTTCGCCGACGCGCGGCGGGAGGCCGGTGTTCGCATCGCCGAGTCGGCACGTACCTGCACCAACGCAGTCTCGAGGACGAGGCCGAGCTGCTGGCCGACGCGTCCGCCCGACGGGCACGAGCGAACCCGACCAACTCCTGCTGACCCTTGGTGAGCCGGGCTCCGGCCAAGCGCCGGGTCGTCCGCGCTCAGAGCGATCCTGAGATCCGATGGCGAGCTTCGAGGAACGGATGCCGAGTCGTCGTGACACTCCGCCACCGTCGAAGCCTCCGGGTATTCCCGCGCCGGACTCGGTGCC
>DATCDC010000105.1:0-16016 GCA_036510915.1 Solirubrobacteraceae bacterium | reverse complement strand
CGAGGTCGGTCTCCCCGCCGACCGCGCGAGCGATCGCCGCCGTCGCCTCGAGCCCGCGGACCGCGCGCTGCAGCTCGTCGCGACGCGCGACGGCCTCCTCGTACAGGCGCGCATTCTGCACCGCGACGCCGGCCCATTCGGAGAGCACGATCGCCGTCTCCTCGTCGACGTCGGTGAACGGCGCGCCGTCCTCGCGCTCGCTGAGATACAGGTTCCCCCAGGCCTTGCCGCGGATGATGATCGGCACGCCGAGGAACGTGCGCATCTCGGGGTGACCAGGTGGGAAGCCGTAGCTGCGCGGGTGCGCCGAGGCGTCCTCGAGCCGCAGCGGTCGCGGCTCGTCGATCAGCAGGCCCAGGATGCCGTGCCCGCTCGGCAGATCCCCGATCGCGCGGCGCGTCTCGTCATCGACGCCGCTCGTGAGGAACTGGCACAGGCGCCGGCGATCCTCGTCGAGCACGCCGAGCGCGGCGTAGCGCGCATTCGTCAGATCGCGCGCGGCCGCCAGGACGAGATCGAGGACGGCGTCGAGATCCAGCTCGGAGGTCAGGGCGCGGCCGAAGGCGATCAGCCGCGCCATCCGCTCGTCGTCGAGTCTCGTCGGGACCGCCATGCGTGCGCAGCGTACCCCGCCGCGCCGCGGGGACCCCGCTCAGACGGTGGGCACGAGCAGCTGCGCGGGCGGTGGCTCGGCGACGCGCACGCGGGCGTCGACGGTCATTGTGCCCGCGGGTGAGACGATCACGGGATTCAGATCGAGCTCCGCGATCGCCGGCTGGGCGGCGGCGAGCGCGGCGATCCGCAGGATCAGGTCCTCGACCCCCGGGATGTCGCCGCCGGGGGCCCCGCGGTAGCCCTCCAGCAGCGGGAACGTGCGCAGCCGGCGGAGCATGTCGCCCGCCTCGGCGTGCGCGAGCGGCGCGAGCTGCACCTGCACGTCGCCGATGAGCTCTGCCGTCGCGCCGCCCGCCGCCACGGCGACCACGGGGCCGAAGAGCGGATCCCCGACGGCGCCGATGAGCAGCTCGATGCCCGGCGCGGCCATCTCCTGCACCAGGAAGGGCGAGACGCCGAGTGCCGCCCGCAGCTCCTGCGCGGCCGCGAGCACCTCGCCGGGGCCGGCGAGGCCCAGCCGCACGGCGCCCGCCTCGCGCTTGTGGACGACGCCGGGCAGCAGCGCCTTCAGCGCGACCGCGCATCCGAGCCGGTCGGCCGCCGCCGCGGCCGCGGCGGGCGTCGCCACGACCTCCGCGCGGGCCAACCGGACCCCGTAGGCCTCGAGGAGCTCCTGGAGGGCGGCGTGGCCGAGCCAGCCGGGGCCGTCCGCGAGCGCCGCCGCGAGCGCCGCGGATGCGCGCTCGTCGTCGACGCCCTCGGGCGTCCACGGCGCCGGCGGCGGATTGCGCACCCGATCGGCGTGGCGCGCCACGTGGCCGAGCGCGCGGGCAGCGTGCTCGGGGGTCGCGTAGACGGGCAGGGCGATGTCGTCCGGCGCCTCGCCGGCCGGCATCGACACGAGCAGCACCGGCACGTGGCGGCGGGCCAGCGCGCGGGCGCTGCGGGCGATCGCGCGCAGCACCGGGTCGCGCCGGTGCCCGGCGAGCGGGGCGATGTAGATGGCGATCACCGCATCGACGTCGGGGTCGCGGCCGACCAGCCGGACGGCGCGTGCCAGCTCGCGCGGCGCGGCCGCCACGAGGACGTCGACGGGGTTGCCGACCGCGGCGCTGTCCGGCAGCGCCGCGCGCAGCGCGGCGTCGGTCTCGGAGCCCAGGGGCTCGACCCGCAGCCCGGCCGCCACGCACGCGTCGGCGCACGCGACCCCGGGCCCACCGGCGTTCGTCACGATCCCCACGCGCGATCCGCGCGGCAGCGGGCCGTGGGCGAGCGCGGTCGCGACGTCGAGCTGCTCGTCGAGCGTGCGGGCGCGGATCACCCCCGCGTGCGCGAAGAGCGCGTCGACCGTCGACTCGGAGGCGCCGACGAGCGCCCCGGTGTGCGAGGAGGCCGCGCGACGACCGGCGGCCGAACGTCCGGCCTTGACCACGATGATCGGCTTGCGGGCGCTGATGCGACGAGCGATCTGCCCGAATCGCCGCGGGTTCCCGAGCGATTCGAGGTAGAGCAGGATGGCGTCGGTGTTCGGGTCGTGCTCCCAGTAGCGCAGCAGGTCGTTGCCGGAGATGTCGGCCTTGTCCCCGAGCGAGACGAATGCCGACAGGCCGAGCCCGCTCCGAGCGGTCAGCTCGAGCGCGGCGATCCCGAACGCGCCGCTCTGCGAGGCGTAGGCCAGCCGCCCCGGCGTCTGCGGGCGGCGCGGGGCGAACGTCGCGTCGAGCCGCACGGCGGGGTCGGCGTTGATGACCCCGAGGCAGTTCGGCCCGACGAGCCGCATGCCGGCGCCGCGGCAGACCTCGAGCAGTTCCGCCTGGCGCGCACGGCCCTCCTCCCCGCTCTCGGCGAAGCCCTCCGACAGCACGACGAGCGCTTGGACGCCCTTCGCGGCGCACTCGCGCGCGACGGCCGCGACCCGCGGCGCCGGCACCGCGACGATGGCGAGCTCGACCGGCCCCGGGATCGCGCCGACCGACCGGTACGCGCGCCGCCCCGCGACCGTCAGGTGGCGCAGGGTGACCGGATACAGCCGCCCCGTGTAGCCGCCGTGCGCCAGGTTGCGCACGACGGCGCCGCCGGGGCTCCCGGGCCGCGCCGAGCCGCCGATGACGGCAACCGACGCCGGCGCCAGCACGTGCCCGACGGCGGCGACCGCCGCCGCGTCGTCGCGCCGGGCGAAGCGCCGCAGCGCCTCCTCCCCCGGCTGGGCGGGCATCTCGACCTCCAGCACGCCGCGCGCGGGGCGGATCGACGGCTCGAACCCCGACGCCCGGAAGAGGTCGAGCATCTTGCGGTTGGACGGGTGGACGATCGCGGTGAAGACGCTGACGTCCTCGTCCGCCGCGAGCTCGGCCAGGCGCCCGAGCAGCAGCGTGCCCATGCCCTGGCCGTGGTGCTCGTCGGCGACGGCGAAGGCGATCTCCGCGCTGCCGTCCCCGACCGGGACGTAGCAGGCGTGCGCGACGAGCCGCGGCGGCGTGCCGGTGACGGCGACGACGCCCGTGCCGCTCTTGGCGAGGATCGCGGCGGTCTGCTGCCCGTCGGTCTGGCCCAGGAAGCGCAGCCAGCGCGACTCCGGAGCCATCGCGTCGAAGAGCTCGCCCAGCGCCTGCGCGTCGGAACGGCGCATCGTCCGCAGGGCGACCGTCGAGCCGTCGCGCAGGGCGACGTCCACGCCCCACACGTTCAGGAGTCCCAGTCGCCCGTGATCAGCGTGTGCAGCACCGCCTGCTCGACCGGAAGCCGGTTGTGCGCCTGCTGGATCGCCAGCGAGCGCGGTCCGTCGAGGACCTCCGCGGTGACCTCGTCACCGCGCCTGGCCGGCAGCGCGTGCAGGAACACCGCCGTGGGCGAGGCCGTGCGCATCAGTGCACGGTCGACGCGGAAGGGTGTGCGATCGCCGGTCTCCGCGTCGGACCAGGCGGCGGTGTAGACGGCGTCGGCGCCCGCGACGGCCTCCCGCGGATCGCTCACCAGCTCGACCTGCTCGCCGAATCGCGCCGCCACGGCGCGGGCGCGCGCCACGACGCCGGGATCGGGCTCGGCGCCCTGCGGCGTCGCCACGCTCACCCCGATCCCGTTGATCGCGCAAGCCTCGATCAGCGAGTTCGCGACGCCGCCGCCACGCCCGACATAGGCGAGTCGCAGGCCGTCGAGACGGCCGAAGCGCTCACGCAGCGTCAGGAGGTCGGCGAGCGCCTGGCACGGATGGTGCAGGTCGGTGAGCGCGTTGATCACGGGGATGCTCGATGCCGCCGCATAGGCCTCGGCCGCCGTCTGCTCGACGGTGCGCACGGCGATCGCCGCACAGTACCCCGAGAGCACGCGCGCCGTGTCGGCGATCGGCTCGCCCGGGGACGGCGCGCGGTCCGGCGGGATCCGCAGCGGCAGCGCGCCCAGCCGGTGGACTGCCGCCTCGAACGACGCGTCGCCGGCAGCGGGCAGGCGCGGGAAGACGCAGGCGACCGTCTGCGAGGCCAGCGAGCCCGACCATTCCGCGGGCGCGGCCTTCATCGCCGCCGCGAGGCGCAGCACGTGTCGCATTCCCCGCGCGTCCAGGTCCGCCGGGTGCAGCAGGTCCTTCATGGCGGTCGCCTTGCGCATCCTCCGAGCGATGCTCCCCGCGCGCGGGACGCGATCCATCAGGGACCAGCACGCGCGCGCATGCGGGCGGACTACGGATGTGACGGCCCCGGGGCGCGCCTACGGTCCGGGGATGTTCCGCAAGATCGTCCTGGCCGCCCGCGGCGACGACGCACGCTCGCGCGACGGGCTCGCCCTCGCAGCGGCGCTCGCGGGCGAGCAGACCGAGCTCATCATCGCCGGCATCTGGATCTCCCCGCTCGGCGCCGGCGACGCGCTGTACGCCAACGCCGTCGAGGCTCAGCTCGAGCACGAGCTCGAGCGCCTGCGGTCCGCGGCGCCCGACGGGCTGTTCACCCGCGTCCACGTCGCGGGTTCGACCTCACCGGCCCGCGGCCTGCACCATCTGCTCGAGCACGAGCACGCCGACCTGCTCGTCATCGGCCCCGCGCCCGGCGACCACGAGGGCCATGCAGCCGGCCCCGACCTCGCGCTGGGCCTGCTGCACGACTGCCCCTGCGCGGTCGCCGTCGCGCCCACCGGGTACTGCGCGCGCCCGTCCCGCCCACCGGCCCGCATCCTCGTCGGCTGGGACGGCTCACAGGAGGCCGCCAGGGCGCTCGAGGCGGCGGTGCAGATCGCCGAGCACGGCGCGGGCGAGATCCGCATCGTCGACGTCGTCGAGCACCCCTTCACCGTCACCACGATGCCCTGGGCGGGCGCCGCGGAGGCCGACCCGGGCTGGATGCGCGAGCTCGTCGACGCCGCCGAGCGCTCCGCGCACCACGCGCAGCGCCGCGTCGGCGGCCGCGTGCCGGTCAGCGTCGAGGTCGCGCACGGCTCGCCCGGCGAGGAGCTCGCCCGGCGGGCCGCCGGCGCCGACCTGATCGTCACCGGCTCGCGCCGCTTCGGCTCGCTGCGCCGCCTGGTGCTCGGCAGCACGTCGGCCCTGGTGCTGCGGCGCGCGAGCGTGCCGGTTCTCGTCCTGCCTCGCGGGGCGCTCGTCCCCGAGGCAGTCCACAGCTGAGGCCCATGACGTCCACGCACCCCATCCTCGCCGCCTTCGACGGCCACGCCTTCTCCGCGCTGCGCCTCGCCCAGCAGTTCAGCCGGCTGCTCGAGCAGCCGGTGCACGTCGCGACCGCCTACCGTGACGATCCCGTCGCGGTCACGAGCAGCCCCGAAGCCGGCTGGGCGAGCGACCAGGCCCGCGCCGTCGCCGAGCGCCGCATGGAGCGCGCCGTCTCCTGGGGCCCGGACGCGCAGGCCCCGCAGCACAGCGTGATCGCGGCCGAGCGCATCGCCGACGGCCTGCTCGACCTCGCCGCCGAGCTCGGCGCGGCGGTCATGGTGCTGGGTCCCGACCAGCGCGGCGACGTGACCCGCGAGGTGCTGCGCCGCGCGACCTGCCCGGTCGCGGTCGGGCCCGCCGAGGCACTGCTCGTCGCCGAGCGCCCGCGTGTCGTCGGCGTCGCGTTCGACGGCTCGTCGGCCGGCAGGCTCGCCCTGCTCGCCGCCGGCCGGCTCGCCGACCGCGCCGGAGCGCGCTTCGAGGCGGTCGTCGTCGCCGACGACGACCGCGCCGCCGACGACATGGCGCACACCGCCGAGCTCACGGCCGAGAGCGAGGTGCTGACACCGCACGTCGTCCGTCGCCACGGCGAGCCGGGTGCAGAGCTGCGACGGGCCTGCGAGGCACTCGACCTGCTGGTCTGCGGTGCCCACGGGCGCTGGCCCTTCCTCGAGCGCGACATCGGGAACGTCGTGACGCAGCTGATCGAGGACCCGGTCTGCCCGATGCTCATCGTGCCCGAGCATGCGCAGCCGGACCGCACGGCGGCGCTGGGCCTCGCCTGTGCCGGCGACCCGCAGGCCGCGGGCTAGGTGGACACGTGGCCCGCTCCGCGCGGCGCCTGATGCCCAGCGTCTCCCGGGCCTCCCGCCGAGGGGCCGACGACCACGGTCAGCGCCCGGATGGCCGAGCCGGCGTCGCGCAGGCCCATCAGCGCTTGCGGCGCGCCATCGCGACGCGGCGCATGTAGCGCGCGCGCTCCTGCACGCCGAGGTCCTCGCCCGCCAGGTGCGCCGCCAGCCAGCGCGAGGCGATCTTCCCCGGAGGCCACCACAGGGGCTCGGAGGAGACCGACGGCGGCTCGCCGCCGCCCAGGTCGGCGCGCATGTAGCGCGCCCCGTCGCGGGTGCGCAGCATGCCTCGCAGGATCGGGCGGAAGGGCTCGGGCTGCTGGCCGGAGGCGCCGAGCGTGGCGGCGATGTGCTGCGCGGCGGCATCGGCCTGCTGGGCGGCGATCCCTCCCTGCTTGATCCAGAACGAGGTCCCGTCGCCGGCGGCGTACAGCCCGTCGTGGCCGGGAACCCGGCCGTGCTGGTCGGCGGGGATCCAGCCGGCCTGGTCGTGCGGCATGCCGGGGATCCGCGGCGGCGAGAGCTGCGGCAGCGCGACGATCCGGTCGGCCTCGCCCCAGGTCCCGGACGGCCGCATGCTGTAGGTCGTGTTGCTCATCGGAAGCGCGTTCGCGCCGGCCAGCAGCCGGACGCCCGCATCCTCGAGGACACGCGCCACCTCGGTCGCGGTCTCGTGCCCGAAGATCCCAAGCGGCTCGGCCTCCGGGGTCACCAGCGTGACCTCCGGCTCGCCGCTCTGGGCCATCCAGGTCGCGGTCCGCAAGGCCAGTTCGTAGGCCGGGAGCGTCCAGCTGACGCCGGCCGGCACGATGATCGCCAGCCGCCGGGCGAAGCCCGCGCGGTTGTCGGCGAGGATCTCGTCGAACTCGCCGGGATCAAGCTGCTGGTCGAACGTCACCCCGTACTCGAACGCGGGGTGCGAGGCCGCGCCGGCGGCCATCACGAGCGCGTCGTAGGGGAGCTCGTCGCCGCCCGCCAGCAGCACCCGGCGCGCGTCGGCGTCGATGCGGATCAGCGCATCGCAGACGAACGTCGCGCCGGCGCCGCGCGCGAGCTCGTCGAGCCCGTAGCGCCGCGCGCGCCCCATGCCGAACGGCTCGTCGATGTCGAGCGGGCGGTAGTGGAAGTCCGGGTCGCGGCTGACGAGCCTCACGTCGAGCCGCACGCGCGCGAGCGCGCTGAGCGCGAGCAGCGCCTCGGCGCCGGCGACACCGCCGCCGACGATGACGATGCGGGGGTCGCCGCTCGCGTTCGACATGCCGGGAGCGTCACCGACGGGGGTGGGAGCGGCATCGGGGAACTCGTGCAGCGGGCTGCGGGAAACCCGCAGCGGCGGGTCTACCATGGACTGCATGTGCCGCAACATCCGTCCGCTCCACAACTTCGAGCCGCCCGCGACGGCGGAGGAGGTCCACGACGCCGCGCTGCAGTACGTGCGCAAGGTCAGCGGCTTCACGAGGCCCTCGCAGGCGAACACCGAGGCGTTCGAACGCGCCGTCGCGGCAGTCGCCGCCGCGACGACGCAGCTGCTGGGCGAGCTCGTCACGACCGCGCCGGCGAAGGATCGCGAGGTCGAGGCCGAGAAGGCCCGCGCGCGCAGTGCGGCCCGCTTCGCCGCCTGAGGCCCTTGCCCTGCGACCTCAGGGCGCGTAGCGTCCGCGGCGACCCTCATGTCTCCGATCTCACGCGGATTCCACGGCCGTCGCCGCGACGCCGACCCCGCGCGGGTTCCGCCCGGCCAGTACGTCACGCCCGACTTCCCGGTGCTGTCCGCGGGGCCGACGCCCCACACCCCGCTCGAGCGCTGGAGCCTGCAGATCGACGGCGCCGTCGACGCCCCGCTGCGCTGGACGTGGGAGGAGTTCCTGGCGCTGCCCGCGGAGCCGGTGACCGTCGACATCCACTGCGTCACGAAGTGGTCCAAGCTCGAGACGTCCTGGGTCGGGGTCTCGCTCGAGACGCTGCTCGACGGGGTGGCGACCGAGGCCGCGTACGTGACCGCGTGGTCGGACGGCGGCTACACGACGAACGTCCCGCTCGAGGACCTCACCGGCGGGCGCGCGTGGGTGGTCCACGAGTACGACGGCGCGCCGCTGGAGCCCGAGCACGGCGGCCCGGCGCGGCTGCTCGTGCCGCATCTCTACTTCTGGAAGAGCGCGAAGTGGCTGCGCGGCCTGACGCTCACCCTCGCCGACGAGCCGGGCTTCTGGGAGACGGCCGGGTACCACAACCACGGGGACCCGTGGCGCGAGCAGCGCTACTGGAACGACTGAGCCGCGGCCCGCGCGTCGTGTGGCGCACCGCCACGGTGCGCGAGGTCATCGCGGAGTCGCGCAGCGCGCGGACGCTCGCCCTCGACGTGCCCGGCTGGCCGGGCCATCGCGCCGGCCAGCACCTGGATCTGCGCCTCACCGCCGAGGACGGCTACCAGGCCCAGCGCTCGTACTCGGTCGCCTCTGCGCCCGAGCTCGAGCGGCTGGAGATCACGGTCGAGGTCGTGGAGGACGGCGAGGTCTCGCCGTATCTCGCCGCGGAGGTGCGCCCCGGCGACCAGTTCGAGGTCCGCGGCCCGATCGGCGGGCACTTCACGTGGTCGGCGGACGAGGGCGGGCCCGTGCTGCTCGTCGCGGGCGGCTCGGGGCTCGTGCCGCTGATGGCGATGCTGCGCCACCGCGCTGCGCGCGCGAGCGACGCCGCGATGAACGTGCTGATCTCCGCGCGCAGCCCGGAGGAGGCGCTCTACCGCGCGGAGCTCGCCGAACTGGAGGGCGCCGCGGGGCTCGAGGTCATCTGGACGTGGACGCGCAGCGCGCCGCAGGACTGGACCGGCGCCCGCGGCCGCGTCGACGGCCCGCTGCTGGAGGCCGCGGGCTTCGGCGACCCTTCGGCCGTGCGCTGCTTCGCGTGCGGCCCCACCCCGTTCGTCGAGCACGTGCTCGACCTGCTCGTCGCCGGCGGGTACGCCACGGCGCAGATCCACGCCGAGCGCTTCGGCCCGACCGGGACGTGAGATGAACGACCTGCACCTGGACGGCAACGGCGTGGCCTGGCTGCTGGACCAGATCACCGGCGCGGAGGCGACCACGACGCTGCGCACCTGCCAGGCCTGCGGGGACCGGCGCGCGCTCGGCGAGCACCGCGCCTACCGCGGCGCGGGCGTCGTCCTGCGCTGCCCGAGCTGCCAGAAGGTCGCCGTCTGCATCGGCATCCAGGGGGATCACCTGACGGTCCGCTGGCACGGGACGCTGCGCGTGCCGCTGCCCCCGCAGGACGCCGCGCCCGCCTGAGGTTCCCTACGGGCGCCCGGCGCGGCGACCGACCAGGTCCGTCACCATCGCAGACGTGCCGTTCCTCCGCATCCGGCCGCGCAACCCGAGCGCGCGGCGCCGGGGCGCCGTCGCGCTGGCCCTGGGCGCCGCCGCGCTGGCCCCCGCGGCGCTCGCCTCGCCGGCCTCCGCCGACTGCCCGGGCGCCAGCGGCGCCGCCTGCCCGTACACGGCGATCACGCAGGTCGGCCAGGTCGGGGGCGTGCTGCGCTTCCCGCAGGCCGTCGCGGTCGGCGCCGACGGCGCGGTCTACGTCGGCGACCAGGCCTCGCACGTCGTCCACGTCTTCAACGCCGACGGCTCGCTGCGCGGGACGATCGGCGTCCCGGGGACCCAGGCGGGGCAGATCAGCTCGGTCGGGTCGGTCGCGGTCGGCGCCGACGGGCTGTTCGTCGCCGAGGGCGCGACGAACCGGGTGCTGCGCTTCGACGGCGCCGGCACAGCGCTGGGCAGCTTCGGCGGCAGCGGCGACGCGCTCGGGCGCTTCCGCTTCGGCGCGGGCGGGGGCAACGACGCGGCCGCGGGCGGCGGGCTCGCGCTCGCCGGCGGCTTCGTCTACGTCGTCGACACCGGGAACGACCGCGTCCAGCGCCTGCTGCCCAACGGCACCGACCCGGTCGAGCTCGTCGCTCCGGGGCCACTGGCGAATCCGCGCGGGATCGCCGTCTGGGGCGGGCGCGTCTTCGTCGCCGACGACCAGCACCACCGCATCGGGGTGTTCGACGTCGCCGGCCATCCGCTGACGAGCATCGGGGCGGGCCAGGGCAGCGGCCCGGGCCAGCTGAACTACCCCTACGGCGTCGCCGTCGACCCCAGGGGCCGCGTCTTCGTCGCCGACGACCTCAACCACCGCGTGGTGCGGTTCGGCGGCGTGCCCGCGTACGGCTACCGCGCGCGCTGGGGCTCCTACGGCCGGCTGCCCGGGCAGCTCGCCTACCCGCGCAGCCTGGCCACCGACGCGCAGGGCGACATCTACGTCGCCGACACCGGCAACGACCGCATCGACGTCTTCGACAACACGGGCGCGCTGCTGCGCAGCTTCGGCGCCGATGGGCGCGCGCCCGGGCAGTTCGACGCGCCGACCGGCGTCGCCGCCGACGCGAGCGGCATCCGTGCGGTCACGGACGCCGTCAACGGGCGCGTGCAGCTGCTGAACCCCGACGGCTCGGTCGCCGCGGTGTGGGGCTCGCCGAACCCCGGCCCGACGGTCCTGCCCCACCCGGTCGCCGTCGCCTTCGACGGTGCCGGCAACGCCTACGTCCTCGACGATCGCCGCAGCCGGATCGTCGTCTTCGACCGCGCGACCGGCACGCCCGTGCGGACGATCGGCTCGCCGGGCAGCGGCCCGGGGCAGCTGCTCGCCCCCTCGGCGCTCGCGATCGACGCGGCCGGCGCGATCTCCGTCGCCGACGACGGCAACGCGCGGATCGCGCGCTTCGCGCTCGACGGCTCCTACCTCGGCTCGACGACCGGGATCGACGACCCACGCGGCATCGCGGTCACCCCCGACGGCGCGCGCACCTACGTCGCCGACGGCGCCAACCGGATCACGGCCTACGACCCGAGCGGGACCGCGCTCGCGGCGTTCGGCGGCACGGGATCCAAGCTCGGCAAGCTCAACGCCCCCGGCCAGCTGACGGTCGACGCCGCCGGCGACCTGTGGGTCGCCGACCGCGGCAACAACCGCGTCCAGGAGTTCGGCCCGGACGGTGAGCGGCTGCTGAGCATCGGCACTCGCGGTGCCGCGCCGGGCCAGTTCATCCACCCGGCGGGTGTCAGCATCGACTGCCACGGGCTGCTGACGGTGACCGACACGGACGGCAACCGCGTCCAGCAGTTCGCCCTCGCCGCACCGCCCGCTTCCGCCTGCGGCGCCCTCCCCGCGCCCGCCCAGCCGGCGGCCCCGCAGACGCCGACGCTGCCCGCACCCCCCGGGCCGGCGCTGACGCTGCGCACCCTGCGCACGACCGGGCTGCTCAGCAGCCGCGTACTCCCGCTGCGCGTCGGCTGCGACACGACCTGCACGCTGACGGCCTCCGCGACGCTGACCCAGCGCTCGACCCCGGCGAAGGGAAAGCCTGCCGCGACGGCGCCGCTCGGCGCGCAGCGCCTGACCGTCCGCGCCGGGCAGACGGCCATCGTCCGGCTGCGACTGTCCCGGGCGAGCGCACTGCGCCTGCGCCGCGCGCTGCAGAGGCGGCGCGGGCTCACCGCGCTGGTGCAGGTCACCGCAACGGCCACCGTCGGCGCCCCGTCGGTGCTGACGAGCCGCGTGCAGGTCACCGGCTGAGAAGGTCTAGCCGGCGCGCGCCAGCGTGACCGCCATGCGACCCTGGGCGTCGAAGATCGTGAGCGCGTCGCCGGCCTGATCGAACGTGCGTGCGGACTCGAGCGCGGCGAGGTAGCCCTGCTCCTGCTCGTTGGCCCCTTCGGGGCCTGCGCACGCCTTCTGCGTGCTGACGAGCGGGCCGATCCGCAGGGTGGTGTCCTGCGCGGTGTAGCCACCGGAGAAGTCGTTGCAGCCGCCGGAGCCGGAGAGCTTCCCGCCGGTGGCGAAGTCCGCGGTCAGCGTCGTCCCGATGATCACCGAGTGGATGCCGTCGGCGTACAGCACGGAGGTCACCTCCCAGTGACCCGCGACGTGCGGCGCGCTCGCCCGGTAGCGCAGCAGTTCCGCGCCGCCGGCGTCGCGCAGCACGAGCTCACCGCCGCGGAGCGCGAAGCTGCGGGTGGCCTCCAGCGCCGCCGTGACACGCGTGCCCACCTCGACCGCGGCGCCGGGGCAGTGCCTGCGCGTCCCCGCCAGCGGCCCGAACCGCAGCGCGGAGCCGCTCTGGCTATAGCCGCCGGAGAACCGGTTGCAGCCGTCGTCGCCGCTGACCTGCTCGCGTTCGAGCCGCATCCAGGACGTGACCCGCGCGGCGCCGGGCACGCCGAGGGCCGCGGAGTCGAGGACCCATTGCGTCCCGGTGAGACCGGCGGGCGCCCCCGCGCCCGAGGTCGACGCCGCGCCGCCGGAGCTGCCGCAGGCGCCCAGCGCCGCGGCGGCGAGGACGCAGAGCGCCACGACGATCGGCGAACGTGTCACGAAGGTCGGCATCTGCGCCCGCGACCCTAGTTCAGCCGGACACGCCCGTGAGCCGCCCGTCGACGCGATCGGCCGGACCGCGCCGAAGTGCTCCCGGGAAAGGCGGCGCACGAGGTGGGTGCTGAGGTGCAGGGGGTCGCCCACCGGCACGCCCTGTCCGGTCAGCTCGAGTGCCTTCCAGCGGCCGCCCAGGACGCGCCACCGCGGATCGACTGCACCTCGAGCATCCCGCCGCGCGCGAACGCGCCCTGCGAGGCGAAGCCCTCCGGAGTTCCGCGAGCACGCCCGCGTCTCTGCCTCGCCGGGCCGTTCCCTGCCATGATTCGCTCGACCGGACGAGGATGGAGCCATGACCCAGGACCAGCGCCGCCACGACGCGGACAAGCCGGCGGCGGACGACGTCGCAGCGGACATGGAGCGTCGCCTCGGCGAGCTCGAGGAGCACGTCCGCGAGGCCGAGAACAAAGCGCACGCGCTCGACGAGCGCCCGCTGAGCTCGATCGCCGGCGACCCGACGGCGATCCACGAGGGCCCGCTGTCACCCGGCGGCACGCTGTCGGCGGCCGAGCACGGCGAGACGCAGGAGCGTTAGCCGCCCGGCGTGCGCACGGTGATCTCGCGCGGCCCGGTCCCCGTGCTGCGCGAGCGCGCCGACAGAGAAGCCGGAGACGGGATTCGAACCCGTGACCTACCGCTTACAAGAAACCGGTGTATTGAGGGTGAGGTCTTGTGAAATCCCGTTCGGGGCGAATTTGCAGGGCTTTGTGGCGGGTTGAATCTGACGAGGCGAGGGCAGGATGTCGGGTCAAGAGGGGATGTTCGGGCCTCTGGGGGACAAGATCGGGGACAGGATTCGGGGGTTGGCAGGAGCCCGCAGTGTCGCGCCGCGCACGCGATCTGGGTCGCTGCCCCCGTACCTGGTCACCGGTGTCCCGTACTCAAGCTTCCGCCCGCGTCACGCTCGCTCTCCGTGCGTCCGCTGTCGCTTTTTGTCCAGAGCGACAGTCGGTCATCTCATGCGGCGGAGCATCCAGATGATCGCTCCGACGAACGCAGCGACGAACACAGCCGCGAAGATCGCTGCGGGCGCGCGTCGCGGTTCTTCGGCCGTTCCGATCACGAGGAAGACAGCGACGATCACGCCAAGTGACACCAAGGTCTTCCGGCTCGTGATCTGGTCCAGGCTTGCCCGCTCACGATTACGGCGCCCATCCGGATCGCGAATGCCGCGCACGAGCGCCACGCCAACAGCTACGACCACTAGCCCGTACGCGAGTACCGTCAACTCTCCGCTCATCACCGGCTGCTATCGGCACACAGGACGAGCGACCACAACTCGCATGGGACCCATGTCGCTTGTCGTCCAACCCGACAGCGGAGCCCACCAACGACTGGTGACGGCAGCGCGGTTGGCACGCCTGCAGGTCGGAGCCGACGACCAGGTCCTCGACGTTGCGTGTGCCCGACGCCGACGCCGGCGAGGGCTGCCGTTGACCCGTGCCTGAGGGGCCTGCAAGGCTGGGGCCCATGGCACCGCGGGCACCGGCGCCGCGCGTCGACCTGCAGCCGCCGCGCGCCGAGAACCAGGACGAATTCATTCGCGCGATGCGCGCAAGTCGGGCGCTGCACCGTCCATGGATCTCGATGCCGTCCACCCCGGAGGCATACGCCTCCTACATCGAGCGCAGCGCGGGGCCGGCGACGGCCTTCTACCTCGTCCGCGTCCGGGCCGACGGCGCCCTGGCGGGCTTCTTCAACCTCAGCGAGATCGTCAGGGGCAAGCTCCAGAGCGCGTTCCTCGGCTTCGGCGCCGTCGCGGGCTTCGAGGGCCGAGGGCTGATGAGCGAGGGGATGGAACTGCTGCTGCGCCACGCGTTCACGACGCACCGGCTGCACCGCGTCGAGGCGAACATCCAGCCGGGCAACGCCGCGTCGGCGGCGCTCGTACGCCGCGCCGGGTTCACCCTCGAGGGGTTCTCGCCCCGGTACCTCAAGGTCGGCGGACGCTGGTGCGACCACGAGCGCTGGGCGCTGCGGTCGGAGAGCTGGAAAGCCCGCCGCCGATGATGAGGGCCAAGTACACCCGAGAAACCACCTCGACGGGGAACCATCAAGCCCGGCTCCCCGAGACCCAACCCGGCTGATCCCGCTACGCCCGGGGAGCACGTCGTCCGCGCGCCTGCTCCTCGTCCGTTGCGACAGTGCGGCGTCTCAGTTCCCGAAGCATTCGTGAAGGTTCGCCGTCATCGAGTACGACACGAACACCACCGCGATGGTGAGCGCGCCCCCAGCCAGACCCCAGAGCGCCGTCTTGACGGCCCCTCGGCTTCGTGTGTAGGCCGCGACGGCCTCACCAGCAATCGCCGCCAGGACAGCGGCAGCTGCCAAGCCAAACATCAGTGGCGTGGACTCCCGCTGAGTGCAGGTCAGGCCAGGCGCATAGATCAGCAACGAGTTCCCGATCCACGCGAGCCCGACGAGCCCGGTCACAAGAAGGGGACGCACCGAGGAGCGTCGCCGGTGAGCGCTCATGCTGAGGGCTCATCGACCGCTCGCGCTCCCGCCTAAAGCTCAGCGCCGGTCGCCAGCCTCTGGCCCTTTCCATGCGTTGCGACACGGTTCGCTGGCGGTTCGTCCGGCGCGCGAGCCTCGGCTTCGCAGCCGCACGTGGGGTTCGCCAGGCACCTGAAGCGGGCCTTGTGCCGCCGGCCGCCGTTTTCGAGCGCGACGTCGCAGCGTATTCCCGGCGAGGCGTCAGGCGCGCGCCGCCAGGGTGACAACCATCTCCCGATCCGCTAGGACTTTGTGCGATGGCCAAGCCCCCTCCCGTCCTGCCGGCACCGGGTTCGTTCGGAGCCAAGGCGTTCAACTGGTACACCGGCATCATGGCGTTCCTCTACCGCCGGACGAACGGACGGATCGGCGGCAAGATGAGCGGCGGCGACGTGCTGCTGCTTCGCCACGTGGGGCGAAAGACGGGCCAGGCGCGGACTGCGCCGCTGATGTACGTGCGCGACGGCGAGGACATCGTCGTCATCGCCTCGCGCGGCGGGTCGGACGCGATGCCGGCGTGGTACCTGAACCTGCAGGCGAACCCGCGCACGTCGGTCGAGCTCGGCCGCGAGAAGCTCGACGTCGTCGCACGCGACGCGACGGAGGAAGAGCACGATCGCCTGTGGGCGCTCGCCCTGACGAACTACCCGCACTTCGACGCCTACCAGGAGCGCACGGAACGGCGCATCCCGGTCGTCGTGCTCGAGCCGGTCTAGCCCGCCGCGGCGCCCGTCTGCGGAAGAGCGACAGGCCTGTCGCCTTGCATGGATAGGGACACTCGGCCTGTTTCCCCCCGAAGAGGGGCCCGTGAGCGACCGGACCGCAACCTTCGGCCCGTCGCGTAGTTTCCCCGGCATGGCCCGCCCGTTGCGTCTTGTCCTGCTCACCGCGCTGCTGCTTGCGGCTATGAGTGCGGACGCGGTCGCCTC
>DATCDC010000104.1:0-26183 GCA_036510915.1 Solirubrobacteraceae bacterium | reverse complement strand
CGGGCGTCGTGCTCGGCCTGCTCGAGCTCGGCGACGCGCCGCTCGGCGTCCGCCAGGCGGCGGCGCAGCTCCTCCTCGGCGAGCTCGGCGCGGCGCGCCCGGCGCTCGGCGAGGACGGCCGGATCGCCCTGCGCGCCGGGGTGCGGGTCGGGGGGCGGCACAGTGTGGAGCGTACGCGTCAGACGGTCGGAACCCGCGAGCGCCGGTTCTGGGCCTCCCAGGCGCCCAGGACCAGCACTGCGGCGCCCACGACGGCGGCGCCGGCGGCGACCTTCGGGGCCAGCTCCCTCGCGCGCTTGCGCATGTACCAGCCGCCGATCTGCAGCGTGATCCAGCCGACGATGCGCTCGTTCAGCCCGTTGAGCTTCCCGGTCATGGTCATCCCTCCTGTGCGGCCCGCAGGCGATGGGCCATCCGCGACTGCAGTGACCAGAGCTCGATGAACCCGGGCGATGCCTGCTGGCTGAACAGGCCGCCGGACGTCTCGAAGGTGGCCAGCGCCGCGTCGTAGACGGCGTTCGGCGAGCTGCGCGTGACGACGCGCGCCGCGCCCTTGTAGAGCTTCATGCCGATCGTCCCCGAGACGCGTGCGTTGACGGATTCCATGTACGCGTCGAGGTTGTGCCGCAGCGGCTCCCACCACAGGCCCGCGTAGACGAGGTAGGCCCACTGGCGGTCGAGGCCGCTCTTGAACTGGTTCTGGTGGATCGTGCCGGTCAGGCGCTCGAGCTCGGCGTGCGCGGGCAGCAGGATCGCCGCGGCGGGGACCTCGTAGATGTCGCGGACCTTGAGCCCGACGATCCGGTCCTCGATGTGGTCGACGATCCCGACGCCGTGGCGGCAGCCGATCTCGGCGACGTGCTCGAGCAGCGAGACGAGACCCATCGGGATCCCGTCGACCGCCACCGGGACTCCCTGCTCGAAGGTGATCTCGACCGTCTGCGGCTCGTCGGGCGCGAGCTCCGGGCGCGTCACGAGCTGGAAGACGTCGTCCTCGGGCGCGTGGTCGAGGTGCTCGATCCACTTGCCCTCCGACGAGCGACCCCAGAGGTTGTCGTCGATCGAGTACGGCGTCTGCTCCGCCCCGCCCTTGATCGGGATGCCGTTCTCGCGCGCGTAGGCGATCTCCTCCTCGCGGCCCATCTGCCAGCCGCGCACCGGCGCGATGACCTTCAGCTCCGGCGCCAGCGTCGCGACGGTCGCCTCGATCCGGACCTGGTCGTTGCCCTTGCCCGTGCAGCCGTGGGCGACCGTGTCGCAGCCGTGCTTGCGGGCGTAGTCGACGGCGAGCTTGGCGATCAGCGGGCGCCCGAGCGCCGTGAAGAGCGGGTAGGCGAGGCCGTAGATCGCGTTCGCCTTGATCGCCGGCGCGACGAAGTCGCGCGCGAACTCGTCGCGGGCGTCGACGACCTCGGCCGCGACGGCGCCCAGCTGCAGCGCCTTGCCCTTGACGACGTCGTAGTCCTCGCCCGGCTGCCCGAGGTTGATCGTCAGCGCGACGACCTCGGCCTCGTACTCGTCCTGGATCCACTTGAGCATGACGCTCGTGTCGAGGCCGCCGGAGTACAGCAGCAGGACGCGCTGCACCTCCCCGGGCTCGGCGAGATAGCTGGCGGTGCGGGTGTGGCGTGCGGCGTCGGTCATTGCGCCGGAGTCTAGGAACCCACCGGCCTCCCGCGCGCTCAGGCCACGCGCTCCGCGCCGCAGTAGACGTTCACGGTCCCGGCGCGGGCGAAGCCGCACAGCGTCATCCCGCGGTCGGCGGCGAGCGCGATCGCCAGCGTCGACGGGGCGCCGACCCCGACGAGGATCGGGACGCCCGCCACGGCGGCCTTCTGCACGAGCTCGAACGACAGGCGGCCGCTGACGCACAGGACGTGGCCGTGCAGCGGCAGCATGCCGTCGAGCAGCGCGCGGCCGATCACCTTGTCCATCGCGTTGTGGCGCCCGACGTCCTCGCGCGCCAGGAGCAGTGCGCCGTCGACCGTGAAGAGGCCGGTCGCGTGCATGCCGCCGGTCTGGGCGAAGGCCGGCTGGCCGGCGCTGAGGCTGTCGGGCAGGCCGCCGAGGCGCTCGCGCGAGAGCACCGGCCCGGGCGCCAGCAGCGGCGCGAGCACCGCCACCTCCTCGAGCGCGCCCTTGCCGCAGACCCCGCACGAGGACGTCGTGTAGAAGCGCCGATCGGGCGGCTCGCGCAGCAGCGGGCCCCGCACCTCGATGACGTTGCCCGCCAGATCCTCCGTCGGGCCGACGCCGGGCGCGGGCGCCTGCGGGTCGATCAGGCCCTCGCCGACGAGGAAGCCCAGCGCGAGCTCCTCGTCCTGGCCGGGCGTGCGCATGGTCACCGCGAGCGCCGCCCCGTCGACGCGGATCTCCAGCGGCTCCTCGACGGCGACCGCGTCGCTGACGCCGTCGTGAGCGACGGTCGCCACCATGTGCGCCGCAGGCTGGTCGGCCATCGTCATGGCCTCAGCCCGCGCCCGCCAGCGCCGGCCAGGCCGACGGCGCCTCCTGCACGGGGCGCACGTCGACCGCGACGACCTTGTACTCCGGGCACGAGGTGTTGACGTCGGCCGACGCGCCGATCAGGAGGTTCGTGCGGACCTCCGGGAAGTGGAAGGCCGTGAAGACGTGCCCGGCCTCGATCCGGTCGGTGATCCGGGCGTGGACCTCGATGCGCCCGACACGGCTGCGGACCGAGACGAGATCGCCGTCGGACACCCACAGGCGGGCGGCGTCGTCCGGGTGCAGCTCCAGCCAGTCGGCCGGGAGGAGGTCGAGGTTGGCGGTGCGGCGCGTCATCGTGCCCGCGTTGTAGTGCTCCAGGCGCCGGCCGGTGATCAGCACGAGCGGGAACTCCTCGTCGGCGGCGTCGCCGGGCTCCTTGTAGGGCAGCGCCGCGAAGTGGGCGCGGCCGTCGGGCTGCTCGAAGCGCTCGCCGTAGAGGATCGGCGCGTCGGTCCCGTCCGCCTCGACCGGCCACTGCAGGCCGCGGCGACCGAGGCGCTCGTACGTCACACCGGCGAACTCCGGCGTCAGCGCGGCGATCTCGCGCATCGCGTCCTGCGGCGTGTCGAGCCCCATGTCGTGCCCGAGCGCGCGCGAGAGCCCGGTGAGGATGTCGAAGTCCGTGCGCGCATCGCCGGGCGGGTCGATCGCCGCGCCGACGAGCTGGATGCGCCGCTCGGCGTTCGTGAACGTGCCCGTCTTCTCCAGGAACGAGGACGCGGGCAGGA
Source organism: Solirubrobacteraceae bacterium (assembly GCA_036510915.1). GTDB lineage: Bacteria > Actinomycetota > Thermoleophilia > Solirubrobacterales > Solirubrobacteraceae > F1-60-MAGs163. The sequence goes on along the minus strand of DATCDC010000104.1, from coordinate 22,947 downwards.
CGACGTCGGCGTACGCGGTCGTCTCGGTCTCGAAGATGTCCTGGCAGACGAGGAACTCGAGCGCCTCCAGCGCACGTACGACGTGTGTCGTGTTCGGATCGGTCTGCGCGACGTCCTCGCCGAAGATGAACATCGCCTTGAGGCCCCCCGCGACGGCCGCGTCGAACATCTGCGGGATCTTCATGCCCGGCGCGCGCGAGAGCGGCACGCCCCAGGCCTGCTCGAAGGCGCGCGCGACCGCTTCGTCGCCGACGGGCCGGTAGCCGGAGTAGGTGTCCGGGAGCGCGCCCATGTCCGAGGAGCCCTGCACGTTGTTCTGCCCGCGCAGCGGCAGCAGCGCCGAGCCGGCGCGCCCGACCTTGCCCGTCATGAGGGCGAGGTTGCAGATCAGCTGGGCGACCTCCGAGCCGTACTTGTGCTCGGTGACGCCCAGGCCCCAGAGGATCGATGCCTCCCCCGCCTGCCCGTAGATCTCGGCGGCCGCCTCGAGGTCCGCCGAGGGGATGCCGGTGATCTCCTGGACGGCGTCCGGCGGGTACAGGGCGATCAGCTCGCGGACGGCGTCGAAGCCGGTCGTGCGCGCCGCGACGAAGTCGGGGTCGACGAGGCCCTCGCGCTCGAGCACGTGCGCGAGGCCGAGCAGGACGGCGGCGTTCGTTCCCGGACGCGGCGCGAGATGCAGGACGCCGTAGTCGGCCAGCTCGATGCGCCGCGGGTCGATCGTGACCAGCCGCAGTCCGTGCAGCGCGGCCTGCTTGATGCGCGCTCCGACGACGGGATGGCCCTCGGTCGGGTTGGCGCCGATGATGATCGCCGCGTCCGCGCGCTCGATGTCGTCGAACGAGCCGGTCGCACCGGAGTACCCGAGCGCGCGACGCAGCGCGTAGGAGGTCGGCGAGTGGCAGACGCGCGAGCAGTTGTCGATGTTGTTCGTTCCGATCGCCGCGCGCATCAGGCGCTGCATCGCCCAGCAGTCCTCGTTCGTGGCGCGCGAGGACGCCAGCCCGGCGATCGCGTCGGCGCCGTACGCGCCGCGGATGCGCGTCAGCTCGCCGGCGACCCGCGCGGTCGCCTCATCCCAGCCGGCGGGACGCAGCGTGCCGTGCTCGCGGATCAGCGGCGTCGTGAGCCGCTCGCGCGAACGGCTGAACTGATGGGCGAAGCGGCCCTTGAGGCAGGTGTGGCCGCGGTTGGCCGGCCCGTCCGCCGCCGGCACGATCGACACGACGCGCCCGTCGCGCGCGCGCGCCTCGAGCCGGCAGCCGACGCCGCAGTAGCCGCAGGTCGTCGTCGTGGTCCTGTCGAACCGCTCCATGACGTCAGATGGTGGCCGATTCGGCGAGCGCCAGCAACGAGACCTCGGTGATCGCGTCGGTCGGGCAGGTGTCCGCGCAGGCGCCGCAGGACACGCAGGCCGAGTCGCGGAAGCCCGCGTCGATTCCCGCCGTGACGTTCGCGCTGAAGCCGCGGCCGGTCGCGGTCAGCGCGAAGGCGCCCTGGATCTCGTCGCAGGCGCGCACGCAGCGCCCGCAGGAGATGCACAGGCCGTGCTGGAAGGCGAGGTAGGGATGGCGCGTGTCCGCGCGCTCGGGATGCACGGCGCCGGGCCAGCGCGGCCGGCCGACGCCGAGCTGTCGTGCGACCGCCGCGAGCTCGGTGTGCTCGGCGGGCGCCTCGGGCAGCTCGGAGAGCACGAGCTCGACGACGGCGCCGGCGACGCGCCGGGCGGCGGGCGCGCGCGTGTCGACGACCATTCCCTGGCGGCACGGGGTCGTGCAGGAGGCGACCGGGGTCGGGGCGTCCGCGAGGCCGACGAGGCAGACCCGGCAGGCGCCGAATGGCGCCAGGCGCTCGTCGAAGCAGAGGGTCGGGATCTCGGCCCCGGCGGCGCGCGCCGCCTCCAGCACGGTCGTCCCGGCCTCGGCCTCGACCGCGACGCCGTCGATCGTGAGGCCGATCATGCGAGCCCGAGCTCCTGCGGGAAGTGGGCGATCAGCGAGCGGATCGGCGCCGGCATGCCGCCGCCGTGGGCGCACAGGCTCCCGAGCTCGAGCGTCTCGAGCAGCGCCTCGAGGCGCGCACGGTCGACCGGCGCCCGCGCGGCGACCATCGCGTGCGCGCGCTCCAGCCCGATGCGGCAGGGAAAGCACTTCCCGCAACTCTCGTCGGCGCCGAAGCGCAGCAGGTGGCGTGCCAGGGCGCGCATGTCCGTCGCCTCGTCGAAGCCGATGATGCTGCCGTGGCCGACCATGCAGCCGACGGCGGCCAGCGGCGCGAAGTCGAACGGCGTGTCGAGCAGCTGCGCGGGGAGGATGCCGCCCAGCGGGCCGCCGATCTGCACTGCCTTGAGCGCGCCGCCGCCGGCCAGGCCGCCCGCGACCTCGTCGCAGAGCTCGCGCACGGTGATCCCGAACGGGACCTCGACGACGCCGGGTCGCGCGAAGCGCTCGTTGAAGCAGACGAGCTTGGAACCGGCGCTCTCGCCGGGGCTGAGCGCGCGGTAGGCGCCGGCGCCGTGCTGGGCGATGAACGGCACGCTGCACAGCGTCTCGACGTTGTTGACGACCGTCGGCATCCCGTACAGCCCGCGCTCGGCGGGGAACGGCGGCCGCGCCGAGACGGTCCCGCGCAGGCCCTGCAGGCAGGCGAGCAGCGCGGTCTCCTCGCCGACGACGTAGGACCCGGCGCCCTCGACGATCGTGACGTCGAAGTCGAACCCGCTGCCGAGGATGTCCGTGCCGAGCAGGCCCGCCGTCCGCGCGGCGTCCGCCGCGGCCTCCAGCGCCGGCTTCGACGCCGGGTACTCCGAGCGCACGAGGACGAAGCCCTCGTGGGCGCCGATCGCGAAGCCCGCGAGCGCCATGCCTTCGAGCAGCAGCGCGGGCGAGCGCTCCATCAGGTGCTTGTCGATGTACGAGCCGGGGTCGCCCTCGTCGCCGTTGGCGACGACGTAGCGCCGCTGCGCGGGGACGGTCGCCGCGAACTCCCACTTGCGCCCCGCCGGGAAGCCGGCGCCGCCGCGCCCGCGCAGGTCGGCTTCGCGCACCTCGGCGAGCAGGTCGCCCGCCGAGGGCAGCGTGAGCGCGCTGCGCAGCCCCGACCAGTCGCCCGGCTGCGTGAGGACCGGCGAGGGCAGGATGCTGCGCACCGGCGGCTCGCCGGACGCCTGCGTCCGGCCGGTCAGGACGCGCTCCAGCGCGCCCGGGCCCGCGTCGATCGTGTCGCCGTCGCGGATCGCCGGCGAGCTGTGGCAGAAGCCCAGGCAGACGGTCTCGCCGAGCGACAGCGCACCGTCCTCCGTGCGCGTGCCGGGCGCCACCCCGAGGCCCGCGGCGAGCTGCTCGACGTGCGCGCCGCCGGTCGCGGCGAAGCACGCGGTGCCGGTGCAGACCCGCACGTGGCGCCTCCCCCGCGGCGCACGCAGGTCGTCGTAGAACGTTGCGACGCCGTGCACCGTCGCCTCGGGCAGGCCGGTCCGCAGGGCGACGGCGCGGATGTCCTCGTCGCGCAGCGCACCGCGCTCGGCCACGGCGGCGGCGAGCAGCTCGACGGCCGTCGGCGCGCCCGCGGCGCCGCGGCGGCGTGCGAGCTCCACGAGGTTGGCGGACATCCCGGCACCGTAGTCGAGTGCAGGCGCCCGCGCACCCACCCGCCGGACGTCCCGCACTGCGCCCCCGAGGCGGTGCTCCGGGACGTTCGGCGTCAGTGGCCGAGCAGGCGACCGATGCGCTGGAGTGCGTCGTCGACGATCACCTCGTCGATCGTGAGGGGTGGGAGCAGGCGGACGGTCGCCGGGCCGGTGGCGTTCATCACGATGTGCTGCTCGGCGAGCGCGCGCAGCACGAGCCCGGGCGCGTCGCCGTGCTCGAGGTCGAAGCCGACCATCAGCCCGCGACCGCGCACGCCGGTGACGCCGGGCAGCTCCTGAAGACCGGCGCGCAGGCGCTCGCCCAGGTCGCGCACGCGCGCCAGCAGGACCGGGTCGTCGGTGACCTCCAGCGCGGCCAGTGCCGCCGCCGCGACGACGGGGCCGCCGGCGAAGGTCGAGCCGTGGTCACCCGGGCGCAGCGTGTCCTCGAGGCGCTCGCCGGTGATCAGCGCGCCGATCGGCAGCCCGCCGCCGAGCGCCTTCGCGACGGTCATCGCGTCGGGGACGACGCCGGCCTCCGTGTAGGCCCACAGCGAGCCGGTGCGCCCCATGCCCGTCTGCACCTCGTCGAAGATCAGCGCCGCGCCGTGGCGGTCGCAGGCCTCGCGCGCGGCGGCCAGCGCGTCCGGCGGCGTCACGTGGACCCCGCCCTCGCCCTGGATCAGCTCGATCAGGAGCGCGGCGGTGTCCTCGCCCACGGCCGCGGTGATCGCGTCGGCGGTCGGGGCGACGGCGCGAAAGCCCGGCACGAGCGGCGCGAACGGGGCCTGCTTGCTCTCCTGCGCGGTCGCCGACAGCGCCCCCAGCGTGCGGCCGTGGAAGCCGCCGGTGGCGCTGACGACGTCACCGCCGGCCTTGGCCCGGCGCGCGAGCTTGATCGCCGCCTCGTTGGCCTCCGCGCCGGAGTTGCAGAAGAAGACCTTGCCCCCGAGCGAGGACGTCGAGAGGCGCTCGGCCAGGCGCATCGCGGGCTCGGTGTAGAAGAGGTTCGAGACGTGCATCAGCCGCCCGGCCTGGTCGCGGATCGCCTCGACGACCGCCGGATGGCAGTGGCCGAGGTTCGTGACCGAGATCCCGCACAGCAGGTCCAGGTAGCGCGTGCCCTGGTCGTCCCAGACCCACGGCCCCTCGCCGCGGACGATCTCGACCGGCAGGCGCGCGTAGGTGCCGATGACATGGGCGGCCTCGAGCCGCTGCAGCTCGGAGAGGCTCATCACGGCGACAGCGCGTCGCTGTTCGACGCAGGCCGGGGGTCGATGGGAACGCTCGTGCTCACGGCGACAGCGCGCCGCTGTTCGACGCAGGCCGGAGGTCGATGGGAACGCTCGTGCTCACGGCGCCGGTGTGATCTTCGTGCCGTAGCCGGCGTCGGTGAAGAGCTCGAGCAGCACGGAGTGCGGCACACGGCCGTCGACGATGTGCGCCGAGGCGACGCCGCCGTGGATCGCGTCGACGCAGGCCTGCAGCTTGGGCCGCATCCCACCGCCGACGCCCTCGAGCGCGTCCTGGACCTCGTCGGCGCTGGCCTCGCTGACGAGCGAGTCCTCGTCGGCGGGATCGCGCAGCCAGCCCTCGACGTCGGTCAGGAACATGACCTTGTAGGCGCCGAGCGCCCGCGCGACGGCACCCGCGGCCTCGTCGGCGTTGATGTTGTGGCTCTGGCCCTCGCGGTCGGCGCCGATCGAGGCGATCACCGGGATGTAGTCCTGGGCGATGTGGTTGATGACGTCGACGTCGACGCGGTCGATCCGCCCGACGAAGCCGACGTCGCTGCCGTCCGGAGCCGTCCGGCGCACGACGCGGAAGAGCCCGCCGTCATCGCCGCTGAGCCCGACCGCCGACTGGCCGTGGCGGCCCAGGCGCAGGACGATGTCCTTGTTGACCTTGCCGATCAGGACCATCTTGGCGACCTCGACGGTCTCCGCGTTGCTGACCCGCAGCCCGCCGCGGAACTCGACGTCGAGGCCCAGGCGCTCCATGTACGCGGTGATCTCCGGGCCGCCGCCGTGGACGACGACCGGGTTCAGGCCGACGTACTTCAGCAGCACGATGTCGCGCGCGAACTCCTCGCGCAGCGCCGGGTCCTCCATCGCCGCGCCACCGTACTTCACGACGACGGTGCGCCCATGGAACTCGCGGATGTACGGCAGCGCCTCGAGCAGCGTGCGGATGTCGCCATGCGGGGTGACGGGCGTCATGTGTGCCTCACGTCGTGTACTCGGCGTTGATGCGGATGTACTCGTGACCGAAGTCCGAGAAGAAGACCTCGGTCTCGCAGCCGTCGCCGGGGAGGCCGATGACGTACTCGACCTCCGCGCCCTGCACGCGTGCGGCCAGTGCCTCGGCGTCATGGCCGACCGCCTGCCCGGCGACGCAGACCTGCATCCCCTCGATCGCGATGTCGACGGGCAGCGGCGCGGTCTCGGGCAGTGCCATGCCGACGGCCTGTGCGACGCGGCCCCAGTTCGGGTCGCCGCCGTGCAGGGCGGTCTTGACGAGCGGCGAGTTGGCGACGGCGCGCGCGGCGCGCTCGACGTTCGGCTGGTGGCCGCCGCGCACGACGACCCGCCCGACGCGCGCCGAGCCCTCGCCGTCGCGGACGATCAGCAGTGCCAGGCGCCGCAGCAGCATGTCGAGCGCCTCGCCGAAGCGGACCTCGGCCTCGCTCTCGGGCTCGACCGTGACGCCGCTCGCGCCGCCGGCGATGAGGATCACCGTGTCGTTCGTCGAGAGCTGGCCGTCGACGGTGATGCGGTCGAAGGAGCGCTTGACGGTGACGCCGAGCAGCAGGTCCGCGGTCTCGGCCGACAGGACCGCGTCGGTCTCGACGAAGCACAGCATCGTGGCGTGGCTGGGCTGGATCATCCCGGCGCCCTTGCACTGGGCCGTCAGGCTCACCGTTCCGCCCGGGATGTCGACTTCCAGCGCGGCGTGCTTGTGGAACAGGTCGGTCGTCTCGATCGCGAGCTGCAGGTCCTGCGCCCCGTCCGGGCGCAGCTGGCCGCGCGCGGCCGACAGGCCGCTGACGATCGCGCGGCCGTCGAGCTGCACGCCGATCACGCCCGTCGAGCAGACGGCGACCTGGTCCTCGTGCACGCCTGCGCACATCGCGCCGGCGCCCTGCATCTTGGCGGCGAGCTGGTAGCCGAGCGAGCCGGTGGCCGCGTTGGCGTTGCCCGAGTTCACCGCGACGGCGCGCAGCGCGTCGAGCCGGCAGCGCTCGCGCGTGACGAGCACGGGCGCCGCCTGGACGCCCGAGCGCGTGAAGCGCGCGGCGCTCGTGGCGTCCGCGCTGTCGCAGACGAGCAGCCCGACGTCGTGCCCGCCCGACGGTTTGATGCCGGCCGCGACGCCCGCGGCACGAAAGCCCTGCGGCAGCCGGTCCAGCGCGACGTCGCGCACGTGGCTGAGGCCGGGCACCCAGCGCGAGCTGAACGGCTGGGCGCTCACGTCAATCCCTCGGTCTCCGGCAGGCCGAGCATGAGGTTCAGGTTCTGGATCGCCTGCGAGGAGGTGCCCTTCCACAGGTTGTCGATCGCCGCGAAGACGAACGCCTTGCCCGTGCGCTCGTCGATCCGCGCATGGATGCGGCAGAGGTTCGTGTCGCGCACGTCGCGCACCCCCGGCGGGCGGTCGGTCAGCTCGACGAACGGCTCGTCGGCGTAGGCCTCGGCGTAGAGCCCCGCGATGTCGAGGTCCTCCGCGCCGTCGGGCAGCGTGGCATAGCACGAGACGAGCTCGCCCTGGTCGAGCGGGAGCAGGTGCGGCGTGAACGTCGCCAGCACGCCGCGGGCGCCGGCCGCCGCCAGCTCCTGATCGATCTCGGGCATGTGGCGGTGGCGCCCGACGCCGTAGGGCAGGACGTTCTCGTCGACGGCGACGAAGTGCGTCCTGTCGGTCGGCTCGCGGCCGGCCCCCGAGACGCCGGTCTTCGCGTCGATCACGACGTCGGTCATGTACGGCGCGAGCGGCGCGAGAGCGAGGATGATCGCGGTCGGGAAGCACCCCGGGTTGCCGACGAGGTCCGCGCCGCGCAGCTCCTCGCGGTAGCGCTCGGGCAGCCCGTAGACCGCACTGTCCAGCAGGCCCGGCGCGGGGTGCGTGACGTACCAGTCCTCGTAGGTCCCCAGGTCGCGCAGCCGGAAGTCGGCGCTGAGGTCGACGACCTTGATGCCGCGCTCGCGCAGCGCGGCGACGGTGCTCGCCGCGGCGCCGTGCGGATAGGCGACGATCGCCGCCTCGACGTCGGTGTGGCGATCGAGGTCGAGCTCCTCGAGCTCGCGCGCGACGCGGTGGTGCGGGTAGAGCTCGTCGAGCGGCACGCCGACGTACGAGCGGCTCGTGACCGCCCCGAGCTGCAGGCGTGGATGGCGGTCGACCAGGCGCGCGGCGAGCGCGCCCGCGTATCCGGATGCGCCGGCGACGAGCACGCGCGCATCAGCCACGCAGCTCACCCCCCAGCTGCTCGCGCAGAGCGGCGACGATCCGGTCGCGGACGGGCGTGACGTCCTCGTCGGTCAGTGTGCGGTCGGCGGCGCGGAAGCCCAGGTGCAGCGCCAGCGAGACGCGGCCCGCACCGACCTGCTCGCCGCGGTAGACGTCGAACACGCCCGCGCCGGCGATCAGCGGCGCACCGGCGCCGCGCACGACGTCGAGCACGCGCGCGGCGGGAACGTCGTCGGGGACGATCACCGCGAGGTCCTGGCGGAGCTCCGGGAAGCTCGTCAGGTCGGCGTAGAGCTCGTCCTGCGGCGCGTGCGCGATCGCCTTCCCGAGGTCGATCGCCAGCACGGCGACCGGAGCCTCGAAGCCCCAGCCCGCGGCGACCGTCGGATGCAGCTCGCCGAAGATCCCGAGCACCTCCTCGCCGCAGCGGATCTCGCCGGCGCGGCCCGGGTGCAGGAACGGGCGCTGGGCCTGCACCGCCTCCCAGTCGACGCGCAGCGCGCCGAGCACGGCCTCGACGAGCGCCTTGGCCGTCATCGCATCCGCGCCGGGAGGCTCGGGCTCGGCCCACGTCGCCGGTCGCGCGGTGCCCGACAGCAGCGCCCCGAGCGCGTGGTGCTCGTCGGCGAGCGGCTCGGCGGGATCGCGATGGCGCCGGTAGACGTTGCCGGACTCGAAGATCGCGATGTCGGGAGTCCCGCGCGCGGCGTTGTGCGCGGCGATGTCCAGCAGCGAGCCGAAGATCGTCGGGCGCATGACCGACTGGGCCTCGCTCATCGGGTTCTCGAGGACGACCAGGCGGCGCATCGGATCCTCGGCCGGCAGCAGCAGCCGGTCGCAGAGGCCCGGGTCGGCGAACGACCAGCCGACGACCTCGAGCAGCCCGTGCCCGGCGAGCGCGTCCTCGGCGCGGCGGCGCAGGCGCTGCTCACGGGTGAGGCGGCCCGGCCGCCCGGTGCGGTTCTCGTGGATCGTCGCGGGCAGGCGGTCGACGCCGTCGATCCGCGCGACCTCCTCGATCAGGTCGGCCTCGCGCGTGACGTCGACGCGCCGCCAGTGCGGCACGGCGACGTCGAGCCCGTCGTCGGCGTCTGTGACCCGGAAGCCGAGCGCCGTCAGGATCGCGGCGCTGCGCTCGCGCGCCACCGGCGCCCCGAGCAGGCCCGCGACGCGCGCGTCGCGCAGGCGGATCGGCGCGAACGCGGTCCACCCGGGCGCGCCCGGGAACTCGTCGAGCGTCCCGGGCACGAGCGTCGCACCGGTCAGCTCGAGCATCAGCTGCGTGGCGGCGATCTGCGCCTCCATGCAGCCCTCGGGCGGCAGGCTCTTCTCGAAGCGCGCCGAAGCCTCGCTGCGCAGGCCCAGGACGTTCGCGCCGTGATTGATCGTCGGGCCGTGCCAGGTCGCGACCTCCATCAGGACGCGCGTGGTGTCCGGCTCGACCTCCGAGCGCTGCCCGCCCATCACGCCGGCGATCGACGTCGGGCCCTCCGCGTCGGCGATCAGACCCATCTGCGCGTCGAGCACCCGCTCCTGGCCGTCGAGCGTCGTCATGCGCTCTCCGTCGCGGGCACGGCGCACGGTCAGCATCCCGCCTGCCACGCGGTCCAGGTCGAAGGCGTGCAGCGGATGCCCGGTGAGCAGCATCACGTAGTTCGTGATGTCGACGACGTTGTTGATGGGCCGCTGGCCCGCGGCCATCAGGCGCGCCTTCAGCCACGGCGGCGAGGGCGCGATCGTCACGTGCTCGAAGACGCGCCCGGTGAAGCGCGGGCACAGCTCGGCGTCCTCGACGACGACCTCGATGCCGGCGGGCGGCGGCCCGTCCGCCGTCCCCGGGTCCTGCAGCCACGGCGGTGGGGCGAGCGGCGCGCCGGTCACCGCGTGCACCTCGCGCGCGACGCCGTAGACGCCCAGGCAGTCCGGCCGGTTCGGCGTGATCTCGAGGTCGAGCACCTCGGTGCTCAGCGGCAGCACGCCCTCCAGCGGCGTCCCGGGCGCGAGGGCGTCGTCGAGCACCATCGTTCCCGCATGGTCGACCCCGATCCCGAGCTCGTCCTCGGCGAGGATCATCCCGTTGGAGACGACGCCGCGCAGCTTGGCCCGCTTGAGCTTCGTGCCGTCCGGCATCACGGCCCCCGGCCGCGCGACCGCCACCGTCTGACCGGCCGCGACGTTCGGCGCGCCGCAGACGATCTCGACGGGCTCGCCGTCACCGAGGTCGAGCGTGCACAGGCGCAGGCGCTCGGCGTCCGGATGCTGGACGCAGGTCAGGACCCTGCCGACGACGAACCGGTCCAGGCCGCCGGCCGCGCCGTGGGTGAGGACGCGGTCGACCTCCGTGCCGGTCATCGCCAGGCGCTCGGCGAGCGCGCGCACCTCGAGGTCGGGTGCCACGTAGTCGTGGAGCCAGGAGATCGGGACGCGCATGGGTCTGGTGCCCCCTCAGCCGAACTGCCGCAGGAAGCGGACGTCGTTGTCGTAGAAGAGGCGCAGGTCCGGGACGCCGTGCTTGAGCATCGCGATCCGCTCGACGCCCATGCCGAAGGCGAAGCCCTGGTGGCGCTCGGGGTCGTAGCCGTGGTCGTGCACCCACGCGAAGACGTTCGGGTCGACCATGCCCGAGCCGAGGATCTCCAGCCAGCCGGTCCCCTTGCAGAGGTTGCAGCGCTCGTGCGATCCGGTCCGCGTGCCCGTCCCCCCGCACTGGAAGCACGAGACGTCGACCTCGACACTCGGCTCGGTGAACGGGAAGAAGTGCGGGCGCAGGCGCACCTCGCGCTCGTCGCCGAAGATCGCGCGGGCGAACGCGAGCAGCGTGCCCTTGAGGTCGGCGAGCGTGATGTCCTCGTCGACCGCCAGGCCCTCGATCTGATGGAACTGCGGGGTGTGCGTCGCGTCGCTGTCGCGGCGGTAGACGCGGCCGGGCACGACGATCGCGATCGGCGGCGGCTGCTGCTGCATCACGCGCGTCTGCATCGGGGAGGTGTGCGTGCGCAGCAGCACCTCGTCGGCGCGCGGCGGGACGGGTGGGTGGGACGGGTACGGCTCGACGTAGAACGTGTCCGTCCGCGCGCGCGCCGGATGCGCGGGGTCGTGATTGAGCGCGTCGAAGTTGTAGGAGACGAGCTCGACCTCGGGACCCTCGACGACCGTGAAGCCCAGGCCGCAGAAGACGTCCTCGATCTCGCGGCGGGTGGCGGTCAGCAGGTGCAGGCGCCCGACGGGCGCGGGCGGCGTGCCGGGCAGGGTCACGTCGAGGCGGTCGTGCTCGAGGCGCTCGCGCAGCTCCTCGAGCTCCAGCTCGGCCCCGCGCGCGGTGATCGCGGCGTCGGCTCCGGAGCGCACCTCGTTGGCGAGCTTGCCGACGGCGCCGCGTTCCTGCGGTGGCAGGTCGGCGACGCCGCGCAGCAGGTTCGGCAGCTCGGCCTTGCGGCCCAGGAAGCGCACGCGCGCGTCCTCGAGCTCCTGCGTCGTGCGTGCGGCGGCGATCGCCGCCAGGGCGTCCTCGCGGATCCGCTCGATCTGGCCGACGAGGTCGCTCATGCGGTGGGAACCCTAGTCAGTTCGTAGAGCGCCACCGTCGCCGCCATCGCGGCGTTCAGCGACTCCCCCGCGATCGCGATGTGCGCGACGGCGTCCGCCCGTGCGAGCACGTCCTCCGGCAGGCCGGTGCGCTCGGCCCCGACCAGGATGCTCGCCTCCCCGCCGGGCAGCGGCCCCTGCAGCCGCTCGCCGCTGCGCGCGGCCAGCGCGATCGTGCGGCCGGGCAGGTCCTCCACTCCGCCGCGGGCGAGCGGGACGCTGAACACGGCGCCCATGCTCGCGCGCACCGCCTTGGGGCCGAACGGATCCGCACAGCCGGGGCCCAGGACGACCGATCCGGCGCCGAACGCGTGCACGGAGCGCACGATCGTCCCGACGTTCCCGGGGTCCCCGACGCCGTGCAGGTAGACCGCGAGTGGGCCCTGCGGCGCAGCCCAGCGCTGCTCGTAGACCGCGAGCGCGCGCGTGCCCGACCCCAGGCCCGAGACCCGCGCCAGCAGCTCCGGCTCGACCTGCGTGCCCGCCAGCCCGCTGCCCACCGCGACATAGCGCTCGAGCGCCCTCCAGCCGGCGGCGTCGGCGGCTGCCAGCAGGTCCTCGCCCTCGGCGACGAAGCGCCCGGACTGCTCACGGCCGCGGCGCCGCGCCAGGCGGCGGATCTCCTTGAGCTTCGCGTTGTGGGGGCTCTCGATGGTCACGGCGTCTTTGGTCCTGGAAACACAAAGGGCGCCGTCCTTGCGGATGCGGCGCCCGGTGAGTGAAGTCGGTGTGTGCGGCTCAGACGGCTGCGGCCGACGCCTCGCGGGCGGCGTCCGCAAATCGGGAGAAGCTCTCGGGATCGCGCACGGCGATGTCGGCCAGGACCTTGCGGTCCAGGTCGATCCCGGCCAGCTTCAGCCCGTGCATGAACGTGCCGTAGGTCATGCCGTTCAGGCGCGCGGCGGCGTTGATGCGCGTGATCCACAGGCGGCGGAAGTCGCGCTTGCGGTTGCGGCGGTCGCGATAGGCGTAGGAGTCCGCCTTGAGCAGGGCCTCCTTGGCCTTCTTGTAGTGCGAGTTGGCGTCGCCGCGGAAGCCCTTGGTGCGCTCGAGCGTCGCGCGGCGCTTCTTCTTGGCGGCGACGGACCGCTTGACGCGCGTCACTTGCCCACCCCCAGCATCTTCTTGATGCGCGGGACGTCGTGGTCGGAGACCTCCATCGGCTTGCGGAAGCCGCGCTTGCGCTTCGGGGTCTTCTTCTCGAGGATGTGGCTCGAGAAGGCGTGACGTCCGCGGACCTTGCCGTTGGCGGTCACCTTGAAGCGCTTCTTCGCGCCGGAATGGGTCTTCATCTTGGGCATGACGGACGCTGGAGTATAGAAACTCCTGGTTCGGTCGGCGGCGAGGGCTCCCGAGCGCCGCTTCAGCCCAGCGTCATCATCACCGAGCCGAGACGCCGCACCCCCTCCGCGATCGCAGGCTCGCTGAGACAGGCGTAGCCCAGCACGAGCTCGTCGGTCTGCCCGCGGCGGTCGGGGATCGGGTAGACGCCGACGCCGACCTGCCGGGCGGCCGCGACGAGCGCCTGCGCGTCGACCGCCGCCGGAAGCCGTGCGAGCGCGTGCAGGCCGGCGGCAAGGCCCTCGAGGCGCGTCCCGGGCAGCTCGGCCGCCAGCGCGCTGACGAGCGCATCGCGCCGCGCGCGGTTGCGCCGGCGCGCGGCGCGCAGCACCCGGTCGTAGGCCGCCGTGTCGAGCAGGCGCGCGAGGGTCAGCTGGTCCAGCGTCTGGCAGCCCCCGTCGTCGAGCGCCTTCGCGCCTGCCAGCGGCGCGACGAGCGCCGCCGGCAACGCGAGCCAGCCGAGCCGCAGGCCCGGAGCGAGCGTCTTGCTCACCGATCCCAGGTAGGCGACGTGCTCGGGCGCGAGCGCCTGCACTGCGCCGAGCGGCGCGCGGTCGTAGCGGAACTCCGCGTCGTAGTCGTCCTCGACGATCAGCCGCTCGCCGGCCTGCGCCCAGGCGACCAGCGCGGCGCGGCGCTCGGGCGTCAGCGCGACCCCCCGCGGGGCCTGGTGGGCGGGCGTGACGAGCACGGCCCCGGCGCCGCTCGCCTCCAGGCGCTCGACGAGCACGCCGTCGGCATCGACCGGGATGCGCGCGATCTGGAGCCCGCCGGCCTCGAGGATCTCGGCGTGCAGCGGCAACGTCGGCCACTCGATCGCGATGCGCGTGACGCCGCGCCCGGCGAGCATCCGGCCCAGCAGCGCCAGGCCCTGGCGCGCGCCGCTGGTGACGAGGACGCGCTCCGGCGTCGTCACGACGCCGCGCACGCGGCCCAGGTGGGCGGCGAGCGCCGCGCGCAGCTCCGGCGTCCCGGCGACGTCGGGATAGTGCAGCGCCTCGTCCGGCGCACTGCGCAGGACCTCGCGCAACGTGCGCAGCCACAGCGCGCGCGGGAAGGACGCGAGATCGGGCGAGCCGGGGAAGAAGTCGTAGGGCAGGCGGCCCACGGGCTCGGCGCCGGGCTCGGGCGCGGGCAGCCGCGCGCGCCCGCGCGGCGCCTGCGCGACGCTCGTCCCGGCGCCCTGGCGCGCGGCGAGCCAGCCTTCGGCGACGAGCTGCGCGTAGGCCTCGACGACGAGCCGGCGCGAGACGCCCAGGTCGCGCGCCAGCGTCCGGGTCGACGGCAGGCGCTCGCCCCGCGCCAGGCGTCCGGTCCGGACCGCCTCGCGCAGTCCGCCCTGCAGCCGCGCGGACAGCGGGCCCTCGCCGCGGTCGAGTTCGATCAGGAGCTCGGGACCCGTCGTAGTGGTACCCGCGACTGTCATCGAATTGGATCTGTTCATGGAACCACTTGCATCGTACGCTGCTCACATGTCCGTGACCACCGCCACACCCGCCCGCGAGACGGCGATCCGCGCCGGGCTCGGTGCACTCGGTGCGACCTCGCTGGCGATCGCTGCCTTCCAGGCGATCGATCCCGCCTCGTTCGTCGAGCACATCGGCCCGTTCGGCAGCGCCAGCGGCCACTACCTGCGCGACCTCGCGACCTGGGCGGCCGCGTACGGCGTCTGCCTGCTCGTCGCGATCGGCCGCCCTTCATGGCGGCTGCCCGTGCTGGCCGTGGGGATCGTCCAGGGCGCCCTGCACCTGGTCAACCACATCGTCGATGCGGGCAACGCGGACCCGGTCTCGACCGGGATCGCCGACGCGGTCCTGCTGGCGGCCGTCCTGGCCGTCACCGTGTGGCTCTACCTCGCCGTGCGCGAGACGGAGGTCAGCCGATGAAGGTGTTCCTCGCGGGAGCGACCGGCGCGATCGGGCGCCCGCTGCTGGACCGCCTGCAGGCCGCCGGCCACGAGGTGGCCGCGCTGACCCGTTCGCCCGAGCGCGGCGCGCTCCTCGCCGGGCGCGGCGTGACCCCGGTCGTGGCCGACGCGCTCGACGCGGACGCGCTGCACGCGGCCGTGCTCGCCGCCCGCCCGGAGGTCGTGATCAACCAGCTGACCGCCATCCCCCGGCGCCTGGACGTGCGCCGCTACGACGCGGCGATGGCGCCGACGAACCGGCTGCGCCGCGAGGCCGGTCCCGTGCTGGCACGGGCGGCCGCCGGTGCCGGGGCGCGCCGGCTGATCACCCAGAGCGTCGCGTTCTCACTGGAGCCATCGGGGCCGCCGGTCCTGGACGAGACGGCCCCGCTGTGGGACGACCCCCCGGCAGCCATGCGCGAGGCGCTCGGGGCGACGCGTGTCCTCGAGGACGCCACGCTGCACACCCCGGGCGTCGAGGGCGTCGTGCTGCGCTACGGGTTCTTCTACGGGCCGGGAACGGCCTACGGCCCGGGCAGCCCCGGGCTGGACGACCTGCGCCGCCGGCGCTTCCCGGTGCTGGGTCGCGGCGAGGCGCGCTTCTCGTTCATCCACGTCGATGACGCGGCCGCCGCGACCGTCCGTGCACTCGACCACGGTGCGCCCGGGATCTACAACGTGACCGACGACGAGCCCGCGCGCATGGGCGACTGGGTGCCGGCGATGGCCGCCGCGATCGGCGCGCCGGCGCCGCGCCACGTCCCGGTGTGGCTGGCGCGGATCCTCGGCGGGTCGGCCGTCGGCGGGATGGCTGGGCTGCGCGGCGCCTCGAACGCCAAGGCGCGCCGCGAGCTCGGCTGGGCGCCCGGGTTCCCCAGCTACCGCGAGGGCTTCCCGGCCGTTTTCGGCTAGTGGCCGGCTCTACGGCGCCGCGGGCGCGTCGACCGCTGCCGGCGCGTCCTGGGCGGCGGGTGCTTCGGGCTCGGCGCCGTTCGTCGCGACCGCGTCGGGCTCCGCGACCTCGGCGACGGGCTCCTCGGCCACGGGGACCCCGGCCTGCGCAGCGTCCGGGGCGGGAGCCTCGGCCTGCGCGGCCGGCGGCGGCGCGTCGGTAGGCGCGTCGGGCGCGGCGGCCACGCGGCCGTCCTTGTCGAACTCGCCGGCGAGCACGGCCCTGGACGGTGCGAGCAGCATCGTCATGTTGCGCCCGTCGAGGTTGGGCCGCTGGTCGATCTGTGCGAGCTCCGCGAGGTCCTCGGCGAGGCGCTCGAGCAGCATCTGCCCGCGCTCGGGGTGCGTGACCTCGCGCCCGCGGAACATGATCGTGATCTTGACCTTGTCCTTGTGCAGGAGGAAGCGGGTGACGTGCCCCTTCTTCGTGGCGTAGTCGTGCTCGGCGATCTTCGGGCGGAACTTGATCTCGCGCACGTTGATCTGCTGCTGGTGCTTGCGCGCCGCCTTGAGCTTCTGGGCCTGCTCGTACTTGTACTTCGAGTAGTCCAGGATGCGGCAGACGGGCGGGCGCGCCTCGGGGGCGACCTCGACGAGATCCAGATCGCGCTCCTGCGCCATGCGCAGGGCGTCCTCGATCTTGAGGATCCCGACCTGGTTGCCGTCGGCACCGATCACACGAACCTCGGGAACGCGGATGCGTTCGTTGATCCGGGTCGTGTCCCGCTCGGGCGGGCGCCGGTCGAATCTGCGAGGGACCGGCACTAGCTGTGAGGGGTGCGCGTCAAGAAGCGCGCAGATGAGCGAACAGTGTCAACGCTGCGCAGTATAGCCAATCTCCAGCAGTCGATCGGCTTCCCCGGCGCGGAGCTCCACCACGGAGCGCGCCCGCAGGCACGTCCGGCGGCGCCGCGGAGGCACCCCGCGATCGACCCGAACGACGCGAAACGCGCCGTCGAGCCACACGAGATCCAGGTCGAAGCGCATGCCGAAGGTGTGCACCGCCCGACACGGGCGCAGGTGCAGCGCGCGGCCCTCGGGCAGCACGTCGAGGCCGGCCAGCCCGCGCCGCCGCTGGCCCACGCTGACCGCCTGGTGGACGACGAGGCCGCCGCCGAGGTCGATCGCCGGCAGCGCGCCGAGCCGGCGCTTCGTCCGCGTCACGCTGCGAGCACCTCGTCGCGCCGCTCGGCCGATTCCGACGCGACGTGCGCGGCGAAGGCCTCGACGGCGAACGTCCCCACGTCGCCGAGCCCGTGGCGGCGCACCGCGACCGTGGACTCCTCGGCCTCGCGATCGCCGACGACGAGCATGTAGGGCACCTTCTGCAGCTCGTTCTCGCGGATGCGCTTGGCGATCGACTCGTTGCCGGCATCGACTTTCGCGCGCAGTCCCCGCGCGCGCAGCGCGGCCGCGACCCCCTCGGCCGCCTCGGCATGACGGTCGGAGATCGGCAGCACGACGGCCTGTACGGGCGCGAGCCAGACGGGAAACTCGCCGGCGTAGTGCTCGATCAGGATCCCGATGAACCGCTCGAAGGAGCCCATCCGCGCGGTGTGGATCATCACCGGGCGGTGCTCGGCGTTGTCCGCGCCGATGTAGCCGAGCTCGAAGCGCTCGGGCATCGAGTAGTCCAGCTGAACGGTGCCGAGCTGCCAGGAGCGCCCGAGGGAGTCGGTCGTGTGCAGGTCGATCTTCGGACCGTAGAACGCGCCGTCGCCGGGGTTGAGCTGGTAGTCGAGCCCGTCGTCGCGCAGCACCTTCTCGAGCGTGCCCTCCGCGCGGTCCCACAACTCGTCGCCGCCGATCCGCTCGTCAGGGCGCGTCGAGAGCTCGAGCTCGACCTCGAAGCCGAAGATCTCGAACGTCGCGAAGGCCTGCTCCAGGCAGCGGCGCACCTCGGCCTCGATCTGCTCCTCCGTGCAGAAGATGTGCGCGTCGTCCTGGACGAAGTGCCGCACGCGCAGCAGCCCGTGCAGCGTGCCGCTGAGCTCGTTGCGGTGCAGCAGGCCCGGCTCGGCGTAACGGACCGGCAGGTCGCGATAGCTCCAGTGCTGGGTCTTGAAGAGCTGTGCATGCCCGGGGCAGTTCATCGGCTTGAGCCCGAACTCGTGGCCCTCGGTCTCGGTGATGAACATGTTCTCGCGGTACTTGCCCCAGTGGCCCGAGGTCTTCCACAGCTCGCTGTCGTAGAGCTGCGGCGTCTTGACCTCCGTGAAGCCGCGCGCCGTGCCCATCTCGCGTGAGAGGGCGACGAGCTCGTTCCAGATGACCGTGCCCTTCGGCAGCCAGAAGGCCGCGCCGGGCGACAGGTCCGAGAAGGTGAAGAGCCCGAGCTCGCGCCCGAGCCTGCGGTGGTCGCGGGCACGCGCCTGCTCGAGGCGCTCGAGCTCGGCGGCCAGCGCCTTCTTGTCGAAGAACGCGGTCCCGTAGACGCGCGTGAGCATCGTGCGGGTCGCGTCACCCCGCCAGTAGGCGCCCGCGACGGACTGCAGCTTGACCGCGCCGATGCGCTTGGTCGACGGCGCGTGCGGCCCGCGGCACAGGTCGGTGAACGGCCCGTTCGTGTAGAGCGCGACGTGGTCGATGCCCTGGTCGCGGACGAGGTCCTCGATCAGCTCGACCTTGTAGTCCTGCCCCTCGGCCCTGAAGCGCCCGAGCGCCTCGTCGACCCCGACCTCGACGCGGTCGAACCCCTCCCCGGCGCGGATGTGCTCGCGCATCCGCTCCTCGATGGCGGGGAAGTCGGCCTCGGTGACGGTGACGCCCTCGGGGAACTCGAAGTCGTAGTAGAAGCCCCCCTCGATCGCCGGGCCGATCGAGATCTTCACGCCCGGGTAGAGCTCCATCACCGCGGCGGCGAGCACGTGCGCGGCATCGTGGCGGATCACGTCGAGCGCGTCCTGGCCGCTCTTCTCGGTGATGATCTCCAGCGGCTCGCCGTCGATCAGCGGACGGGCGAGATCGCGCACCTCCCCCTGCTGGCGCACGGCGAGCGCGGCGCGCGCCAGGCCGGGCCCGATCGCCAGCGCCGCGTCGGCGCCGGTGGCGCCCTCGGGAAGCTCGAGGGGGGTGCCATCTGGGAGCGTGACGTTCACCCGCGCGATGGTACGCGAGCCGTCGACGCAGCCGCCGGGTCCAGGCGTTTTTCGCCGATTTGCACGCTCTTTCTGCTGTGTGACGTCGGTCACAGACGCGCAACGGACTTTAGGAGGGCGTGTTTCTCTCCCAGGACACGGTTTCAGCGCGCCCGATTCCGGTGCGCGCCCGCCGCGGACGACTCCCGCCCACTGGCCGGGAGACCGCTCGATCCGCCGCACAGCCACCCGATCCCCAACGGAGCGTCGCAGCGCGCGTCCGCGCCCGCACACGGCCCCAGCAAGGACCCGACACCATGCTCAGACACAAACAGGTACTCGCGACCGGCGCCGTCATGCTGTTCCTGCCGGCATCCGTCGCCTTCGCCGCCAACCGTCCGGCCGCATCGCCGCCGGCCGCCGCCGCCGCGAGCGCCGTCGACCTCGCCGCCCGCAACGCCGGCGCGCTGGAGCGCGCCGGCGTGCGCCACGAGCGCGCCGTGCGGCGCGTCGTGCGCCTGGCCCGCGCCCGCGCGCACCTGGGCGGCACGAGCGCTCCGCACCGCGCCACCTATGCCGGCTGGTCCACCCCGCGCCTGCACGACCAGGCGGCCCACCTGGGTCGCCTCGTGCGTAACCTGCGCCGCACCGGCGGCGCCCCCGGCGTCGCGATCCCCGCAGCCCTGATCGCGATCGCCGCCTGCGAGTCGGGCGGCAACCCGCAGGCGGTCGATGCCAGCGGCACCTACCGCGGCCTCTTCCAGTTCGACTCCGGCACGTGGGCGTCGGTCGGCGGCCACGGCGACCCCGCGGCCGCGCCGGCCGCCGAGCAGTACCGCCGCGCCGCGCTCCTCTACGCGCGCTCGGGCGCCGCGCCCTGGCCCGTCTGCGGGCGCTGACCCGCGCGGACGGGTCGTAGCATCCGGGCGATGGATGCTGCCGCCCTCCGCGCCGCCCACCCGGTCCTCGAGCACACCGCCTACCTGAACGCCGGCACCTGCGGCCCGCTCTCGCGGCCCGCGCTCGAGCAGGCCCGCTCCGGCTGGGAGCGGGCCGGGACCGAGGGGCGCAGCACGGGCTACTACGAGCGCTACATGGCCATCACGCCGCGCCTGCGCGACGCCTACGCCCGCCTGCTCTGCGCCGACGCCGCCGACGTCGCGCTGACGACCTGCACGACCGAGGGCATCGTGCGTGTGCTCGGCGGCCTCGACCTGCAGCCCGGCGACGAGGTCCTGACCGCGCCCGACGAGCATCCCGGCCTGCTGGGCCCACTGATCACGATGCGCGAGCGCCGCGGCATCACGATCCGCACCGCCCCGCTCGCTGACCTCGCCGGCGCCGTGCAGCCGCAGACGGCGCTGGTCGCCTGCTCGCACGTCAGCTGGACGACGGGTGCGCTCGCGCCCGCCGAGCTGGCGGGGCTCGACGTGCCGGTGCTGCTCGACGGCGCGCAGGGGATCGGCGCGGTGCCCGTCGACGTCGACGCGCTCGGGTGCGCGTTCTACGCAGGCTCGGGCCAGAAATGGCTCTGCGGCCCGGTCGGCACCGGCATGCTCTGGATCGCGCCGCAGTGGTCCGGGCGCGTCGAGCCGCAGGGTCTGGCCTACGCGAACCTCGCCGACGCCAACGCCGGGCTGCGGGCGACGCCGTGGCCGGACGCGCGCCGCCACGACGCGACGACGATCGCCGTCGAGCAGATGGAGGTCGCGCTCGCCGCGCACGACGTCCTCGACGCGTTCGGCTGGGCCGCCGTGCACGAGCGCGCGGCGACGCTCGCCGCGAGCCTCGCCGACGCCCTGCGCGAGCGCGGCCGCACGGTCGCCCCGCGCGGGGCCGGCACGCTCGTCACGTGGGAGGCCGACGACCCGCCGGGCGAGGTGGGGCGCCTGGCACAGGCCGGGGTCGTCGTGCGCAGCCTGCCGATGACGCCCTACGTGCGCGCGTCGGTCGGTGCGTGGAACGACGCGAGCGACCTCGAGCGCCTGCTCGGCGCCATCGGCTGACGCGCGCCGTTACTGTGCCGCGCCGATGCCCGCGCCCGTGACAGATCCGCCCGAGCTGCACGGCGCTGCGCGCGTGCGCCAGCTGTGGAGCCTGTGGCGCAACGAGCAGGCCGACCCCGAGCCGTTCTACACCGTGCTCGCACGCGAGGCTGTCGCCGACCTCGACCGCCGCGTGGGCCCGCTCGCGGGCCAGCGCATCGCCGACCTGGGCTGCGGGCCGGGGTTCTACACGCGCGCCTTCGCCGCCGCGGGCGCCGACGTCGTGCCCGTCGACAACTCCGAGGACGAGCTGCGCCTCGCCGGTGAGGCCCCAGCGGGCTACGTCCTGGCGGACGCCGGCGCGCTGCCGTTCGAGGACGCGAGCTTCGACGGCGTCTTCTGCTCGAACCTGCTCGAGCACACGCCGAACACGCCGGCGGTCCTGCGAGAGATCTCGCGCGTGCTGAAGCCCGGCGGCTGGGGCTACATCTCGTGGACGAACTGGTACTCGCCGTGGGGCGGGCACGACATGTCCCCCTACCACTACCTCGGCCCCGACCGCGGGCCGCAGGCCTACGTGCGACGCCACGGCCAGCCGCGCAAGAACCCCTATGGCGACGGGCTCTGGGCCGTGCACGTCGGGCCGACCGTCGCCCTCGTGCGGGCGGACCCTGCGCTGATCGTCGAGCGCGTCGAGCCGCGCTACTGGCCGCGGCTGCGCTTCATCGTGAGCATCCCCGGGCTGCGCGAGGTCGCGACCTGGAACTGCGTCATCCGCGTGCGCAAGCGCCCCTAGCGCTGCGGGCGACCGTCCGGCCCGTGCAGGCGGCTTCGGTACCGTCTGGGCATGGCCTCACGCACCGAGCCCCGCCTCTACCGCCGCGGTCCGCTGCGCACGATCTGGCCCTCGCCCTCGCGGCCGGTGTCCTGGCGCACCGCCCGCCGCCGCGCCGACGCCGAGTACGGCGTCAGCGCGACGCCCGGCTGGCGTGCGGTCGACTGGCCCGCGCACACCCACAGCGCCGAGCTCGACGGCGCCGCTGTCAACTACGTCGACATCGGCAGTGGCGGGAACCCGGTCGTCTTCATCCACGGGCTCGGGGGCTGCTGGCAGAACTGGCTGGAGAACATCCCCACCTTCGCGCAGACGCGCCGCGTGATCGCGCTCGACCTGCCCGGGTTCGGCCGCTCGGAGATGCCGCGCGAGCCGATCTCGATCACGAACTTCGCCGCAACCGTCGACCACCTCTGCGAACACGTCGGCGTCGGCGCGGTGGCCGTCGTCGGCAACTCGATGGGTGGCTTCACGACCGCCGAGCTCGCGATCCGCTCAGCGCGGCGCGTCGAGCGGGCGGTGCTCGTCGACGCCGCCGGCATCACCTCGCTGACGATCTCCCAGAACCGTGCCAGCGAGCGCTTCGCGCGCTCGTTCGTCAGCGCGACGCGCGGCACGCCCGAGTCCGCGCGGCGCATGCTGACGCGCCCCGGTTTCACCGCGCTGGGCTTCGGCGTCGTCGCGCGCTACCCCTCGCGCCTGCAGAAGGACCTGCTGGCCGAGCAGCTGGGCTCGGTCGGCTCACCGGGCTTCCAGCCCGCCTTCGAGGCGCTCAGCAGCTACGACATCACGCCGCGCCTGGGCGAGATCGCCTGCCCGGCCCTGATCGTCCAGGGCACCGAGGACATCCTCGTCCCGGTGGGCGACGCCTACGAGTTCGCCCGCCACATCCCGCAGGCCGCCACGCTGATCCTCGAGGACACGGGCCACGTGCCGATGTTCGAGCGCCCGCTGACGTTCAACCGCGCGGTGCTCGAGTTCCTCGACCAGGACGTGGCGCCCGACCGCCCGGACGCCGAGCAGTCGCCGACGCTGACGCGCGCTGCCGCCGAGGGCTCCGTCTAGTACGCGTGGCCCGAAGTTCTGCGTGGAATTCGGCGCGGGCGCGGTCGTGATCTGAGGGTCGGCGGTGTTCCGGCTTCGTGCCGGTGGCACGGGGCCGGACGCCGACG
>DATCDC010000103.1:0-2153 GCA_036510915.1 Solirubrobacteraceae bacterium | reverse complement strand
CTCGCGCTCCACCGCCGCGCCGTCGTTGAACGGGACGAGCCGGACGGCCTGGGCTCCTGCCGCGGGCACGCCGCGGATCTCCGGTGCCGCCCGGTCGAGGCCGCCGTAGAGCAGCTCGTCGGCGTGGCCGTGGTACTTCCCGTCGAACATCAGCACGACCGGGCGGCCGGTCGCGGCGCGCGCGATGCGCAGCACCTCGACGTTGGCCTGGCTCGCCGAGAGGGTGAAGCGCCAGAACGGCAGCCCCCAGCGGCCGGCCAGCCGGCGTGCGACGCCGACGTCGTCCTCGCTGGGCAGGAGGAACTGGGCACCGCGCGCGAGCCGCTCGGCGGCGGCACGCAGCACGACCGGGTGCGCCCAGCCGGCGAGGACGCTCATGTCGCCGAGGTTGAAGTCGCGGTACTCGTTGCCGTCGATGTCGGTCGTGACGATTCCGGCGGCGCGGTCGATCACGGGCGGCGGGTGGCGGTAGAGCTCGCGCATCCAGCTCATCGGGACGCCACCGGGCAGCACATCGGCGGCCTCGTCGAGCCAGGCGAGCGAGCGCGCATGCGAACGCGTGAAGCGCTCGGTCTCGCTCGCCAGCAGGCGGTCGACGCGCGCCCCGTCGAGGCCGTGGATGCTGCCGGCGCTCATGGCAGCGGACCCTACCGCGTGCCGTCCGCCGCGTCCCGCGGCCCTCAGCGGCCGGCGAGGACGGGCGCCGGCGGCAGCCGGGCCGCCCGCCACGCGGGGTACAGGCCGCCGACGATGCCGATCGTGAGGCCGACGAGCAGGCCGTCGAGCAGCACGGACGCGGAGATCACGGGGCTGACGAACGACTGCACCCCGAGCGCGTGCACGAGCAGCCGTGAGCCGACGGCGCCGAGCAGCAGCCCGATGCCCGCGCCGAGCACGCTGATCGCGACCCCCTCGGCGAGGACCACGCCGGCGACCTGCGGTCCGCTCCAGCCGACGGCCGACATCACCGCGAACTCCCCGCGGCGCTCGACGACCGAGAGCAGCATCGTGTTCGCGACGCTGATCGCGCCGATGATCAGCGCGAGCACGACGATCACCAGCGCCGCCTTGCTGATCAGCGTGCCGTTGGCCCCGGCGCGCGCCGCCTCCTCCGGCGTCCCGATCGCGGTGAGCCCGGGGAAGCGCCGCTGGATCGCCCGCTGGACCTCCCGGCGGTGCACCCCCGCGCCGAGTTGCACGCTGATCGTCGTCGCGTCCTGGGGGCGCCCCGTGATCCCTTGCGCGTCGCGCAGGGAGACGATCGCGCCCTGATCCTCGAAGAGGATCCCCGAGTGGTAGACGCCGGTGACGCGGAACGGCCGCCGCGAGATCCGCAGCGTCGACCCCGGACGGAGCTTCAGCTCGCGGGCCAGCCCGTCGCCGACGGCCACGTCGCGCGCGCGCTGTGCCGGGCGGCCGCGCACGAAGATCAGTCGCGCGGCGACGAAGCCGCGCGGCTCGACGCCGAACACGACGGCCGCGGGGTTCTTGGGCAGCGCCTCGATCAGCAGCTGGATCGGCGTCGCGTCGGCGATGCCCGGGACGCGCCGCAGCCGGGCTGTGAGACTCGCCGGCAGGACGGAGGCCGAGGGGTCCGATACGTTCTTCTGGAAGAGGCCGATGTCGCCGGCGCCGAGCCGCACCAGCCCGCCGGCCGTCTGCTTGAGGCCGTCGGTGACGCCCAGCAGCGCCACGATCGTCGCGACGCCGACGGCCGTGCCCAGCGCGGACAGCAGCGCCCGGGCCGGGCGGCGGCGGAGCGTCGCAAGGACGAGCGGGATCATCGACGGCCTCCGGCGGGGGTCACCGCCGCGGCCGGGAGCTCGTCGATCGTCCCCTCGTGCAGGCGCAGCATCCGCTGGGTGTGACTGATCATGGCCGGGTCGTAGGTGACCGCCAGCATCGTCATGCCGCGCTCGCGCCGCGCCTCCTCGAGGATCTCCAGCACGCGCTCGGAGGTCGCATCGTCCAGCGCGGCTGTCGGCTCGTCGGCGAGCAGCAGACGCGGCTCGTGCACGAGGGCGCGCGCGATCGCGACCCGCTGGCGCTCGCCGCCCGACAGCTCGGAGAGGTCGGCGTCCTCCCGGCCCCGCAAGCCCGCCCGGTCGATCAGTGCGCGCGCTCGGCGGGCGCGCTCGGCGCTGCGCACGTGC
>DATCDC010000102.1:0-7363 GCA_036510915.1 Solirubrobacteraceae bacterium | reverse complement strand
CTCGCGGTCGCCGCCGTCGTCGCGCTCGTCCCCGGCGTGGCCGCGGCGCCGTCGCCGCAGCCGGCGGGCACCACGAGGAGAACGGCGGCGATGGCGAGGCGCTGCATCAGCGCATTCTGACGCCCGGCGAGCACCGGCGCGACAGCTCCGTGCTGGCACACTGCGCGCCATGAACTTCGCCCGCGACGTCGTCGAGGCCGCCCCGCCCGGCGCACTCGCCCTCGTCGAGCTCGCGCGCGACGGCGCGCGGCGGGAGTGGACGTTCGGGGAGACGGCGCGCCGCAGCGCGGCCCTGGCCGCGGCGCTCCACGCTCGCGGCGTGCGCCGCGGCGACATCGTGCTCACGCTCGTCGGCAACCGCCCCGAGTGGGTGCAGGCGATGGTCGCGTGCTTTCGCGCCGGCTACGTCGTGCTGCCGTGCACCGAGCAGCTGCGGGCGAAGGACCTGCGGCTGCGGCTGCAGACGACGCGGCCCGCCGCGGTCGTCTGCGACGAGCGCAACCGCGCAGAGCTGGAGGCGGCCGGACCGCAGTGCCCGGTCCTGCTCGTGCCGGACCCCTCGCTGTTCGGCGCGGGCGCCGAGGCCGGCGCACCGGCGCACGCCGAGCTCGGCCCCCGGGATCCGTGCCTGATCACGTTCACCAGTGGGACCGCGGGCGAGGCCAAGGCGGTCGTGCATGGCCAGCGCTACCTCGAGGGACAGCTGCTCCAGGCGTCCACGTGGCTCGACGCCGGTCCCGGCGACCTCGTGTGGTGCACGGCGGCGAGCGGGTGGAGCAAGTCCGCGCGCAACGTGTTCATCGCGCCGTGGATCCGCGGCGCGGCGGCGCTGCTGCACGATCAGCGCTTCGACCCCCACGAGCGGCTCGCCGTGCTCGAGGCCGAGGCGGTCAACGTGCTGTGCATGGCGCCGACCGAGTTCCGCGTCGTCGCCAAACGCGCCGAGCCCCGGCCGGTCGCGACGCTGCGCGGGCTCGTCGCCGCCGGCGAGGCGCTCAACCCGGAGATCCTGCGCGCCTTCCACGCCGCGACCGGGCTGTGGATCCGCGACGGCTACGGGCAGACCGAGACCGGCCAGACGACCGGACAGCCCCCCGGGCGCGAGCCGAGGGCGGGCTCGATGGGGCGCCCCCTCGACGGCGTGCGGCTGTGGATCGACGACGGCGAGCTGTGCCTGGACCCCGCCAGCGACCCGACGTTCTTCCTCGGCTATCTCGGCGAGGAGGTGGTACGCGGCGAGGACGGCGCCTGGGCCGTCGACGACCGCCGTGATCAGGGCACCTGGCGCACCGGCGACCGCGTGCGCGAGGACGCGGACGGCTTCCTGTTCTTCGAGGGGCGCGCGGACGACGTGATCATCTCCGCGGGCTACCGGATCGGGCCGTTCGAGGTCGAGTCGGCGCTCGTCTCCCATCCCGCGGTGGCGGAGGCCGCGGCCGTCGCGGCGCCCGACGCCGAGCGCGGCGCGATCGTGCGCGCGGTCGTCGTCCTGCGCGACCCGGGCGCCGCGTCCAGGCAGCTGGCGCGCGAGCTGCAGGAGCACGTCAAGGCGCAGACCGCCCCGTACAAGTACCCGCGCATCGTCGAGTTCGCCGACGAGCTGCCCAAGACCGCCAGCGGCAAGGTACGGCGCGCGCTGCTGCGCGACGAGGGCTGAGCGCGTGCCGCGCACCACGCTCCGCGGAACCGGCGGCGACAGCGTCGCCACCTACCTGGCGGGCACGCGCGAGGGCCTGCCGCTCGCCGATGACCTGCAGCCCGCGGCGGGCGCGACGCCGGAGCTCGTGATCGCGACGGTGCTGCGCGAGCTGCGCGGGCACATCGTCGCGGGCGGCGTCGCCCTGGGCGAGGCGCTCGTCGCCGCCGGCGCGCAGCCACGCCGCCGCGCGCGGGTGATGACGCGCGACCCGCAGGCCATGCCGCCGGACGCTCCGGCGCCGGCCGGTGCCGCGATCGAGCAGGCGACGGCGAGCGACGTCGACGCGCTGCTCGACGCCTTCGTCGCCGCCTACCCGCCGGGCCACCCCGACCATCGCGCCGGCGGCGACCGCCCGTCCGAACGCGAGCAGCTGCGCGCGCTGATGGCCGGCGAGGTCATCGGGCCGCTCCTGGCGTGCAGCCGGCTCGCGCGCGACGGGTCGGGCGCGGTCGTCGGCGGTGCGCTCGTCTGCGACCCTCCCGGAGGGCCGCCGCTCGCCGGGCCGTGGCTCGGCGAGCTGTTCCGCCACCCGGCCGCCCCGGCCGGCACCGGCGCGGCGCTGCTGGCCGCGGCGCTCGCCCGCGCCCGCGCGGACGGGCTGCGCAGCATCGGGCTCGCCGTGACCGACGGGAACCCGGCGCTGCGGATCTATGTCGACGCCGGGTTCACCGTGGCGCGCGAGCAGTTTGCGGTGCTCGTGCCGTAGCTGGATGCCGGTCTGGGCCGTCGTCCGGACGCCGCCGACGACAGTTCGCCCGGATAGGGCGATGCCCGCCGGCGGTCATCGGCGTACGGTTCGTCGCGGCGCCCGCGGTTGACCGATGATGGCGTCCATCGATGAGGACATGGAGCCATGACAGTCGAGTCGACAGCAGGCGGGCCGGACGGGCCCCAGAGCACCGGGCCGGATGCCGCGGCAGCTGACGTTGCGAGCGTCCCGGGCGAGAAGAGCACCCGTGGGCGCTGGGTCCTCGTTCAGGTGCTGATCTGGGGCACGACGGTGCTGGCGATCGTCGGCATCTTCGCGGTGTGGGCCAACCGGCAGGTGTTCAACCCCGACAACTGGGCGAACACGAGCACGAAGCTGCTGCAGAACAAGACGGTTCGCAATGCGACCGCCGTGTACCTCGTCAACCAGATCTACGCGAACGTCGACGTCGCCGGTGAGATCAAGTCGCGGCTCCCCGCGCAGCTGCAGCCGCTCGCCGCCCCGGCGGCGGGTGCACTCGAGAACGCGGCGATCTCCGCCTCACAGCGCGCGCTGGCCGACGCGCGCGTCCAGCAGGTCTGGAAGCAGGCCAATCGCGCCGCCGACCAGTCGTTCGTCAACATCGTCAACGGCGGCAAGGGCGCCGTGCAGACGAGCAACGGCGTGGTGACGCTGGACCTCAGCCTGATCGTCGCCGACATCACCAACCGCCTGGGCCTGCCGGATCTCAGCTCCAAGCTCCCACCGAACATCGCCCACCTGCAGGTCCTCAAGTCCAACGACCTCAAACTCGTCCAGGACGGTGGCAAGGCGATCAAGGGCCTGGCGCTGTGGCTGACGATCCTCGTCCCGCTGCTCTACGCGCTGGCGATCGTGCTGGCGACCGGCCGTCGGCGCAAGGCGCTGATGACCGTCGGGATCGCGATCATCACCGCCGGCGTGCTCGTGCTCGCCGGACGCTCGATCATCGAGTCCGAGACGGTCTCGGCGCTCGTCAAGAACGACGCGAACCGGCCCGCGGCGAACGAGATCATGTCGATCGCCACGTCGATGCTCAGCGAGATCGCGGGCGCGTTCGTGATCGTCGGGATCCCGCTGATCCTCGCCGCCTGGTTCGCCGGCCCCGCGAAGCTGGCCGTCAAGGGCCGCCGCGCGATCGCGCCGTTCCTGCGCGAACAGCCCGTGCTGACATTCGTGATCGTCGGCGCGATCATGGTCGCGATCTTCATCTGGGGGCCGATCCCCGCGACCCACCGCCCGGCCGGCATCATCATCTTCCTCGCGCTCGCCTTCCTCGGCACCGAGATCCTCCGCCGCCAGACCGCACGCGAATTCCCGCAGGCCGGCTCGGAAGCCACCGCTGGCCCGGAGGCCGCCGCCGGGCCCGCGGCTTCCGGGTAGCGCCCGGACGTCGGGGTGGGCGCGTCAGAATGGGTTTCGCGCAACTCGACCCGGCGGAGCCGGGATCGAGTTGGCGATGTCACCGCTGTCGCGACCCGGCTGCGCCGCGTCGCGACGGCGCGAGATCACTCCGTGATCTCGCGGGCCATCTCCTCGAAGCACGCGACGTAGGCGTCGACCGCCGCCTCGGTGTGCGTGACGGACAGCGTCCACTCCTCCTCGCGGCCCGGCGTCATGTAGATGCCGCGGTTCATGTTGAAGAGCCAGGCGAGGTCGGCGAGATCCGGGTCCTGGTGCTCCTTGAAGGTCGCGTAGTCGACGACCTTCTGCGGCGAGAACGTGACGCAGCCCTTCGAGCCGATGCCGACGGCGTAGCCCGGCAGGTTGTAGCGCTCGACGACGGCGGCGCAGCCGGCGAGGATGCGCACGTTGAGCCCGTCGAGCGTCGCGTAGGCCTCAGGCGTCAGGACCTCCTCGAGGTTCGCGCGCGCGGCCGCCATGCAGAGCGGATTCCCGTTGTAGGTGCCCACCTGATAGACGCTGCCGTCCGCGACGCAGGCCATGACCTCTTCGCTCCCGCCGATCGCGCCGACGGGGGTGCCGCCGCCGAGCGCCTTGGCGAGCGTGACCATGTCCGGCAGGACGCCGTACTTCTCGGTCGCGCCGCCGGGGGCGATGCACAGGCCGGTCTTGACCTCGTCGAAGATCAGGACGATGCCGTGACGCTTCGTGATGTCACGGACCTCCTCGAGGTAGCCGGGCTCGGGGAGCACGACGCCGAGGTTCATCATCGCCGCCTCCATGATCACGCAGGCGGGCTTGCGGCCCTCCCTGTCGAGGCGCTCGATGCGGCGCTCCATCGCGCCGGCGTTGTTGAACGGCACCGCGATCGTCATGTCGACGATCGCCTGCGGGATCCCGGCGCCGTAGGGCAGCGACTCGAGGTTCTCCGGGTCGCCGATCCTGTCGTACTCGACGCCGATGCTGACCATCACGCCGTCGTGGTGGCCGTGGTAGGAGCCGAAGATCTTCATGATCGTGTCGCGGCCAGTGTGGGCACGCGCGATGCGGATGGCGTCCATCGTCGACTCCGAGCCGGAGTTCGTGTAGCGCCACTTGGGCAGGCCCCAGCGCGCGGCCAGGTTCTCACCGACGACGATCGCGTCCTCGGTCGGGGCGGCGAAGTGCGTGCCGTCGGCGTAGCGATCGCGCAGGGCGCGGCCGATCGCCGGGTGGGCGTGGCCCTGCACCATCGAGCCGAAGCCGTTGTGGAAATCCCAGTACTCGTTGCCGTCGACGTCCCAGACGCTCGGGCCGGCACCGCGCTCGAGGTAGATCGGCCACGGATCGCGCAGCTGGTAGGACGACGCGACGCCGCCGCTGAGCGACTCCCCTGCGCGGGTGTACATCGCCTTGGACCTCGTTGTGCGCTCGTTCAACCGCGCCTCTTCGCGCTCGCTGAGCTGCTTGATGCGCTCACGATCGAGCTGCGCGTATGCCGATACCGCCATGGGGAGCCTCCGTCGAATGAGTTGCTCCTTGAACGTTAGTCGTTCCCGGGGCCGCCGCCGCGGCGCACCACGGCCGGCGGGCCTGTCCGCGGTGGCGTGTCTGGCGCGGCGCAGCGGTCAGGAGGCGGGCACGCGCAGGCGCACGCGCACCGGCGTCCCGTCCGCCGGAGCGATGACGAGCAGTGCCACGGTGTCGCGCGGAATGCGCAGATGGAGGATCGGGCTCGTGCCGCGGATGCTCCGTGAGGCGATGCGCGAGACCCGACCGCCGGCGCCGACGGCATCCACGATCATCCGATGGCCCGCGCCGGCGCGGGGAACACGGAGCCGGACGCGGACGCGTCGCGGGCCGAGCCGGCGCACGCGACCTGCGAGCCCGGCCCCGGCGGCCGTGCCCTGCGGGGTTGCGCCTGCGGGCGACGATGACGCCGGCGGCGGCAGCGGCGCGGGCGGCGCGCCTCCACCCGCCGCGGGCGCGGGATCGGGCGTGGGCGTGGGCGTGGGCGGCAGCACGCCGCCTGGCAGCGCCTGCGCCGTCGCGCCGGCGGCGAATGTCCACGTCCGCGTGGTGTCCTGCGCGTCCGCCGCGGCATGCATCGTCACGCTCGCCGTGTAGGTCGCCCCGCTCTGCAGCGGCGTCGTCGGGATGATCAGCGCCGTTCCGGGCGCGAGCGCCGCGCCGAAGGTCGTGTTCGTCCAGTCCGCCGTCACGACGGGCACGGCCCCGGCCGGCCCGGTCAGCGACGCGCCGACGAGCTTGGGCTGTCCGTAGTACCCGCCGCTCGGCGCAACGCCGAACGCGTAGATCGTCGGCCCGTTGCCGTTCTCGCTGAGGCCGAGCGCCGACTGCGGTGTGAACGGCGACTCGCGCACGTTCTGACTGGCGTAGATCGTCGTTCCGGGGCCGGGGTAGGTGTAGACCGTCGTCGCGGCCGGGACCGGGCGGTCATAGCCCGGCCACGTCGTGATGCACAGCCCGGACGCGTTCGATGCCCCGCTCTCGGCGAGCGCCGGGGCGAGCATCTGTGCGAGGTGGATCGGCGCGTTCTCGAACGGGTCGCGGTCGGCCGTCGTCCAGGTGCCGGTCGAGAGGACCGAGTGCGTGCCGGCCCAGTTCCCGGCGTCGCTGTAGCCCGGCTGGCCCGCGACCTCCTGATGCGTGAGGACGCCGCCGTTCAGGGCGACGTACGACATGTGCGCCGCGCAGGCGCCCGACCAGTCGGCCCGCTCGGTCAGCGCGCCGGGGATGCCGTTGCGCTCGCGCTGGCCGGACAGCCAGGACAGCACCGTGCCGGAGTCGGGAGCGGCGAGCGCACGTGCGGGGGACGCGAGGACGAGCACGACGAGCGCCAGCATCGCGACCGGCGACGCGCGGCGTGCGAGCGGGGGGACGCGCACGGCTCTGATGGTAGCCAGGTGCGATGCGCCGGATTCGCGGGTCGTGCAGCGCCTCGGAGCGTCCCGGACGTGCACGGGGCCCCGCCGGCCGGCGGGGCCCCATGTCCGGCCCGGATTCCCGAGCCCGACGGTCAGGCGACCGCCGGGCAAGGAACCGGGGGGCTTCACCCGAGCGTCACTGTCACCGTCCCAGAGCGCGGCAGGGTCAGGTTGCTGACCACGACGCGGTGGTTGGCGGCGACGGTGCGCCGGTATGTGCGCTTGCCGACGCGGATCTTGATCCGCTCGGTCCGATGGGTCGACATGACCCGCACGACCAGGACGCGCTTGCCCTTGCGGAGCGAGACGCGAGCGATCGAGATGCGACGCGAGCTCTTCGCGCTCTTGTGCGTCACCGACTGCGAGAGCACAGCGGCGGCCGCCGGAGCGGTCTGCTGGATCTGCGCGACGGTCGGTGCCGTCGAGCCCTCACCCGTGGCCGGCTTCGGCGTGCCGGTGCTAACCGGCGGAACCGTTCCACCGCTCGAGCCCGGCGTGGCGAAGTCCACGTCGATGCTCCGCAGCAGGCCCTCATCGACGTACTCGACGATGACGTTGATCACCTGCGGATCGCTGTTCATCACCTCGATCGCCGTGTTGCCGTTG